>NZ_JBANRN010000013.1:0-100709 GCF_037154155.1 Alteraurantiacibacter lauratis
CGCCAGAAACTTCCTATCCGCCGTATGCCTTGCCGCCGCCGTGGCTTTCTGGCTCTGATTGAGTCTCGACCCTAATCCTGTTTTCTACGGCGAACAAGCGGCGCCTATCACGCAAAGTGTATTCATCACATGGTGTTGCCCGGTTGTCACTTCCGCTGCCGCGTGCCGCGCCTTGGCAAAGGAGGGCTGCCTTTACCCTTGCAGCCCGCATCCTCTCGCCCTAGTCACGCCGCTGAGATGAACGACATGACCACCACAGCAGATCAATCCGGCACGCTGATGGCCGCGCCGGATACCGAAATCGACGTGCGCGAAACCTTTGGTGTCGATATCGACATGAAGGTGCCCGCCTTCAGCCAGGCGGATGACCGCGTGCCTGATCTCGATGAAACCTATGTCTTCGATCCAGATACCACGCTGGCGATTCTGGCAGGCTTTGCCCACAACCGCCGCGTCATGGTGCAGGGCTATCACGGCACCGGCAAATCGACGCATATTGAACAGGTGGCCGCGCGTCTGAAATGGCCGTGCATCCGCATCAATCTTGATGCGCATATCAGCCGTATCGATCTGGTGGGCCGCGATGCCATCGTGCTGCGCGACGGATTGCAGGTGACCGAGTTTCGCGAAGGCCTGCTGCCCTGGGCGCTCCAGCACCCGGTGGCACTGGTGTTTGACGAATACGATGCAGGCCGCCCGGACGTGATGTTCGTGATCCAGCGCGTGCTGGAACAGGCGGGCAAGCTGACCCTGCTCGACCAGAATCGCGTGATCCGGCCGAACCCGTGGTTCCGCCTGTTCGCCACCGCGAACACGGTGGGCCTTGGCGATACCAGCGGGCTGTATCACGGCACGCAGGCGATCAACCAGGGCCAGATGGACCGCTGGAACATCGTCACCACGCTCAACTATCTGCCGCAGGAAACCGAGCGCGAGATCGTGGGCGCCAAGACCGATCTCGATCCCAAGCTGGTGGCCGACATGATCCGCGTGGCCGATCTGACGCGGCAAGGCTTCATCAACGGCGATATTTCCACCGTGATGAGCCCGCGCACCGTGATCAGCTGGGCCGAGAACACAAAGATTTTCAACGATCCGGGCTTTGCCTTCCGCCTCACTTTCCTCAACAAGTGCGACGAGGCGGAGCGAATGCTTGTGGCGGAATATTATCAGCGCGTATTCGGCGTAGAATTGCCCGAAAGCGTTGTGGCCAAGGCCTGATGCAGGCCGAAGTCAGGGTTAAGTTCACGTAAATCCTGTTCTTAAGGCTTTGCTTTCCGTTTGCGGTTAAAAACAGCTCAACAGCGCGCAGTCTCCTGCTGCGGCCGCCATTGGGGAGTTGTGCGATGACCAGCAACCGCATCGGTGATCTTGCCGGAAAACTGGTGGCAACGATCCGCTTTTCGACGGGCGGTGCACAGGAACTCGAAGTGCTCGACCTGTCGCATGGCGGCTGCATGGTGGACCGCCGCCGCGCGGTGGCGGAACCGGGCAGCCGGGTGCTCGTCAAGCTGCCGGGTCTTTCCTATCAGCCGGGCGAGGTGGTGTGGGTGGAAGATGCCCATGCCGGCATCGCCTTTGAGCAGCCGCTGCACGAGGCCGTGCTCGACCATCTGCGCCGCACGCTGAATATCGCGCCAAAGGCGGCCTGACTTGGCCTGACGCCCAGTGCCGATGTCTCAGCGCCGATGTCTCAGCGCGGGCCGCTGGCTTCCATATCCAGCCGATAGATCGTCATCGCCACGTTGCGCACGCCTTGCGGCGTTGCCCAGGCGAGGCCCGCAGGCGTGGATGCGCCCATCGCCCCCACATAGAGCTGGCGGCGATCCGGCCCGCCAAAGGCCAGCGTGATCGTGCGGCGCGGCGCGGGGATCACGCCCAGCTCGGTTCCATCGGGCGCAAAGACATAGATGCCCGCGTCGCCCGTGACATAAAGCCGGCCCGTCGCGTCCACCGCCATGCCATCCCCGCCAAATCCCTGCGTGTCGCGCGAGAGCGTGGCAAAGACCCGCGCCCCCGACGGGCGGCCGTCCGAATCGATATCAAAGGCGCGGATGGTGCGGCTGTCCGTCACATACAGCGTTCGGCCATCGGGACTGGTGACCACGCCGTTGGCAAAGGCATCCATGGTTGCCACCGTGGTGACGGTGCCATCGGCGGCGGCGTGATACAGCGCGCCTTGCGTGAACCAGGCACCGCCACGCCCATCGGCATGAAGATCGTTCAGCCGCCCCAGCGAGGAGCCATCGGCAAAGGCGTCGGCAATGACCCTGCGCGTCTCGCCCAGTTGCACGATGCGTGAAGGCTGCGAGCAGGTGAGGCCGCCAAGGCCGGGATCGGTGCAGCCGCGTTCCACCGCCAGCACGCGCCCCTGCGCATCGACCGAAACCGCCCCTGCACCCAGCACATAGGGATATTCGACAAAGGCCCGCCCATCGGGCCAGAGCCGCCAGATGGCGTTGCTCTGTTCCTGCGCGAACAGGATCGCGCCATCGGGTGCGGTGGTCATGCCGTCGGCGGTCATCGGGCCGGTCCAGATGGTCTGCCAATGTGCACCGGCGGCCATTACGCCGGGAATGGCGGGTATGGTGGTGGCGACTTCGCCCGGTTCCAGGTGCTGCGCCAGCGCAGGCGAACCCAGCGTAAGGCAGGCGGCGGCGAACGGAATGATCGCGGCTTTGATCGGCATGTCCAGTTTCCCCCTATTGCACCGGCGCGAGTTCGATGGTGTTGAGGCCATCCTCATTGCCGGTGCGGTCGTTCGTCCAGTCGAGCGTGATCTGCCGGTCAAAACCGGGGTCGCGCACCCAGGCTGCGTGCGCGGTCCATGGTTCTTCCAGCGTTTCGGGATCGGTGACGGTCATTTCCAGCGTGAGCCGGTCTGGTCCGTCCAGCCGAATGCGCTCCACATAACGCGCGTTCTCGCTGAACGGCGGGGAGCCGTGGAAAAAGTCCGAAGGTGTGCTTACCATCACCGTTTCGATCACCAGCGTGTCGCCCTCCCAACGGCCGATCGAGGTGCCATAGGTGGTCGGCCACAGGTCTTCTTCGGGCGGCATGGGCCGGCCATCGGTGTAGATGTAGCGCGCCTCGTTGTAGAAATTGATGATGATCGTTTCTTCGGGCGTTATCAGGAAGCGCAGCGGCGTGGCCGAGCCCATCATCATCGGAAAGCCCCAGCCGGTCGCCTTGCGTCCCCCGGCACTCTGGCGCACTTCGTCCCACCGCCGGCGCCCTTCCGCGTTCCACCGGGCGTCGGTGGCGCGCAGCGGCATGATCGGCACCGAGAACGAGCTGCCGGTGGACGCGGTGGCCAGCGGAGCAAGACCGGTGATGGTCGTGCCGGCCTGATCTTCCGCCACCCAGTAACCCGGCCAGTACGGCAAGGCGGCAAAGGCTGCCACACGGTCGGCCGGAGCGGCGGTCTCCTGCGCGGCTACAGGCAGAGCGACAAGCGCGGCGGCGGCGGCAAGCGCGAGCGCCGCGGTCTTCACTGGTTGGTCCCCACGCGGTTGCCCGCCTGATCGGTCACTTCCAGCACCACGCCGCCCGGCTCCCCGCTGCGCAGCGGGTTGTATTGCACATTGATCTGCGATCCGGGGCGCAGCGTGCGCGGACGCCAGCCGCGCGCATAGAGATACATGGGCGCGCCCATTTCGAGGCTGTATTCCACCTCGTGCCCCGATGCGTCGCGCACGATCAGTTGGATATAGGCGTGCGGATTGGTCCACTGGAATTCGCGCACCGTGCCGCTGATCGTGGCCACGCGCGTGCGGTCGAACATGGCGAAGGAATGGTGGGCCTCGACTGGAGGAGCAAACGCCACCATCGCCCACAGACTCGAAACCAAAGCCGCCGCAAGGGCGAACCTTTTTTGCATTATCCTCTCCCCGCCCGGCTGTCTCGCCGGTGCCCTCTCATGTTGTCGCCCGCATTAAACGCCAGCGCGGGCGCAAGCGCAAACGCCTTTTTCAATCGCACGTGGGATGGCGGCGCAGGGTGGCCGATTGGGACTACCCAATGCTGTATTGATGGGGTAATACAGTGTGCAGAATGAGGTGGCTTCGCGCAATTTTCAGGCAGCCTGATCGCTCTGCGAAGGCGGACAGATCAGCCGTGGCTGCCGAAACTTCCGTATTGGAAAGCGCGCCCTGGCATCCGCAATATGCGGGCGAGGAGACAGGCGCGGCATGGCCCTTGCCCGAAGGCGCTGCGACATCCGCCGCTGCGCCGCAAACCGGACGGTTCTGGCACGGGCGTCCCCTGCGCTGGTGGATCGTGCGCGGCGTGGCGGGCGTGCTTTTCGCCTTCATCCTGCTGGTCGGCTATCTGGCGATCACCGCGCCGCTGTCAAAATCGCTGCAACCCATCGCCCCGCCGCAGATCACTCTGCTCGCCAGCGACGGCACACCGATTGCGCGCAGCGGCGCGATTGTGGACGAACCGGTGGAGGTGGCCAAGCTGCCCCCGCATGTCATACAGCCCTTCCTCGCCATCGAGGACCGGCGCTTTTACAGCCATTGGGGCGTCGATCCGCGCGGTATTGCGCGCGCGGCGCTGACCGGGGTGGGCGGCGGTTCCACGATCACGCAGCAACTGGCCAAGTTCACCTTCCTCACTCCCGAACAGACGCTGACGCGCAAGGCGCGCGAAATGCTGATCGCCTTCTGGCTGGAGGCATGGCTGACCAAGGATGAGATTCTCGAAAGATATCTGTCCAACGCCTATTTCGGCGACAACACCTATGGCCTGCGCGCCGCGTCCTTGCACTATTTCTACCGCCAGCCCGAAAACCTGCGGCCCGAACAGGCAGCCATGCTGGCGGGGCTGTTGCAGGCGCCCAGCCGTCTTGCCCCCACGCGCAATCCCGATGCGGCAGCGCGGCGCATGGCGCTGGTGCGGGGGGCCATGGTGGCGGCCGGCTATCTGACGCAGGAACAGGCTGACGCCATGCCGGTGCCAAGGCTCGATGTGCGACGCAGCCGCGACAATCTGCCCACCGGCACCTATTTTGCCGACTGGGCGCTGCCGGAGGCGCGGGCGCGCAGCGAGGTGGGTTATATCAGCCAGACGCTGACGACGACGCTCGATTCGCGGCTCCAGAACATTGCCCGGCAGGCGGTGCAGCGCGCACCCTTGCGCGGGGCGCAGGTGGCGCTGGTGGCGATGCGTCCCAATGGCGAGGTGGTGGCGATGATTGGCGGGACCGATTACGCCAAGTCACCATTCAACCGCGCCACGCAGGCGCGGCGGCAGGTCGGATCGACCTTCAAGCTGTTTGTCTATCTCGCCGCGCTGGAAGCAGGCTGGCGGCCTGACGATGTCATTTCCAATGCGGAGATTGTGGAGGGTTCCTACCGCCCGCGCAACGCCAATGGGCGTTATTCCGAGCAGATTACGCTGGCCGATGCCTTTGCGCAAAGTTCGAATGTCGCCGCCGTTCGCCTGCAGGCGCAGGTGGGCGATGATGCGGTGATCGACATGGCGCGCGCGCTGGGCGTCACATCTCCGCTCGACCGGGGCGATCCCAGTCTCGCGCTGGGCACGTCCACAATGACGCTGATGGAACTGGTGGCCGCCTATGCCGGGATTGCGGGCAATGCCTATCCGGTGGAGCCGCACGCGCTGGCGCGCCCGGAACAAAGCTGGTGGGACTGGCTGTTTGACGGTCCAGACAGTTTTTCCACACGCGTGCACGGTGATATCGAGGCGATGCTGCGACAGGCGATCAACCGCGGCACGGGCCGCGCAGCAATGCTGCGCAGTGCCAATTTCGGCAAGACCGGCACCACGCAGGACAGCCGCGACGCGCTGTTCGTGGGCTATGCGGGCGAGGGGGCGGACCGGCTGGTGGTGGGCGTGTGGATCGGCAATGACGACAATTCCCCCATTCGCGGCCTGACCGGCGGCGGCCTGCCCGCGCGCATTTGGCGCGATTTCATGGCCAGTGCGCTGGGCGAACGGACCCGGCCCGCACCGCGCCCCACCGCATCGGAAGATCCCGGCGGGCCGGTGCAGCCGCTCGATGTGCAAGGGCTGGAGGATATTCCGCTGACCGGGGACGGGCAGACGCGCCTCAGCGTGGACGGGCAGGGCGCCACCGTTTCGACCAGCGTGGAAGGCGTGGGGTTGGATATTCGGGTGGACGGCAACGGGGTGACTGTGACCCCCAGCGGCCAGCCGCCGCCGGCGTCGCCCCCGCCGCCGCCCTAGCCTCTAATCGGGATAAACGGCGCGTACGAAATACAGCCCATCGGGCGGGGCGTTGAGGCCCAGGGCCGTGCGATCCCGCGCGTGGAGCGCCTCGGCCACCTGCTCCACGCGCCATTGACCCAGCCCCACCAGCACCAGCGTGCCGACCATGCTGCGCACCTGATGATGCAGGAAACTGCGCGCCTCGGCCCGCACGATCACCTGCTCCCCCTCGCGGCTGACATCGAGCCGGTCGAGCGTCTTTACCGGGCTTTGCGACTGGCAGTGGACGGACCGGAAAGTGGTGAAATCGTGCCGCCCGACAAGGCTTTGCGCGGCCTGGTGCATCGCCTTTGCATCGAGCGGGCGGGTAACAGCCCACGCCTTGCCTTTCTCCAGCGTCAGCGGCGCGCGGCGGTTGACGATGCGGTATTCATAGGCCCGGCCAATGCAGGAAAAGCGCGCGTGCCAGTCGTCCGGCTTCACCTCGCAGGCCAGCACCGCCACCGGATCGGGCTTCAGATGGTAATTGAGCGCTTCCATCAGGCGGAAAGGGTCAAACGGCTTTTCAACATCGATATGCGCCACCATGCCCAGCGCGTGCACCCCGCTGTCGGTGCGCCCGGCGGCATGCATCCGCACATCCTCCCCCGTCACACGGAAAGCCGCTTCCTCGACCGCCTGCTGCACGCTTGGGCCGTGGTCCTGCCGTTGCAGGCCCATGAACGGGCCGCCGTCAAATTCGAGCGTGAGGGCAAAGCGGGTCAATGGAGGCGCGTCCCGGCGGGAATGGGAAAGCCGCGCAGCAGGTCGGCGGTGGGCATGGCGGGCCGCCCGGCGCGTTGCACAATCGTGGGCCGGATTGCGCCAGTGCCGCAGGCGGTGGTGAGCGCTGCGTCCATCACGGTGCCGGGTTCGCCCGCCCCCTCTACAATATCGGCGGCAAGAACGCGGAAACGCTCGCCCTGCCATTCGAACCAGGCGGCGGGATGGAACGCGCGCACCTGCCGTTCCACCTGCGCGGCGGAATGGCGGAAATCGAGCCGGGTTTCCGCTTTTTCTATCTTGTGCGCATAGGTAACCCCCTCGGCTGGCTGGGGATGGGCCGGGTAGCCTTCGAAATCCGCCAGCACTTGCACCACCAGCGCGGCGCCCATTTCGGCCAATTCGGCGGTCAACTCTGCGCAAGTCTTGCCATCCACGCTCGTGCGCGCTTCGGCCCGCACCGGCCCGGTATCGAGGCCAGCTTCCATCTGCATGATGCCAACCCCCGTTTCCGCATCACCCGCCAGAATCGCGCGCTGCACCGGGGCCGCGCCCCGCCAGCGGGGCAGCAAGCTGGCATGGATGTTCACGCAGCCCAGCCGCGGCGCATCGAGCACCGCCTGCGGCAGGATCAGGCCATAGGCGGCCACCACCGCAATATCGGCATCAAGGGCGGCAAATTCGGCCTGCTCCGCCGCGCCTTTCAGGCTGGCGGGATGGCGCACCGGAATGCCCAGCGCCTTTGCCGCCTTGTGCACCGGGGTAGGCGTCAATTCCTTGCCGCGCCGCCCGCCGGGGCGCGGGGGCTGGGTATAGGCGCAGATGACATCATGCCCCGCCGCGACCAGCGCGCGCAAAGCGGGCACCGCGAAATCGGGGGTTCCCATATAGATGATGCGCAATTTTTGCATGGGGCGGTCTTTGCCTTTCCTTGGGCCTCGCCCTATCTGTCTGCCCATGGCATCGCAAGAGATCGAGACGCTGGCATCAGCGCTGGCAAAATTGCCCGGCCTTGGCCCGCGCTCTGCCCGGCGCGCGGTGCTGTGGCTGGTCAAGCGGCGCGAAACCGCGCTGCTGCAGGTGATCGAGGCGCTGGTTGCCGTGCGTGACCGGCTGGCCGAATGTCCCACTTGCGGCAATGTTGACACGCAAAGCCCCTGCGCGATCTGCACCGATCCGCGCCGCGATGCCCGTTCGCTTTGCGTCGTGGAGGATGTGGCAGACCTCTGGGCGCTCGACCGGGCAAAGCTGTTCACCGGTCGCTACCATGTGCTGGGCGGAAGGCTGTCGGCGCTGGACGGCGTGCGGCCCGAAGACCTCACCATCGACCGGCTGCTGGCTCGCGTTGCACAAGGCGGCGTGGACGAGGTGGTGCTGGCGATGAACGCCACGCTGGAAGGGCAGACGACCGCGCATTACCTTGCCGAGCGGCTGGAGGTCTATCCCGTGCGGATAACCCAACTGGCACATGGCCTGCCGGTGGGTGGCGAGCTGGATTACCTCGACGAAGGGACGCTGGCGCAGGCGCTGCGGGCGCGGCGGCCGGTGGGTTAGGCAGGGCGGGGGAGCCTTGCGAGCGCGCCCATCCGCTACTAAATGATGGTCATGGCCATCCTAGAAATCCTCGAAGCGCCCGATCCGCGCCTGAAAACCGTCTCCAAGCCCGTCGACACGTTTGACGAACAGCTCAAGGTCCTAGTCGATGACATGTTCGAGACGATGTATGCCGCCAATGGCATCGGCCTTGCCGCGATTCAGGTGGGCGTGCCGCTGCGCCTGCTGGTGATCGACCTCCAGCCGGAAGACCCTGATGCCGAGCCGGAGCCCTGTGATCATGATGGCCATCACCATCATCACCAACCGACCAAGCGCGAACCGCGCGTGTTCGTGAACCCGGAAATCCTCGATCCTTCGGCCGAAACCAAGAGCTATCAGGAAGGGTGCCTCTCGGTGCCCGATATCTATGCCGATGTGGACAGGCCCGCGACATGCCGCGTGCGCTGGCAAGACCTTGACGGCAATGTGCATGAGGAGGCGATGGACGGCCTGATGGCGGTGTGCATCCAGCACGAGATGGATCACCTGAACGGCGTGCTGTTCATCGACCATCTCAGCCGCCTCAAGCGCTCGATGGCGCTCAAGAAGCTGCAAAAGGCCCGTCAGGCGGCCTGAGGTTGAATCTTCTCCCCCACAAGGGAGACTTTTCCCTGCACGGCAAACGAAAGGGCCGCTCCATTGCTGGAGCGGCCCTTTGCTGTCAGGCAATCCGGTAAAGGCTTAGAACAGCCCTTCGATCTGACCGTTTTCGTCGAGGTAGATTGCTTCCGCACTCGGCACCTTGGGCAGGCCCGGCATGGTCATGATCTCGCCCGCAATCGCCACCACAAAGCCCGCACCGGCTGACAGGCGCACTTCGCGAATCGCCACGTCGTGGTTTTCCGGCGCGCCCAGCGCGGTGGGATCGGTGCTGAAGGAATATTGCGTCTTGGCCATGCAGATGGGCAGGTGGCCATAGCCCATGTCTTCCCACTGCTTCAGCTGGCTGCGGACGCCGGCGGGAATGGTCACCGAACCCGCGCGGTAGATTTCGGTGCAGATGGTCTCGATCTTGTCGGCCAGCTTCATCTCGGACGGATAGAGCTGGTTGAAATCGGGTGCGCCAGCATCGGCCTTGGCCGCCACGATGCGCGCCAGCTCCTCCGCACCCGCGCCGCCTTCGGCCCAGTGCTTGCAGATCACGGCTTCCGCGCCGAAGCTTTCGGCCATTTCCTTGATCACGGCCAGTTCGGCATCGGTATCAAGATAGAAGTGGTTGATTGCGATGGTCGGCGTGATGCCGAACTTCTTCAGGTTTTCGATGTGGCGCTTCAGGTTCACTGCACCCTTGCGCACGGCTTCCACGTTCTCGCCCTTGGTCAGGTCAGCCTTGGACACGCCGCCATTCATCTTGAGCGCGCGCACCGTGGCGACCAGCACCACCGCATCGGGCTTCAGGCCCGCCAGACGGCACTTGATGTCCATAAACTTTTCCGCGCCAAGGTCGGCACCGAAACCGGCCTCGGTCACGACATAGTCGGCCATGCGCAGCGCGGTCTTTGTGGCGATCACGCTGTTGCAGCCATGGGCAATGTTCGCGAAGGGGCCGCCGTGCAGGAAGGCGGGGCGGTTTTCCAGCGTCTGCACCAGATTGGGCAGGATCGCGTCCTTGAGCAGCACGGCCATCGCGCGCTCGGCCTTCACATCGCGGCAGAAGACCGGGGTCTTGTCGCGGCGGTAGCCGATGATGATGTCGCCCAGCCGCTTTTCGAGGTCTTCGAGGTCAGCGGCGAGGCACAGGATCGCCATGATTTCGGACGCGACGGTGATGTCGAAACCAGTTTCGCGCGGGAAGCCGTTCGACACGCCGCCCAGCGGGCCGACAATCTGGCGCAGCGCGCGGTCGTTCATGTCGATCACCCGGCGCCAGGTGACGCGGCGCAGGTCGAGATCGAGCGAATTGCCCCAGTAGATGTGGTTGTCGATCATGGCCGACAGCAGGTTGTGCGCGCTGGTGATCGCGTGGAAATCGCCGGTGAAGTGCAGGTTGATCTCGTCCATCGGCATCACCTGGCTCTTGCCGCCGCCCGCGCCGCCGCCCTTCACGCCGAAGCAGGGGCCGAGGCTGGGTTCGCGCAGGCACAGCAGCGCCTTCTTGCCGATGCGGTGCAGCGCGTCCGACAGGCCGACCGACGTGGTGGTCTTGCCTTCGCCCGCTGGGGTGGGATTGATTGCGGTGACGAGGATCAGCTTGCCGTTTGCCGTGGTGGGCAGGGCGGCGGTGTCGACCTTGGCCTTGTACTTGCCATAGGGGATCAGCGCGTCGTCGGGCACACCGGCGTTCTTCGCCACTTCGGTGATGGGGATCAGCGTCGCTTGGCGGGCAATCTCGATATCGGTGGGCATCGGGGCGTCCTCTCGTGTCTGGCGGGATGTGACGTCCCGCACAAGTTTCACCAGTCCATTTCACAGCCGCGAAAATTTCGCGAATCTGAATTTGTAAGCACCCCATACAATTTTGCGGGCGCGTTTCTCAAGCGGATTGTGCGTCCGCCGCGCGATAGGCAGGGTGGGGATAAGCGGCCAGCGCGCTTGTGCGGTCGCTCTGCCTGCGTTAGGTTCCCTTTTCGTTCCCATAGTGCCGGATGTTTATGGATCCCTTGTTACTCCTCGCCGCCGTGCTTGTCGCCCTGTTGATCGGCGCGGCGCTCGGCTGGTTTTTCGCAAGCCGTCCGCTGGCTGATCTCAAATCTGCCGCGGCTGAACGGGAGGAGCAGGCGAAGAAGCTGGTAGTCGATCTGGCGACGATGAGCGAGCGCGCGGCACGCGCCGATGCGCTGGCCGCTGATCTGGACCGGGCGCGTGGCGAGAAGGAAGGGCTGGCTGCACGGCTCGCCACGCTGGAAGCCAATGCCGCGCATTTTGAGGAACAGAAGCGGCTTCTCATCCAGGCGCGCGAGGATTTGCTGAAAGAGTTCCAGAACACAGGCCATGCGGTGCTTACGCGCGCGCAGGAGGATTTCCTCAAACGCGCCGATGAACGCTTCCGCCAGTCGGAGGAGAAGGGCGAGGAGAAGCTGAAGGCGCTGCTCGCCCCGGTGGGCGAACGGCTCAAGACTTACGAGGAGCAGGTGCGCACGCTGGAGGAAAAGCGCGTCGATGCCTTTGGCCAGCTTGCGGGCGTGATCGAGGAGATGCGCAAGGGGCAGGAGGAGGTGAAGCGCGAGGCGCAGCGGCTGGGCAATTCGCTCACCAACGCGCCCAAGGCGCGTGGCCGCTGGGGCGAACGGGCCTTGCAGAATGTGCTCGAACAATGCGGCCTGTCGCAGCACACCGACTTCATTCTCGAACACTCCATGGAAACCGATGGCGGGCGGCTGCGGCCCGATGCCATCGTGCATGTTCCGGGCCAGAAAAAGCTGGTGATCGACGCCAAGGTCTCGCTCAACGCCTATCAGGCCGCGTTCGAGGCGGATGACGATGCGGAACGGCGCCGCCATCTGGAACTGCACGCCAAATCGATGCGCAATCATGTGCAGACGCTGGGCAGCAAGGGCTATCAGAACCAGTTCGAGGAAGCGCCCGATTATGTGGTGATGTTCGTGCCGGGTGAACATTTCGTCGCCGCCGCGCTCGAAACCGATCCGGAGCTGTGGGATTTTGCCTTCCGGAACGGTGTCTTGCTCGCCACGCCCACCAACCTCGTCGCCATTGCCCGCACCGTGGCGCAGGTCTGGCGGCAGGACAGGATGGCGAAGGAGGCCAAGGAAATCGGCCGCATGGGGGCCGAACTGTATGACCGCCTGCGCGTGGCCGCCGAACATCTAAAGCGCGTGGGCGGCGGGCTGGAAACGGCGGTGGCGAATTACAACAAGTTCGTCAGCAGCTTTGAACGCAATGTGCTCACCAGTGGGCGGCGCATGGCGGACAAGGGGTTGGAAATCAGCCGAGAGATCGAAGAGGTCGCGTTGGTGGAATCGCTGCCCCGCTATGGCGATGCCGATGCGTCCCATACACCGGAACGGGATGAAGCCACCGCCGTTGGGCAGGCATTGCCGCCGAAGGAGTGAATGCCATGACAACCCCCATCCGTCTCTCCCTTGCCTTGCCGCTGCTGCTGCTGGTGGCTGCTTGCGACCAAGGGGATGCGCCGCCTTCTGCCATGGCAACGCAGGAGACCGCTGCCGCCGCCGGCACGCCGGAGGAATTGCTGACCCGCTATACCGCCCTGTCGCCCGCCGGAGAGTTTGCGCCGAAGGACGATTGCCTCAACCTCGCAGGCGCGCCGGAGTTCCGCCGCGCCTTGGCGCAGGCAGTGATTGCCCGCGACACCTATGCGCTGCTGGCGCTGGCCGATCCGGCCATTGGCCTCGATTTCGGCGGTGGGAGCGGGCTCGACACCCTCCGCGCGCGGCTGACCGATCCGGAATACGGCCTGTGGGAAGAACTGGAAGCGATCCTGCCGCTGGGTTGCGCCGCCGGCACGGATGGCAATTCGCTGACCATGCCGCATTATTTCGCGGCCGATATCGGCGAGCGCGATCCCTATGCCACCTATATCGCCATCGGCAGCGATATTCCCCTGCGTGCCGGCGCGTGGGATGATGCCGAAGTGCTGGCGAATGTCGGCTGGCAGGGTGTGGAGGTGAGCGAATATCCAGGTGAAGGCGCGTCCTTTGCCTCGGTTATCACATCCGACGGCCGACAGGGCTTCGTCGCCATGTCCGATCTGCGCAGCCTGATCGATTACCGCCTGCTCGCCAATCGCGGCGACGATGGCTGGAAAATCACCATGCTGATCGCAGGCGACTAGGGCTCCAGCCGCGCCAGAACCTCGTATGCCAGCACGGCCGCTGCCACGGCGGCGTTGAGGCTGTCGGCGCGGCCCTTCATCGGCATGGTCACGCGCAAGTCGCAGGCGGCTTCGTACTCCTCCGGCAGCCCGCGCGATTCGTTGCCCACCAGCACGAAGCACGGCGCAGCGTAGGGTGCGCCGCGATAGGGGATGGCATCGCGTAAGGACGCCGCCACCAGTTGCCCCGAACCGGCGCGGAGCCACGGAAGAAAATCCGCCCAACTGGCCTGCGCGATTGCTTGCGTGAACACTGCGCCCATGCTGGCGCGCACCGCCTCCACGCTGAAGGGATCGGCGCAATCGTCGATCAGGATCAGCCCGCCTGCTCCTACGGCATCCCCGGTGCGCAGCATCGTTCCCAGATTGCCCGGATCGCGCAGCGCCTGCGCCACCAGCCAGATCGGCGCGGCACCGCGATCAAGCCGCTCAATCGAGGTATCGAATTCGGCAAACACGCCCGCGACAGCCTGCGGATTGTCCTTGCCGGTGATCTTGGAAAGGATGTCGGGCGTCGTTTCGATCACCTCGCCGCCAGCGGCCAACACTGCGGCTTCCAGCGTTTCCAGCAAGCGATGCGGGTCGCGCGCGCTGCTCATCACCAGCACTTGCGGCACATGGCCGCATTCCAGTGCATCGGTAAGCAGGCGCAACCCCTCGGCCAGAAACTGGCGCGCGGCCTTGCGGTGCTTTTTCTCGCGCAGGGCGCGCAGCGACTTGACGGTCGGGTTGGAGAAACCGGTTATTTCGCGGCGCACGCGGCGTTACCTATCTTCGCCAAAACCGTCTTCGACGAGGGCAACCAGTTCGGCAAGGCGCGCCTCGGCCTCGTCCCCGACCACGCGGATTTCCACTTGATCGCCCATTGCTGCGCCAAGCATCATCAGTCCCAGTATCGAATTGCCGTTCGCCTCGTGCCCATCCTTCGCAACGGTCACGCGCACCCCGTCCATTTGCGCCACCGCGCCCACGAACTTGGCGCTGGCGCGGGCGTGCAGGCCGCGCTTGTTCACTATGCCAACGGTTTTCGCTGCTACTGCCAGATTACCCTCCCCCAAAGGCGCGGCTGTGGAGCCGTCTGGTTGCCTTATGCATCCTGTCCGAGAAATTCGGAAGCCAGCGTGATGTAATTGCGCCCGGCATCGCGCGCGGCGGCGGCCGCGTGAGGGAGATCGAGCTCCTTGCGCGCACCCGCCAGCCGGATCAGCATGGGCAGGTTGATCCCCGCGATCACCTCGGTGCGGCCGCGTTCGAGCAGCGAGATGGCAAGGTTGGAGGGCGTCCCGCCAAACAGATCGGTCAGGATCACCGCGCCTTGCCCGGTATCCACCAGATCGATCGCAGCCGCAATTTCCTCGCGCCGCTGCTCCATATCGTCATTCGGGCCAATGCAGACCGTGGCGACATCCGCCTGCGCGCCCACCACGTGTTCCATGGCGTTGACGAATTCCTCGGCCAGCCGGCCATGGGTTACCAGAATCATGCCAATCATGCTTGCGTGCAACTCGTAGTGGGGAAAATGGGAGATAAAGCTGTCACATTTCGCGGATATCTGCCGATCGCGGCAAAATCATGGTGGTGTCACCCTCTTGGTGGCGCAGGTGCCAAATCCCGTCATATTGCCTGCGACCCTTCGACCAGCTCGGCCGCGCGCGAGCCCATATTGCGGTGCAACACAGTGGGCGAAAAGCCCGCCTCGCGCAAGACTTCTGCCATTGCCTGCGCCGAATAGACCGAGCGGTGCCGCCCGCCGGTGCAGCCAAAGGCGATGTTGACATAGGTTTTGCCCTGCGCCGCATAATGCGGGAGCAGTTCCAGCACCAGGTCGCTTATCTTGCCAAAGGCCGAGGCAAAGACCGGGTTGGCGGCGATATAGTCGGCAACCGGGGCATCCAGCCCAGTCAGTTCCTTGAGGCCCGGCGCCCAGTGCGGGTTTTCCAGAAAGCGCATATCAAACACCAGATCGGCTGCGGGCGGCATCCCGCGCGAATAGCCAAAGCTGGAGACGATCACCGTCAGTGCGGCGGGCGCGCTCTGGCCGAATTGTTCGCGGATGCGTTGCTTGAGGTCGTTGACGGTAAAATCGGTGGTGTCGATCAGCACATCGGCCCAGCGCCGCAGGGGGCTGAGCAGTTCGCGTTCCGCCTTGATGCCCTGCGGCACGGGCATATCCTGCGCCAGGAAATGCCGCCGCCGTGTTTCGTCAAACCGGCGTGCCAGCTCTGCCCCCGCGCAATCAAGGAAAAGAGTGGTCAGTTCCAGATCGGGGCGCGCGGCCAGATGCTTGACCAGTTCGATGATGCCGCCCGGTTCAAACCCGCGCGTGCGGCAATCGAAACCGAAGGCCATGGGATAGGAGCGCGCCGCGGGATCGAGCAGCTTCTCAATCAGCTGGATCGGCAAATTGTCGATTGCTTCCCAGCCCAGATCCTCCAGCTCGCGCAGCGCGGTGGTCTTGCCCGCACCCAGCATCCCGGTGACCAGCAGGATGCGCTGCCGCGTGCTGACGCTGCCGGAACTGGTGCCGGAATTGCCATCCGTGTCGGGCCGAGTCTGTGGCGGTTTGCTGGCCATCGCCCATGCCTCTGCCCTTGCCGCGCGAAAAAGTGAAGTGGCTATGGTGGGGATGGCCTTGTGGCCCGTGCGCGATCTAGGCCCGCCGGGCGTAAAGCCGCACCGCCCATTCGGCGCGCAGCGGCAGCGCGGCGGCATCGGGAAAGAGGCTGAGGCATGGCACGGATACGCCCAGCAGCGTGTCGGCCTCAGGCTCCTCGACATAGCGTGGCGCGGCGGCGTCCAGCCGCAGGACCAGGCCCACCGGCCCTTCGGCAACCGGCAGGCGGGCAATACCCACATTGCGGATCTCGATCAGGCCGGCGGTATGCGGCGGAGGGCTGGCCCAGAGGCGGCCATCGCGCAGGCGCAACGTCACCCCGTCATCCCCGACAAGGGCCGCTCCCCGGTCGATCAGCGCCAGCGCCAGCGCGGATTTGCCGGTGCCCGATGCACCTTCGATCAGCACGGCAATGCCGTTTACCACTACGCAGCCCGCCTGCCGCACTTCGATCGCGCTCATGCCGCGGGCAAGTCCAGCACCAGCCGCGCGCCGGTTTGTCCCGGCAGCGGATCATCGACAAACAGCGTGCCGCCATGCGCCTCGGCAATGGTGCGGGCAATGGCAAGGCCAAGACCGGAATGGTTGCCGAAGCTCTCGCCCTCCGGCCGGTCGGAATGGAAACGGCGGAACACCAGCTCGCGCTTGTCGGGTGCAATGCCTGGCCCTTGATCGGCAACGCTGGCAAGAATCCGGTCGCCCCGGCGGGTGACTTGCACCAGAACTTCGCCGCCCGGCGGAGAGAAGGACACCGCATTGTCGAGCAGGTTTTCGGCGATCCTCTCCAGCCGCAGCGGAACGCCCATCACCGTGTGGCTGCCCCTGTCCGCCTCAAGGCGGATGGTGCGCCCGGCCTTGGCGCAGCGGTCCTCGCGCGCGGCGATCAGATTGGCGAACAGCGCGGCCATATCCACCGGTTCAAAGCGGGCACGGCTGATTTCGGCGTCGACGCGGCTGGCTTCGGAAATGTCGGTCACCAGCCGGTCGATGCGCTGCACATCATGCGCGGCGATATCGATCAGTTGGGTGCGCAGAGCCTCGTCCTTGACCTTGGGCAGGCTTTCGATGGCGCTGCGCAGAGACGCAAGCGGGTTCTTGATCTCGTGCGCCACATCGGCGGCAAAGCTTTCCACTGCATCGATCCGGTGGCGCAAGGTCGCGGTCATGTCGGACACGGCGCGCGCCAGCACACCGATCTCGTCGCCGCGTTCGGGCATTCGGGGCACTTCGACATCGCGTTCGCGTCCCGAACGCACCAGAATGGCCGCGCGCACCAGCCGGCGCAGCGGCTGGATGATCGTGCTGGCAAGGTAGAGCGAGAGAATGATCGAGACGAGCAGCGCCCAGGCAATGATGGTGAGCAATTGCGTGCGGGCATTGCGCACCGATTGCGTGATGTCGGCGGCGTTGCGCGTGGTCAGCAGCGTGGCGCCGTTGATGCCGACCGGGGCTGCCGCGTTGATGACCGGGGTGTCGTCAGGCGCCAGCCTCAGTTCGATCTGCGTGCGCACCTGTTCGCGCGCGCGCACCAGTTCGGGCCAGGCATCGGCATCCTGGCTGGCAGGTTCGACATAGCGGGGCGGGGCGGGCGCACCCACAGCGAAGTTCACCGCGCGGTCGGTCCAGCGGGCGAAATCCTCCAGAAACGGCTCGGCGACGGGATCGTCGAAGCGGAAGCTGGGTTCGGCCAGCACGAAGCTGTCGGCCCATAGCCGCCCTTCGGCATCGTACATGCGCAGGCGCATCCGCTGTTCCTTGCCGATCTGGATCAGCAACGCTTCCTGCCGCGCGCGGGTGGCGCCCGCCAGCGCCTCGGCGGTGATCTGCGCCTCGATCCGGGCCAGCTTGTAGCGTTCGTCGAGCAATTGGCGGCGGTAGGAATCGAGGAAGAACAGCCCGCCCGCCAGCACCAGCAGCGGGATCAGGTTCACCGCCAGGATGCGCGCGGTCAGCGATTGGCCGAACGGAAAGGCCAGCCGCTCCAGCCGCCCGGCCTTCAGCTCCTCGCGCGTCATCGGGCAGGCTCGCGCCGGTCAGCCATCGGCGAAGGAATAGCCTGCGCCATACAGTGTCTCGATCGCGCCAAAGTTGCCATCCACCGCGCGGAACTTGCGGCGCAGGCGCTTGATGTGGCTGTCCACCGTGCGGTCATCCACGAACACGTCGTCGGGATAGGCGGCATCCATCAACTGGTTGCGGCTCTTGATCACGCCGGGCCGGGTGGCGAGCGCTTCGAGGATCAGGAACTCGGTCACGGTCAGGCCCACCGGCTTGCCGTCCCAGGTAACCTGGTGGCGCGCAGGGTCCATCCGCAGGCGGCCGCGTTCCATGATCGCGGCATCGCCCGGCGGCGCGCTGGCAAGGTCTGGCTGGCTTGCCTGCGAAGGGCCCGCGCGGCGCAGAATCGCGCGGATGCGGGCGAGCAGCAGGCGCTGGCTGAACGGCTTGGCGATATAATCATCCGCGCCCATGGCAAGGCCGGCTTCCTCGTCCTGCTCCTCGTCCTTGCTGGTCAGGAAAATCACCGGCAGGTCGCTCGTCTCGCGCAGGCGGCGCAGCAATTCCATGCCGTCCATGCGCGGCATCTTGATGTCGAACACCGCCAGATCGGGCGGATTGGAACGCAGCGCGGCCAGCGCCGCCTCGCCATCGGTGTAGAGGCGGGTCAGATAGCCTTCGGCCTGGAGCGCGATGGACAGGGTGGCGAGGATATTGCGGTCATCATCCACCAGCGCGATGGATCGCGGGGTATCCGCCGACCGCGTCTGCTCGCCTGCTTTCTCATGAGAGGTGTTCATCTGGCCTGCCTGTCCGATCCGAATTGCTGCACAATTGCTGCAGCCCCTGCGCAAGCGACCCTATCCGCTCGCAGGCGGCGCCACAAGGCAGGCGCCAGCCGGTTTTTGGGCACCGATTGCCATATTGCACTGGATCGATTGTGCTGAGATGGAAAATCCATCACTGGTGGCCTTTCGGCAAATTGACGCGAGGTGGCTGCGCAACTAAGGGCCTACCCTAACCGTGGGAGAGCGCGGTCCGGAAGATTGGAACTTTTTTCACGGGGAGACCCTTTCGTGCCCAATACCACTGCTGTTTCGCTTGCCGATCTGGGTGTGTCCAGCACCGCCACCATTTACGCCAATCTGGGCACTGCCGCGCTGGTCGAACACGCGCTGAAAAGGGGCGAGGGTCAGCTGACCAAGCACGGCGCGCTGCTGGTCGATACGGGCCGCTTCACCGGCCGCAGCGTCAAGGACAAGTATATCGTCCGCGATGCCGAGACCGAGAGCACGATCAATTGGGGCGCGATCAACCAGCCGATGAGCGAGGCGCATTTCGCGGCGCTGAAGGCGGATTTCCTCAAGGAACTGCAAGAGCAGAACGAGCTTTACGTCGCTGACCTGTTCGGTGGCTCGCAGCCCGAATATCGCCTCAACGTGCGCGTCATCACCCAGATGGCGTGGCACAACCTGTTCATCCGCACGCTGCTGGTGCGCCCGACGGCGGACGAATTGGCGAATTTCGTGCCCGAATACACCATCATCAACCTGCCCAGTTTCAAGGCCGATCCCGAACGCCACGGCTGCCGCAGCGATACGGTGATTGCGGTCAGCTTCACCGAAAAGCTGATCCTGATCGGCAACACCGAATATTCGGGCGAGATGAAGAAGGGCGTGTTCGGCCTGCTGAATTACCTGCTTCCCGCGAAGGGCGTGATGCCGATGCACTGTTCGGCCAATATCGGCGCAGATGGCAAGAGCGCGATCTTCTTCGGCCTGTCGGGCACGGGCAAGACCACGCTGTCGGCTGATGCCAGCCGCACGCTGATCGGCGATGACGAGCACGGCTGGTCGGACACCGCGGTCTTCAATTTCGAAGGCGGCTGCTACGCCAAGATGATCAACCTGTCCGCAGAGGGCGAGCCGGAGATTTACGCCACCACGAAGATGTTCGGCACGATCCTCGAAAACGTCACAATGGATCCGGTGACCCGCGAACTCGACTTCACCGATGGCAGCAAGACGGAAAACACCCGCGGCGCCTATCCGATCGAGTTCATCCCGAACACGAGCGAAAAGAACCTCGGCCCGGCACCGTCGAATGTGATCATGCTGACGGCGGATGCGTTCGGCGTGCTGCCCCCGATCGCGCGGCTGACGCCCGATCAGGCGATGTACTACTTCCTCAGCGGCTATACCGCCAAGGTCGCAGGCACCGAAATCGGCGTGACCGAGCCAGAGGCGACCTTCAGCACCTGCTTTGGCGCCGCCTTTATGCCGCGCCACCCCAGCGTTTACGGCAACCTGCTGAAAGAGCGCATCGGCAAGGGCGGCGCGGAATGCTGGCTGGTCAACACCGGTTGGACCGGCGGCAAATACGGCACCGGCCGCCGTATGCCGATCAAGGCGACCCGCGCGCTGCTCAATGCTGTGCTCGATGGCAAGATGGCCGATGTCGAGTTCCGCAAGGACGAGAATTTCGGCTTCGAAGTTCCCGTGGCTGTGCCCGGCGTGGACAGCGCGATCCTCGATCCGCGTTCGACCTGGGCTGATCCGGCCGAGTATGACGTGACCGCGCAAAAGCTGGTGCAGTTGTTCGTCGACAACTTCCGGCAATTTGCCGACCATGTCGACGAAGGCGTGCGCCAGGCGGCACCGGCGCCGGTCGCCTGATTGGGCTCGGATCGGTCCGGGCCTTCACCTCAAGAAGCCCGGAACGATCCGATGACCTCTGCTTCCCGATACCCTGTTCGCCTGTTTGCCGATGATGCGGCGGTGCGCCGCGTGGCAGCGGACCTGCTCGACACCAGTTTGCCGCGTGCCAAATGGACGCACGAGGCGCATCTGGCTGCGTGTCTGTGCCTGCTGGACGAATATCCCGCTTTTGATGTGGAGCAGGACCTGCCCGGCGCGATTGCCCGCTACAATGTGGCGGTGGGCGGGGTGAACGACGATGCGCATGGCTACCACGCTACGATCACGCATTTCTATATTCATGCCGTGCGCGCGCATCTGGCCGAGGAATCCGGCGGATCGCTGGTCGCGCGTGTCAATCGCCTGCTGTCGGGCGCGCGCGGACAGCGCGACTACCCGCTCCGCTTCTATTCGCGCGACCTGCTGTTCAGCGTGGCGGCGCGCCGTGCCTTTGTGCCGCCCGATCTGCGCCCGCTCACCCAAGTCTGACTTGCATCAAAGACCGGTTCAGCCGACTGTGCGACTCACGCCCCGGAGATAGAAGAGGAGTGTGCAGGGATGAGCGTTTTTGACAGTCTGCTGAAGGGTCTTACCGGCGCGCCGGACGATGTGGTGAATCTGGCCGAGAAGGTGGGCATTTCCCCCGCCATGGCGGAAAAGGCGATTGCCGCGCTGGGCCGTTCGCACCAGATGCAGGGCGATACGGTGGAACTTGCATCGGCACAGACGGGCCTCGATACCGGCGTGCTGAGCAGCATTGTGCAGCATATTGGCGGCGAAGGTTCGCTGACCAGTTTTGCGACGATGCTGAACGACAATCCGCAGGCCAAGGGCCTGCTCGATATGCTGGACAAGGACGGCGACGGCAATCCGCTGAACGATATCGCGGGCATGGCCAAGGGGCTGTTCGGCAAGAAATAGCGAGGAGGATTGGTCCGTGTCGAAACGGGACGACCCGGCAGGGGGGCAATCCTGCCGGGTCGTTTTTGCGCCTTCCGAGCGCAGGGTTGTAATCCGGGGAGACCGGCCGGAATATTGTCCGGAAACGCCGAAAATCAGGCAACCATCATGGAGAAGACTGAACCGAAAATGCCGATGCTGAACGCCGCCGCCGCGCCGCCACGCTGAAGCATCCGCTTGGTCCGGTCCTTCGAATGCGGCACGATCAACAGGGCGGCAAGTCCGATGGCGGCAGTCAAGAGGAACAGGGTATCCATTTCAGCTTCCCTTCAGCGTGTGGTGAAATCGAAGTGCCCGAAGCTGATGAACACGGGGTATCGGACTGCGCTTAACCTGAAATTGACCATGTTGGGCACCGGCCCTTCGCGCCATCTGGTGCCGCGCGACTGGCGCGGCTAGAAACGCCGCATGAGCGATCTTGTCTACTCGATTGTCATGCTGGGCGCCGTCGCCATGCTGGCAGGTGCGTGGTATCTTTACCGGCGGCTGGGGCCGAACCGCCAATCGATGCTGATGGTGATCCTCGCGGTGGTGATGCTGGCCAATGTCGTGATCTGGAGCATTCCGGATGGAAGCGCGCCGGCTGAAGGCGTGAGCGGTGACGCTGCCGCGCTGGGCAGCGCCACGCCCTGACAGCCTGTTAGCGTTCCGGAATCGTCCAGCGCACACTGCCGCGCCATGTGCCGACCGTGCTCTGCCCCTTGTCGTCGGTGGCAGGGGTGAAACGCGCACGCCGTTCGATCAGGCGGCAGGTTTCGGTATCGAGCAGACGGTGCCCGCCGCTGGCGATGATGCGGCAATCGCTAACCCGCCCGCGCGCATCGATCGCCAGTTCGTAAGCGACATCGCCTTCCAGTTCGCGCCGCAGCGCCAGCGAAGGGTAATCGGCATTGGTGATCCAGCTTCCCTGGCTATTCGCCGGGGCGGGTGGGCGCGGAATGAAAGCAGCTGCGGGCGGATCGGCGGACCGCGTAGGCCGCGGGTCGGCGGGCGGCTGTGCCGTGCGCGCCACATCGCGTTCGGGCGGGAAGTCGATCACCGTGTCGACCGGTGCGGTCTGCTGAATCGGCAGCGGTGCAGGGGGCGCGACGGGCGGAGTCGAGATTGCGGTATTCTGCACCGGATCGGGCTCGGTTACCGGTTCGGGCGGCGGGGGCAGTGTCACCACTACCGGTTCGCCCTTGATCGGCGGTTCGGGCGGGGCGAGCGTGTATGTGATCGTGAGGCCCGCCGCCAGCCCCACCGCCAGCACGGCGTGGACGGCGGCAACGCCCGCCACGCTTGCCAGACGGCGGTGTGTGTGCGGATGGTCGAGATAAGCCATATGCCATTCTCCTTTCCCAACCTGCCCCATCCTGATGTGGCGGCTAGGTAATAATGTAACATTACACCTTGCGACAATTTGTTACAAGTGCGGAATGCGCCGCCGCCCGCCGACACATTACGCGCGGCGGGAAGCGGTGGGAGGGAGCAAAGGCAGGCGGATTGATGCGCCCGTGTCCGATCAGCTGATCGGGCAGGCGGGATCGAGGCGGAAATCCAGATAGCGCTCGACCGAGGCTTTCAGCTCGTCCAGCTCGTTCTCGAAAAAGTGGTTGGCGCGCGGGATTTCGTCATGGTGGATGGTGATGTGTTTCTGCGTGCGCAGCTTGTCGACCAGTTTCTGCACGCTGGCGGGCTGCACCACGGTATCCGCCATGCCTTGAATGAATATGCCGCTGGCCGGACAGGGGGCAAGGAAGCTGAAATCATACATGTTGGCCGGCGGTGCGACCGAAATGAAGCCGCGGATTTCGGGGCGCCGCATCAGCAATTGCATCCCGATAAGCGCGCCAAAGGATACGCCGGCGATCCAGGTGACCGAAGCTTCGGGGTGGATCTGCTGCACCCAGTCGAGCGCGGATGCTGCATCGGACAATTCGCCAATGCCGTTGTCGAAACTGCCCTGGCTTTTGCCCACACCGCGGAAATTGAAGCGCAGCGTCGCAAAGCCGCGATCGACAAAAGTCTTGTACATCATCTGCACAATGCGGTCATTCATTGTGCCGCCACCCAGCGAATGCGGATGCAGGATCATCGCCACAGGTGCACGCGGGCGCGGACCGGGGGTAAAGCGTCCTTCAAGGCGGCCTTCAGGGCCGGGGAAGATCACGTGAGGCATTGTTTGAACAGACCTGAATATGGGATGTGAACCGCGCGGGTGGCGCGGGGCAAGTGCGCGGCTATATAGGAACTGTGCCCGGTTTCGCAATTATTCGATGAGTTCCGCCATTTCTGCCCGCATCTATCTTGATCATGCCGCCACATCTCCGCTGCGCCCACAGGCGCGCGCGTCGATGGAGGAAGGCTTTGCCATCTGGGCCAATCCCTCCAGCCCCCACGCCGAAGGGAGACGGGCGAAGGCTGCGCTGGAGGACGCGCGCGCGCGGGTGAAGGCGGCGCTGGGGTGGTCGGGCGAGGTGATCTTCACCAGCGGCGCGAGCGAGGCGCTGGCGATTGCCTTGGGCAGGGCAAAGGCAGGCGCGCGTCTGGTCGGCGCGGCGGAGCACGATGCGGTTCTGGCCGCCGCACCCGATTCCGAGCAGCTGGCGGTGCTGCCCGATGGGCGGATTGACGCAGATGTGCTGGCCGAGGCGGTGCAGCGCGAGCGTCCCTTGGTCGCCATCCAGACGGTCAATTCCGAAACCGGCGCGCGGCAGGATGAGGCGGCGCTGGCGGCCCTGATCCACGACGCGGGCGGTTTATGGCTGGCCGATGCCTCGCAAAGCGCGGGGAAGGCGGCCTTGCCGGCCGGGGCGGACATGGTTGTGGTATCCGCGCACAAGCTGGGCGGGCCGGTGGGAATCGGCGCGCTGCTGGTGCGTGATTACAGCTTGCTGGAACCTTCAGGCGGGCATGAACGCGGATACCGGCGGGGGACGGAGAACCTGCCTGCGGCGATGGGCTTTGCCGCCGCTTTGGAGGTGAGCGATTGGGCAACCACCCCGGCAGAGCGGCTTGCCTTTGCTGCGGCACTGGAACCGAGCCTCTTGCCCATTGCCGACCGGGCCGATCACATTCTGGCGCTGACACATCCGCAATTGTCGGCGCAGGTTCTGGTCATCCGTCTGGATGCCATGGGCTTTGCGGTGTCGGCGGGCAGTGCGTGCTCTTCGGGCTCGCTCAAGCCCAGCCGGGTGCTCACCGCCATGGGTCTGCCGCCCGAACAGGCGCAGCGCACGATCCGCGTCAGCCTGGGGTGGAATACCACGCCAGACGATCTGGCGGCGTTCGTGGCAGCCTGGGCGAGCCTTGCATGATCTATCTCGATTACCAGGCGACCACGCCGCTCGCCCCCGAAGCGCGCGAGGAAATGCTGCGCTGGCTGGGCGGACCGGAGGGGGACGGCTTCGGCAACCCCCATTCGGCGCACCGGCTGGGCCGCGCGGCGGCCGCAGCGGTGGAACGGGCGCGCGATCGCGTCGCTGCGCTGTTTCCTGCCGGCGGGCGCGTGATCTTCACCGGCAGCGCGACCGAGGCGATCAATCTGGCAATGCGGGGAACACGGCGAAAGGGCGCGATAGCCGTCTCTGCCATCGAACACGCCGCCGTGCTTGATACCGCGCAGGCGCTCGGCCGGGCACATATCCTGCCGGTGGATGCGCAGGGCTTCGTGCAATCCGATACGCCGTTGCCTTCCGATTCCGCCATGGTCTGCGTGATGCAGGTCAACAACGAAATCGGCGCGGTGCAGGACAGTGTACATTGGGCCAAGCGGGCAAGGGCAGCGGGCGCGCTGTTCCTGTCGGACGCGGTGCAGGCGGCGGGCAAGCTCCCTGTCGCCCCGGCCGACATGATCGTGGTGTCCGCGCACAAGCTGTATGGGCCCAAGGGCATCGGCGCGCTGTGGCTGGCCGATGGGGTGGAACTGGACGCGCAGATCACCGGCGGGGGGCAGGAAGGGGGCCTCCGATCAGGCACGCTCAGCCCCGCGCTATGCGCAGGCTTTGGCGCGGCGGCGAAACTGGCGCTGGCACGGCAGGCGGAGGATGCGGCCCATATCGCCAAACTGTGGGCGCGCGCCCGCGCGCTTTTTGCCGATTGGCAACTGAACGGACCGCAGGATGCACGCTGGCACGGCAATCTCAATATCCGGCGCGATGGCCTCGATGTGGCGCGCCTGATGAGCGATTGCCGCGACATCGCCTTTTCCGCCGGGTCCGCCTGCGCCAGCGGATCGGGCCGGCCCAGCCATGTCTTGCGCGCCATAGGCCTGACCGATGCCCAGGCCAAATCCTCCATCCGCCTTGGCTTTGGCCGCTATATCACGATGGAATCGCTTGAAGCGGCGGCGGCAGCGATTAATGACGCGGCATCGCAGCAGGGATAGCAGCCATCAAGATCATCTTCATCACGCGCGACGGGGACCGGGTCGAGGCCGAAGGCCAGCCGGGGGAGCGCCTGCTCGAAGTGGCGCAGGCCGCCGCCATGCCGCTCGAAGGCACGTGCGAGGGGCAGATGGCCTGCTCCACTTGCCATGTCATTATCGGTCGCGACTGGTTCGGCAAGCTGCCCCCCGCCAGCGAGGACGAGGAAGACATGCTCGACCTTGCCGCCGATCTTTCCGCCACCAGCCGCCTGTCTTGCCAGATCCTTCTGACGCCCGAACTGGAAGGGCTGGAAGTGCGCATCCCGCGCGAGGCGCACGATATGCAGGGCCGGTAATTCTCCTTTCGCTGTTGATACTCGCGCCATCCTCGCTGGCAGGCCCGCTTTGCCCCTGCTAGGCCGCTGCTATGCCCACGCTTGATGACGCCGCTGACCCGTTCGACGCGATTGTCGATGCCCCCTTCGATGCCGCGCTTTCTGAACGCTATCTCGTCTATGCCCTGTCCACCATCACCGCGCGAAGCCTGCCTGATCTGCGCGACGGGCTGAAGCCGGTTCACCGCCGCCTGTTGTGGGCAATGCGCGGGCTGAAGCTTGATCCGTCCAGCGCATTCAAGAAATCGGCGCGCGTGGTGGGCGATGTGATTGGCAAGTTCCACCCGCACGGCGATGTCGCCGTTTACGATGCGATGGTGCGCCTCGCCCAGCCGTTCACGCTGCGCTATCCGCTCGTCGAAGGCCAGGGCAATTTCGGCAATGTCGATGGCGATAACGCCGCCGCTTACCGTTATACCGAATGCCGGCTGACCAAGACCGCGATGAGCCTGATGGAAGGGCTCGACGAAGGCACGGTCGATTTCATCCCCACCTATAATGGCGAGGATGAGGAGCCGGAGATTTTCCCCGGCATCTTCCCCAATCTTCTCGCCAACGGGGCCAGCGGCATTGCCGTGGGCATGGCCACCAGCATCCCCAGCCACAATGTCGCGGAAATCATCGACGCGGCCGAACTCGTGCTGTTTAACCGCGATGTGACCCATGCCGAACTGATGGGCGTGTTCAAGGGGCCGGATTTTGCGACGGGCGGCCTGATCGTGGATTCGCCGGCCAGCATCGCCAACGCCTATGAAACCGGGCGCGGCAGTTTTCGCGTGCGCGGACGATTCTATGCCGCCGAGGCGAGCGACGAGGCCGATCGCAATGCGGGGATCGAGCGGCACAAGGGCGGCGGCTGGCAGCTCGTCATTTCCGAAATCCCCTATCAGGTCGCCAAGGGCAAGCTGATCGAACAGATCGCACAGGCGATTGCAGACAAGAAGCTGCCGATCCTCGAAGATGTGCGTGACGAAAGCGATGAGCAGATCCGCATCGTGCTGATACCGCGCAGCCGCAATGTCGATCCCGAACTGCTCAAGGAATCGCTCTACAAGCTGACCGATCTGGAAACGCGCTTCAGCCTCAACCTCAACGTGCTGGATGCCACACGCACCCCTATGGTCATGGGGCTGAAGGAATTGCTGGAAAACTGGCTGGTCAGCCAGATCGACATCCTGCAGCGCCGCAGCCAGCACCGGCTGGACAAGATTGCCGCGCGGCTGGAATTGGTCGAAGGCTATATCATCGCTTTCCTCAACCTTGACCGGGTGATCCAGATCATCCGCACCGAGGACGAACCGAAGCCGGTGATGATGGCAGAGTTCGCCCTGACCGACCGGCAGGCCGAGGCGATCCTCAACATGCGGCTGCGCAGCTTGCGCAAGCTGGAGGAGTTGGAACTGCGCCGCGAGAAGGACGCGCTGCTGGCCGAACAGGACGAGCTGGAAAAGCTGCTCGCCAGCCCGGCGCGGCAGCGCACAAGGTTGAAGCGCGATCTGGCCGCCTTGCGCGCCGAATATGCGCCCGACACGGAGCTGGGCCGCCGTCGCACCGACATCGTCGAAGCCGCGCCCACGGTCGAATTCAGCATGGATGCGATGATCGAGAAGGAGCCGGTAACGGTGATCCTGTCCAAGAAAGGCTGGATCCGTGCCGCCAAGGGCCATGTCGATCTGGGCGCCGATGGCTGCGGCGATTTCAAATACAAGGAAGGCGACGAGGCCGCCTTTGCCGTGCATTGCCAGACCACCGACAAGCTATTGCTGGCATGCGATGACGGCCGCTTTTTCACCATCGGCGCGGACAAGCTGCCATCCGCACGCGGTTTTGGCGAACCGGTGCGCAACACGCTCGATATTGATGCAGGTGCAAATGTTGTGGCGGTGGTGGTGCACGAGCCGGGGCGGCAATTGCTGCTTGCCTCCAGCATCGGCAAGGGTTTCGCCGCGCGGACAGAGGAACTGCTGGCCGAAACGCGCAAGGGTCGGCAAGTCATGAACCTGAAAGATGGCGCAAAGCTGCTCGTTGTTCGCGCCATTGCCCCGGCGCACGATCACGTCGCGGTGGTGGGCGATAACCGCAAGCTGGTGGTCTTTGCGCTGGACGAAGTGCCCGAAATGGCGCGCGGGCAGGGGGTGACGCTGCAACGTTACCGCGATGGCGGATTGGCCGATGCCACCACCTTCACGCTGGCCGATGGGCTGAGCTGGCAAATGGGCGGGGAAAGTGGGCGAACCCGCACCGAGACCGAGATCCATATGTGGAAAGTGGCACGCGGCGCGGCCGGGCGGATGCCGCCCACGGGTTTCCCGAAAAACAACCGGTTCTGAATAGCAAAGGCCGGGAAGGATCGCTCCCTCCCGGCCTTGGTCCCGTCCAAGGGAATGGATCGGCGCAGAAGTTGCGCGATCCGGCTCAGCCGCCCTGCGCCGCCTGAAGCGCCTGCCGGATCGCTTCCATGCTGGCCAGCGCCATCAGCCTGCCTTCGCCGTCCACCGCCAGCATGTCGCGCGGCAGGGTCACGACGAAATCGCCTTCGCGGATCACGATGTTGTCGCCATCGATCATGTCCACGCTGCCCAGTGCCTGCTGGTCGGCGGTGACCACGGCGGCGCCTTCCACCAGCGCGGCATCGCGCGCGGCGGCGGCTTCGGCCAGCTGGCGTTCGTAGATTGAATCGAGTTCAGCCTTGGTGATGTTCAGCGAGGGGCCGCTTTCGGTGATGGCAAAGGCATTGGCGGGCAGCGGGATGCGGTGCGCGCCCGTATCGACCGTCACGGTCGACCCATCGTTGGAAACAACCGTGCCAATCGGGTTGGCGTCGTTGCCGGTTACCGTTGCGCCCACATCCTGGGCCATCACGGTCACAGGCGCAGCCAGCATGACCGCCGCCGCGAAAATCGTCTGATAGGTCTTCAATGCTTTATCCTCTTTACCAGTCTCGCCCGCATCAGGCACGCAGCCACCCAACCCGCAAAACGCAGGGAAAGCGGCACAGGGCCTGATCGGAAACCACCAAGGCAGGTGCGCCTCGCCTTTCCAGCTTGTGGATTGCTGAAGTGATCGCAACCCCGAACGGGACGGACCGTGGCCCAGCTTCCATGAGCCGAGCCACAGCCCGCCAATTCCGTGCGCCAGTGCCAAACTATACCGGCGCGCTGGCCGGGGGATCAGGCTTGCGCGGCGTGGGGCCGCCCGCCGCCGCGCCTGCGGTTACGGTTGCGGTTGCGACCGTCATTCTGCCTGCCGGCAGGCCGGGCTTCGCCTGAACGGGCCGTGCCTTCCGCGTTGGCGGGCGCGGGACGCGCACCCTTGGGCCGCACGGCGACATCGGGATGGCGGCGCGGGCCACGGTTGCGGGCTTCGGCCTGGCGGTTGCGGCGGTTGGAGCCGCCATTGCGGTTATCTTCCGAATGTTCCGCGCCCAGCTGCTTGGCAGACGGCTTGGGCAGGCGGGCGGCCTGTTCGAGAAAATTGGCGGGCAGCGGGGCAGCAATCGGCTGCACGCCGGTCAGCCGCACGATATCGCGCAGATAGGTCTTTTCATCGCCTGCACAGTAACTGATCGCCATGCCGCCGCGCCCGGCGCGCGCGGTGCGGCCGATGCGGTGAACATATTGTTCGGGCACATTGGGCAGTTCGAAATTGAACACCGCCGACACGCCGGGCACATCGATCCCGCGCGCGGCAATATCGGTGGCGACCAGCACGGGAACGCGGCCGGCGCGGAACCCGTCCAGCGCACGGGTGCGCTGCGCCTGGCTTTTGTTGCCGTGAATGGCGGCGGCTTCGATCCCGGCGGCAATCAGGTGCTTCACCACGCGGTCCGCGCCGTGCTTGGTGCGGGTGAAAACGAGGCAGCTTTCAATATCGCCCGATTCCAGCCCCTTCTTCAGGGAAATGGTCAGCAGCGCCTGCTTTTCCTTCTGGTCGACATGGGTGACATATTGCGCCACCTTTTCGGCGGTGGTCGATTGCGGGGCGACTTCCACCTTGACCGGGTCGCTGATGAAACGCTTGCCCAATTGGGCGATTTCATTCGGCATGGTGGCGCTGAAAAACAGGCTCTGGCGCTGTTTCGGCAGCAGGCCGGCAATGCGGGTCAGCGGCTTGATGAAACCGAGGTCCATCATCTGGTCGGCTTCATCGAGCACGAAGATTTCGACATGGTCGAGCACCAGCGCGCGCTGTTCGATAAGGTCGAGCAGGCGGCCCGGCGTTGCCACCAGAATATCGGTGCCGCGGCCCAGCGCGCTGATCTGCTTGCCCACGGGCACACCGCCAAACACGGTCTGCACCGACAGGTTCAGATATTTGGCATAGCCGACCATGTTGTCGGCAATCTGTGCGGCGAGTTCGCGGGTGGGGGAGAGCACCAGCATCCGGCAGCCGCGCGGGGTGCGCGGCTTGGGATTGGCGGCAAGGCGGTGCAGGCTGGGCAGCGAAAAGGCGGCGGTCTTGCCGGTGCCGGTCTGCGCAATACCCAGAAGATCGCGGCCTTCCAGAAGCGCGGGAATGGCCTGGCGCTGGATCGGCGTGGGGTCGTTATACCCCTTGGCTTCGAGCGCGCGCAGGATAGGCTCGGCAAGGCCGAGTTCGGTAAAATAGGACATGTAACTCTTTTCTTTCGTTCACATATGTCCGCACGCGCCGGATGGATTCCGGGTGCGGATTGGGGCCTTCAACGGCGACCCAAGCGTGACACGGGTAGCTTTCAGCGGGATGACCACTTGTCCGGTGCCGGTCCTGTTCCCGATTGGACTTGGGAAAGGCTCACGCTTGCAAACGGATCACGCGATGGTTTCGCGTTGGTCTGCAGCGGCATATAGGGATGTTTCGTTAACAAGCAAGCTTGTTACGTCTCAGGGCAATTCCTTCGCTCGCAATTCCTCGGCCAGCATTTCCTCCACCCGTGCGCGATCCGGAAAGCCTTCGGCCACCCAGCGGGCCTCCACTGCGCGAAGGGTGCGGGCGACTTGCGGCCCGGCGCTTACGCCGCGTGCCACGATTTCTCCGCCTTTCAGCGGCAGTTCGGGAATGGCCCAGCCATCCAGCGCTACCGGATCGCCGCCTGCCAGCAGCACCCGGTCACGCGCCGCATCCATGCCGATGCGATAGGCGAGTGCCCGCGGATCGGCCGCGTCGTCATCCTCGCGCCCCGCGCACAGCGCCAGATGCTTTTTCTGCGCGGCGGAAAGTTTCAGGCGCGCAGCCACCTTTTCCGCCAGCGCCGGATCGGCTGGCAACAAAGCAGCCATGCGGCGCAAGGGATTGGGGGCAATTCCAAGCCGCTGTTCGTGTGCCACCAGCGCGGGCAGGGTTGACGCATCGGCTTCCGGCAGCACAACCGGCAACACCCCCAGCCGCTGCATCCGTTCCACTGTGGGCGCGGGATCGGGCAGGGCCAGCAGGCCGAGCAGTTCCATCGCCACCCGCTCCCGGCTCAACCCCTTCAGCGTGGCCGCAAGGTCGCGGCAGGCGGCTTCCGCCTCGCCATCCAGCATCCCGCCGAAGCGCGCCTGAAAGCGGAAATAGCGAAGGATGCGCAAGTGATCCTCGGCAATGCGTTGGCGGGCATCGCCGATAAAACGCACCCGGCGTGCGGAAAGATCGTCTTGCCCGCCAAAAAAATCGGCAATTTCCCGCGTCACCGGGTGGGCATAGAGCGCGTTGATCGTAAAATCGCGCCGCGCGGCATCGTCGCGCCAGTCATCGGCAAAGGCGACCGTGGCGCGCCGCCCATCGGTGGAGACATCGCGCCTGAGCGTCGTCACTTCGACATTGCCGCCGGGCAGGATCGCGGTGACGGTGCCGTGAGCAATGCCTGTGGGAACGGTGCGGATGCCTGCGGCGGCGCACAACTCCACCACCTGTTCGGGGCGCAGCGTGGTTGCCGCGTCAATATCCTTGACCGGATAGCCCAGCAGCGTGTCGCGCACTGCGCCGCCCACCCAGCGCAGATTGTCCGCGCCCAAGGCGGCCACGAGCGCCGCCAGATCCCTGCGCTGCGTCCATTCGGCGGCGGGCAGTCGGCTCATGCCTTGTCCCCTAGCCCGTTCAGCCGCTGCGCCAGATTGGCGATGATCGCCGCCGTTACGCCCCAGATCCGGTGCCCTTCCCACATGATCTCGATATAGGGGTGCATCTCGCCTTCGAACATCGCTTCCTTGCGCGCATGGTTTGCCGGGTCGAGCACGAAGGCCAGCGGCGGTTCGAACCACGACGACACTTCATCGGGGTTGGGCACCAAGGGCAGATCGGGCGGCAGCGTGGCGATCACCGGGGTTACTTCATAGCCTGTGCCGGTGACGAAACGGTCGGAGGTGCCGATCACGCGGACATTGGCCGGGTCGATGCCCAGCTCCTCGTTCGCTTCGCGCAGGGCGGCGGCCACGGCATCCTCGCCCGGATCGAGCTTGCCGCCGGGAAAGGCCACTTGACCCGCATGTTTTCGCATATCGGCGCGGCGGTGCGTCAGGATAACGCCGGGTTCGGGGCGTTCGGTGATGCCGATCAGCACGGCAGCAGGGGTCAGCACCGGCGGCAGGCGCACGGCAAAGCCGGGCAGCACGGTCACATTCTCGCGCGCGTGGCCGCGTTCGAAATGGTCGGCCAGGCGGTCGAATATCTCGATCATGCGGCAAACAGGCGGATGGCGACGGGCATGGCCCTTCAGATGGCAGGAAGTCTCACCCCTTCCAAGGGCCAAGCGTGCCTTCGCGCGGCAGGATCGCCGGATTTGCACAGCGCAGCAGCAGCCGGTCCTTTTCCCACGGGCCGGGCAACGTCCAGCCGCCGGTGTAATCGGCGGAAAAGCCAAAGCGGCCGTAATAGGGCGCATCGCCAATCAGCACCTGCGGCAGCGGCTCCACCTGCCTGCCGATTTCGCCGAGGGCCTGCGCCTGCGCCAGCATCAGCGCGGTGCCAAAACCTTCGCCCTGCTTTTCGGGCAGAACCGCCACCGGTCCCACCATGATCAGCGGATGCGCGCGGCCCTGCACATCGGTCAGCGCCACGGGCCATGCCTGAATGGTGGCGACCAGCATCTGCTCCTCATCCACCAGCCCGAAGCTGAGCGCGGGGAGGTAAGGCGCATCGCCGCGCACCTTGTAGGCGGTGCGCGCCTTGCGCCCCGGCCCGAAGGCGCGGTCGAGCAGTTCCTCGACCATGGCCGGGTCCACCGCGTCGAGGGGAATCAGCGAAGGCGCAAGCTTGTCCATGGGCGCGCGCCGATAAAGGGGGCTGCGCGCCCATGCAAATGTTACCGCTGTTACCGGGGAAATTAATCGGCTGCGGTCACGTGCAGCAGCCGCCCGCGCGGGCCGTCTTCCACCAGCCACAGCGATCCGTCCGCGGCTTCGGCAATGTCGCGCAGCCGCACAGGGAACTTGTAGCGCGCCTCCTCGGTCGCGGAATTGCTTGCCGCATCGACCGAAACGCGCACGATGCTGGTCACGCTGCCCATCGCCGCGATCAGCGCCTGCCCGCGCCATGCGGGGAACATTTCGCCGCGATAGAACAGCATGTCGCCCGGCGCGATCACCGGGTTCCAGTAAATCGCCGGCTTCACAAAGCCGTCATCCGGCGTGTGGTCGGGAATGGGGTCGCCGTTGTAATTGATGCCGTAAGACCGCGTGGGCCAGCCGTAATTATTGCCCGGCTCTACCAGGTTCAGCTCGTCCCCGCCGCGTGGACCATGCTCCAGATCCCAGAGATTGCCGTCCAGATCGAATTGCAGGCCGAGCAGGTTGCGCTGGCCATAGGACCAGATCTGATCGGCGGGTGAGCCTTGCGCGGCAAAGGGATTGCCCGCTGCGGGGGTGCCATCGAGGTTCAGGCGCAGCACCTTGCCCAGATTGTTGTCGAGCTGTTGCGGCAGCCCCGGCTGCATCCGGTCGCCGCTGGACAGGAACAGATGGCGGCCATCGGGTGAGAAGGCGAATTTGTGGCTGAAATGGCCGAAAGCATTTGTTGCCGGTTCCTGCCGCCAGATTTCGGTGAGGCCCGAAATGGTGCAGGCGGCGCCATCGCAGGAAAGCTGCCCGCGCGCAGCGACCGCGCGGCGCGCGTCACCGCCCGCGCTTTGCGCCCAGGATAGGTAGATCGTGCCGCTTTGCGCGTAATCAGGGGCGAAGGCCACATCGCCAAGCCCGCCTTGGCCGCCATAGCCCACTTCGGGCAGGCCGTTCACCGGCAGCACCGTGCCTGTGGCCGGGTTGTAATATTTGGCCGTGCCGCCCTTTTCGGTAATCAGCAGATTGCCGGTGCCCGGCTCCACCGCGATGGCCCAGCCTTCGGTCAGGCCAATATGCGCGGTGGCGGCAAAGGGCGATCCGGCTTCCAGTTCCACCGGCTGGCCCGCAACGGTCTGCGCAACGGCCACGCTATCCCCCATCGCAGGCGCGCCGCAGCTTGCGGCAAACAGCGCCACAGGGAATAGAGCGAGGGACATGGATTTGTGCATGATGCTCTCCGGATCTTCAGCGTTCGATTTCGCGGCCCATTATGCGCCCGGCCTGCCGGTTGCGGGTGTGGACGAGGCGGGAAGGGGGCCGCTGGCTGGGCCTGTTGTGGCGGCTGCAGTCGTCCTGTGCAAGCCGGGACCAAAGGGGGTGGGCGATTCCAAGCGTCTTTCGCCCGCCCGCCGCGCCGTGCTGGAGGCGGAAATTCGCGCCACCTGCGCCTTTGGCATCGGGGTTGTGGATGTGGCGGAGATTGACCGGATCAATATCTTCGCCGCCACCATGCTGGCGATGACGCGCGCGGTCGAGCGGCTGTGCGCCGCGGCCGGGCTGGAGGATATTGAAACGCTGATCGACGGGAACCTTACCCCGGCGGGCCGCGCATCGGGCTGGCGCTGGCCGGCGCGCGCAATCGTGGGCGGAGACGGGAAGGAGGCGTGCATCGGCGCGGCGAGCATCCTTGCGAAGGAATACCGCGACCGTTGGATGGTGCAGGCCGCGCAGCGCCACCCGCATTACGGGTGGGAGCGAAACAAGGGTTACGGCTCGAAGGAGCATATGGAGGCGCTGCGCCGCCATGGCCCCAGCCCGCTGCACCGGATGAGCTTTGCGCCCGTCGCGCAGGCCGCGATGGATTTCTGAACTTAACGGCTGAACAGAGTCCTTGCCGCCACACCGCCACATATCGAGTCTCCTTTCCGGAAAGGGACTCAACATCTTGTGGCGGACTCTTTTCGTTCCTCCTGAAGCGCGGCGGCCCGTGCATGGCTCATCTGAAATTGCCGCTTGACCTGCGGACTCGCAGGACTCACCCTGTGGATAACTCAGGGGTCAAAGCGTTTATGGGCAGTGTAACAAAATTGCGGGCGGCACCTGCCGCCAGGGTGAAGTCTGCGGCCGTGAAGGTCGACAAGAAGGATCTGCCGCTGGGCCGCATCCTCGATGGCGACTGTGTGGAAGCGATGCGCAGCCTGCCCGACAATTGCATCGACCTGATCTTTGCCGATCCGCCCTATAACCTTCAACTGGGCGGCGATCTGAACCGGCCCGATGGCAGCCATGTCGACGCGGTCACCGACCATTGGGACCAGTTCGACAGCTTTGGCGCTTATGACCGCTTCACGCGTGCCTGGCTGACCGAGGCGCGCCGCGTGCTCAAACCCGATGGCGCGATTTGGGTGATCGGTTCCTATCACAACATCTTCCGCGTGGGCGCGCTGATGCAGGATCTGGGGTTCTGGATCCTCAACGACATTGTCTGGCGCAAGACCAACCCCATGCCCAATTTCCGCGGCACGCGATTCACCAATGCGCACGAAACCCTGATCTGGGCGAGCATGGGCGAGAAGGCGAAATACCATTTCAACTACCGCGCCATGAAAACGCTGAATGACGAGCTTCAGATGCGCAGCGACTGGGTGCTGCCGATCTGTTCGGGCGGTGAGCGGCTCAAGGACGATGCCGGGCACAAGGCGCATCCGACACAGAAGCCGGAGGCGCTGCTTTACCGCGTGCTGCTGGCGACCAGCGAGGCGGGCGATGTGGTGCTCGATCCCTTCTTCGGCACTGGCACTACCGGCGCTGTCGCCAAGCGATTGGGGCGCGAGTGGATCGGCTGCGAGCGCGAGGATGCCTATCGCAAGGTCGCCACGGCGCGCATCGCCAAGGAATTGCCGCTCGACGAAAGCGCGATCACCACGATGCAGAGCAAGCGCGACGCGCCGCGCGTGGCCTTTGGTGCGGTGGTGGAGGCGGGCCTTTTGCCCCCCGGCACCAAGCTGACGGACAAGCAACGCCGCTGGATCGCCGAAGTGCGTGCCGATGGCTCGATCGCCTGCGGGGCTCTGACAGGCTCGATCCACGGCGTCGGCAAGGAATTGCAAGGCGCACCCAGCTGCAACGGCTGGAGTTTCTGGCATTACGAAGCAGCGGATGGCCTCAAACCGATCGACGCCGCACGGCAGACCTATCTGCTGGCGGTGGAAGATTGATCTGCTCTGCTTTCGCGCTGCCGGCAAATTGAGCTACCGCTTCGGCCATGACCCAGCGCCTCTATATCCAGCCGCTCACCTTCGTCTCCGGCCCGCAGGCGGTGGAGGGCGATGCCTTGCGCCTCGGTGGCAGCATGGTGTGGGCGAGCCACTTCGCGGTGATCGTGCGCGATGGCGACCGCGTGACGCAGCGGCTGATCGCCACGCCCCGGACCATGCCCGCCACGCTGGAAAGGCTCGGCGGCGATCTGGCCGCAGAAGGCGCGACGCAATGGGCCGACCTCGGCAAGGTTCACACCCCGCTGCAATGCGGGCAGCGCACGATCCGGCTTGATCAGCCGCAAGTGATGGGCGTGCTCAATGTCACGCCCGACAGCTTTTCCGATGGCGGGCAGTTCATGGACGATCCCGCCGCCATGCAGGCGCAGGCCGCCGCCATGCACGAGGCAGGCGCGGCCATCATCGACATTGGCGGCGAAAGCACCCGCCCCGGCGCGGCCGCCGTGTGGGAGGGGGACGAGCTGAAGCGCGTGGTCCCCGCAATCGAATACTGCACCCGCATGGGCGCGGCGGTCAGCATTGACACGCGCCGCCCGGCGGTGATGCAGGCCGCGCTGGATGCCGGCGCGCATATCCTGAACGATGTATCCGCGCTGCGCCACGATCCGCGCAGCATGGGCTTTGCCGCGTCATCCGGCCGCCCGGTGATCCTGATGCACGCGCCGGGGCCGAGTAACGAGGCGGCGCAGGATCTGCACGCCAATGGCGATTACGCCAATGTGGTGTTCGACGTGTTCGACTGGCTGCGCGAGAGGCGCGATGCGGCGCTGGCCGCAGGGGTGGCGCGGACGAACATCGTGCTCGACCCCGGCGTGGGCTTTGGCAAGACGCTGGCCGATAATCTGGCGCTGATGAACGCGCTGCCGCTGTTCCACGCGCTGGGCCAGCCGCTGCTGCTGGGCGCCAGCCGCAAACGCATGATCGGCGCGCTGAGCAACGAAGCGGGCGCGCACCAGCGTCTGGGCGGATCGCTGGCCCTGGCGCTGCGCGGGATGGATGCGGGATACCACCTGCTGCGCGTGCACGACGTGTTCGAAACGGTGCAGGCACGGAATGTGTGGCGCGGGATGCGCGATGCCGCGCTGACCGACTTTGCGGGGCTGCCGGGGTAGGGGGTGTAAATGGACTGGACCGCGTTTGGGATTGCGGCATTAGGCATTCTGAGAACGCTGTTGGCACCGCTGATTGCGCATCGGCTCGAAAAGACGCGCCAATCCTTGGCAAATGCTCGCGAAGACGAAGCAATATTGCGACGAAAGCTCGAAGAAACTTTGGGCGAGATCGACCGCCTTCAACATTTGGCAAACTTGTCGGGAATTGCTGCGATGAGAATCGCGAATGGGGAAAAGGGAGTTGAGCAGCAAAGTCCATTCGATCTTGGTCGCCTATGAGCGAATGTTGCTCTCTATTTTCCAGAGCATTTGGACGCACTTAACGAATATGACAGCGAAAAGGCTTCGAGGGTCAGCGATCTGCGGCAAGATTTTAAGGACGATCCTGTAACAGCGATGGCCACCTATACGATGTTGGCTTCCGCCATATTCGGAAAGCTTGCAACGAGGTCGCGGGGTCAGCTTGAATCCCGTGCCCTAGGTATCCGAATTCCCTCGAAGTCATAAGCTTAGTTGATGAGACGAAACGTTAAGCTAGGCTGCCAATCCCTGGTTAACTCTATCCCGGCGCAGCCGCAGACCCGGCCAGCAATCCGCCGTCGATATTCAGTTCCGCACCGGTGATATAGGTCACCTCGTCCGATGCCAGCAGCACGGCGAGCGCCGCGACTTCCTCTGCCGTGCCGAAACGCCTGAGCGGGGTGTCGGCCACGAAGGCGGCCATGTTTACCTCCCGCTCTGGCCCGGTGCCCAGCAGCGGCTCCCACATCGGCGTGAGGATCGCGGCGGGGTGGATCGAATTGCAGCGGATCGCCCAGCCGTTCTGCGCGCACCACAGCGCCACCGATTTGGTGTGGTTGCGGATCGCCGCCTTGGAACTGGCATAGGCCGCCGCGCCCGGTATGCCGACCAGCCCTGAACGCGACGAGATATTGATGATCGACCCGCGCCCTGCCTCTTTCATCGCCCGGATGGCATAGCGGCAGCCCAGGAAGGTGCCGTCCAGATTGGTGGCATGAACCGCGCGCCAATCGGCCAGGCTGGCGTTTTCGGGATCGTGCGGGCCGGGCGAGGATTCAAAGCCGGTTATCCCGGCATTGTTCACCACGATATCGGCGCAGGGGAGAACGCGGGCGATGGCGTCCCAATCGGTTTCAAGCCGGACATCGAGTTTATGGAAACGGCAGCCGATCCGCGCGGCGGCGGCTTCGCCTTCGGCCACGGCAATATCGGTCAGCAGGACGTCGGCACCTTCGCGGGCAAAGGCCTCGGCTATGGCAAGGCCGATACCGCGCGCAGCGCCAGTGACAAGGGCGGTTTTGCCGCGCAGGCGCGGGCATTGGGTGGCAGGCATGGGATGTTCCTTGAAAGCAATTGGTCAGGCGCGGCGTCAGGCCGCGAACGCAGGATAAAACCGCCGGGGCGGTGTCACTGGACCAATGCAGGAACTCCTCTTTCAACGGGGTGAGATTACGCCCCTCAGGCCGCGCTTTCAATCCCCAGATCGGTAAGCTTGCGGTAGAGCGTGGAACGGCCGATGCCCAGCCGCCGGGCCACTTCGGTCATGCGGCCGCGGTAATGGCCGATGGCGAGGCGGATGACGTCGGCCTCGATCTCCTCCAGCGGGCGCAGATTGCCGTCGGCGGTGTAGATCTGCACGCCCGCGCTTTCCATCACCGGCTGGTTAGCCTCGGCCAGCTCCCCGATCATTTGCTGAAGCTGCGGGAAATCGGCAGCGGTCAGCGCGTCGCCGTCGCAGAACACCGCCGCGCGAAACAGGACCGCCTGCAATTGCCGCAAATTGCCCGGCCAGTCGAACGCGGCGAGCAGTTTCAGCGCTCCGTCGGTAATGCCCAATTGCCTGAGGCCCGGCTGCTCGCCAATACGGGCAAGGAAATGGCGGGTGAGTGCGGCAATATCGCCGTTGCGTTCGCGCAAAGGGGGCAGGGTGATGATCGTGCGGCTGAGATGATCGAGCAGATCGGCGCGGAAATGGCCGCCTGCCACAAGGTCGGCCAGCGGCAGATTGCTCGCCGAGATAATGCGCACATCCACCTTGAAACTGTGCCGCGCGCCGATGGGTCGGACGGTGCCATTGGTGAGGGCTTCGGCCAGCCGGTCCTGCAATTCGGGCGGCAGGCGGTCCACCTCGTCGAGAACCAGCGTGCCGCCGTCGCAATGCTGCAGCGCGCCCACCTGCCGGTCGAACGCGCCGGCAAAGGCGCCTTTTTCATGCCCGAACAGCACGGATTCGAGGCTTGATGTGGGAACGCCGCCAATATTGATCGCGCGGTATGGCGCGCGCGCACGCGGGCTGGCGGCGTGCATGGCGCGCACCAGCATTTCCTTGCCGGTGCCGCTTTCCCCTTCGATCAGGATGTTGCCATGGCCGCGCGCCGCCTTCGCCGCCTTGGCCAGCGCATCGCGGAAACCGGGCGCGGTGCCCACCATCGCGTCGAAATCGAGGCGGGCGGGCATTTTCTCGGTCAGCGGGGTGAGTTCATAACGCGGCGCTTCGTGCGATGTGGCGTTGCGCAGCGCCTGCATCAGCCGTTCGGGTGCAACGGGTTTGACGAGGTAATCGGTCGCGCCCGCGCGCATCGCTTCCACCGCCAGCAAAGGCGATGTGCTGGCCGTCAGCATCAATATGGGCAGGGCCGGACGGCGTTCTTTCAGTTCGGCGATCAGCTCGCACGCGGCATCGCCCGGCACCCATTGATCAAGGATAATGGCGGACAGCTGCATCCCCTGCCGCGTGCCCAGCGTGGCGATGGCCTTTTCCGCCTCGTCCACCACCAGCGTGCGCCAGCCCTCGCGCGCGGCCAGCGCGGTGATGAGGCGGCTTTGCGCCGGCTCGTCATCGATCAGCATCAGCAGCCGCTGTTCGGCTTCTGCCATTTGTCCCCACCTGGCGATTTGAGGCCGGACCCCCGGCGTGAAAAGCAGGGATTAGCAGGCGGGGGTAAAGAGGCGATTAAGGAGCCGCTTTCGGTGTTTCGGCGTCGATCGCGCGCGCTGCAACCCGCTATGTCCCCCTAGGTCGCTTTCAGGCACTTGAGTGCGAAGAGCAGGGGCGATAGAGCTTGAGCCACGCAATTTTCGTAGATTCTGACAGGGACACGCAGGCACATGGCCAATTCGCAGGACATCAAACCGAACGAGAAGACCTATGACAGCTTCATTTCGATGCTGAAATGGGCAACCCCGCTGATTGCGGTGCTGGTGCTGATCGTTCTCATGATCATCAGCTGAGCGGCGCGGTGGGGGGGATCCGCATCGCCGTTCTGAAAGAGCGGGCCGCTGGCGAAACCCGCACTGCTGCAACCCCGGAAACGGTGAAGAAATTCATCGCTTTGGGGGCCGAAATGGCGGTTGAGGCGGGCGCGGGGCTTTCTGCCTCCATAACAGACGAAGATTACCGCGCCGCCGGGGCGCAGGTGGGTGACGCCGCTGCAGCGGTGGCGGGCGCGGATATCGTGCTGGCCGTGCAGGCGCCCGATCCAGCCTTGCTGGCCGGCGCAAAGCCGGGCGCATGGGTGGCCGCCACATTCGATCCGTTCCGGGATCGGGCGCGGGTGGATGCCTATGCCGCCGCCGGGCTTGAAGCGCTGGCGATGGAATTCATGCCGCGCATTACCCGCGCACAAAGCATGGACGTGCTCTCCAGCCAGTCGAACCTTGCCGGTTACAAGGCGGTGCTGGCCGCGGCGAACCAGTATGGCCGCGCCTTTCCGATGATGATGACGGCCGCAGGCACGGTCTCTGCCGCCAAGGTGTTCGTGATGGGCGTGGGCGTGGCGGGGCTTCAGGCGATTGCCACCGCACGGCGGCTGGGCGCGCAGGTGTCCGCCACCGATGTGCGCAGCGCGACGAAGGAACAGATCCAGTCGCTGGGCGCAAAGCCCGTTTTCGTTGAAAGCGTGGCCGGGATCGAGGGCGAGGGTGCGGGCGGCTATGCCACGGAAATGTCGCCCGAATATCAGGCGGCGCAGGCCGAACTGGTATCCAGCCACATCGCCAAGCAGGATATCGTCATCACCACCGCGCTGATCCCCGGCAGGCCCGCCCCGCGCCTGATAACCGACGCGCAAATCGCCACCATGCGGCCCGGCAGCGTGATTTTCGATCTCGCCGTGGCGCAGGGCGGCAATGTGGAAGGCAGCGTGGCCGACGAAGTGGTGGAGCGCCACGGAGTGTTCATCATGGGCTATTCCAACACGCCCGCGCACCTGCCCGCCGATGCGAGCGCGCTGTTCAGCCGCAACCACTACAACTTCCTCTCCGCCTTCTGGGACAAGGCAGCAGGGCGGCCGGTGCTGGACGAGGAAATCGGCAACGCCATCCGCCTGACGCAAGGCGGCATAGTGGTGAGTGAGAGGCTCAAGGGGTGAAAAAGCCCGTCGCCAGCTATGACCGCATCGACGACCTCAAAAGATTGATGGTCAACGCCAGGCGGCTGGGTGATGAAGCGATCTATAACGCTGCCTTCAAGCGCCGTTGCCAGCTCGAAGGAATCAATCAGGATGATCCTCTCCATCGAGATTTTTTTGAAGTCTTGGCGGCATACGAAGAACTTCTTGAAGAGAAGCACGGCCGCAAGCAAAGAGCGAGTTATACGAGGCGAAAAGTAAAAGAAACAGGTGTCGAGCAATGTCTGATCGATTGGGCTTTGGATCCTAAGGAAACAGATGGTTTTCAGACGTTGCGTGATCGAGGGATGCTCGACCTGACAGGGGAGCATGTCGTGACCAAGTACCCTGACAGATTCGATGACCATGTAGTTGCGGCTGCGAAGGCACGATTGGAAAGGTATCGGTAAGCCAATGGACTTCATTGCAATCCTCTCGATCTTCGTGCTGTCCTGTTTCGTGGGGTACTACGTCGTTTGGTCAGTGACGCCTGCGCTGCACACGCCGCTGATGGCGGTGACCAATGCGATCTCCTCCGTCATCATCGTGGGCGCGCTGGTGGCGAGTGCCGAGGCGGGCAGTGCGACGGCGAAATGGCTGGGCTTGGCGGCCGTGGTGATGGCATCCGTCAATATCTTTGGCGGCTTTGCCGTGACCGAGCGGATGCTGGCGATGTACAAGAAGAAGGAGAAGAAGTGATGCTCTCCTTCCTTGCTGTCGGAGCGGATGGTGCGGGCGTGAACCCCTGGGTGGGCCTGGCCTATCTGATCGCAGGCGTGCTGTTCATCCTCGCACTGCGAGGCCTGTCGCACCCCGCCACCAGCCGCGCGGGCAACCGTTATGGCATGGCGGGGATGCTAATTGCGGTGGTGACCACGCTGGTGACGCACGACTTGGCCAGCCTGCCCGAAATCCTTGTCGCCATCGGCATTGGCGGTGTGATCGGTTTCGTTATCGCCCGGCGCATCAAGATGACGGATATGCCGCAGCTCGTGGCGGCGTTTCACAGCCTTGTCGGCCTTGCCGCCGTGCTGGTGGGCTGGGCGGCCTATCTCAACCCGGAGGCGTTCGGCATCCTTCTGCCGACAGGCGCGATCAACCCGGTCAGCCGCCTCGAACTGGGCCTTGGCATCGCCATCGGCGCGATCACCTTTTCGGGCAGCGTCATCGCCTTCCTGAAGCTGGCGGGCAAGATGAGCGGCGCGCCCATCCTGCTGCCTGCGCGGCACCTGATCAATCTGGGCACGCTGGCGGCGATACTGGGGCTGACCGGCTGGTTCATGACCGATCAGGCAATCTGGATCATCGCCACGATCACCGTGCTCGCCTTCGTCATCGGCTTTTTGCTCATCATCCCCATCGGCGGGGCGGATATGCCGGTGGTGGTGTCGATGCTCAACAGCTACTCCGGCTGGGCGGCGGCGGCGATGGGTTTTACCCTCGGCAATACGGCAATGATCGTGACCGGTGCGTTGGTCGGCTCGTCCGGCGCGATCCTGTCCTACATCATGTGCCGCGCGATGAATCGCAGCTTCATCAGCGTGATTGCGGGCGGATTTGGCGCGGACGCCAGCGCGGCGGGCGGAGCAGCGAAAGAGCAGCGCCCGTGGAAGCAGGGCAGCGCGGACGATGCCGCCTTCATGCTGAAACAGGCCGAAAGCGTCATCATCATCCCCGGATACGGCATGGCCGTGGCGCAGGCGCAGCATGCGCTTCGCGAGATGGCCGATCATCTGAAAAAGGAAGGCGTCAGCGTGAAATACGCCATCCACCCGGTGGCGGGCCGTATGCCGGGCCACATGAATGTGCTGCTGGCCGAGGCCAATGTGCCCTATGACGAAGTGTTCGAGCTGGAGGATATCAACAGCGAATTTGCGCAGTGCGACGTCGCTTTCATCATTGGCGCGAACGATGTGGTGAACCCGGCGGCGAAGACCGACAAGGCCAGCCCGATCTACGGAATGCCCGTGTTCGATGTGGACAAGGCCAAGCAGGTGTTCTTCATCAAGCGCAGCATGGGCGGCGTCGGCTATGCCGGTGTGGATAACGATGTGTTCTATATGGATCAGACCATGATGCTGCTGGCCGATGCCAAGAAGATGGTCGAAGACATCAACAAGGCGCTCGACGCCTGATAACCTGACACAGGGATCACGTTTTGCGCAAATTGGGTTTGATCGGCGGGATGAGCTGGATTGCCACCGCCGCCTATTACGAACAGATCAACGCCGCCTGGCAAAAGGAACGCGGCGCCCCGTCCAGCGCGCCGATGCTGATCGAAAATCTCGATTTTGCGGGCCTTGCCGGGCTGGAAAGTGACGCGGACTGGGCGCGTGCTGCCGATTGCCTCACCGCATCGGCACAGCGGCTGGAAACGGCGGGGGTAGGGCTGCTGCTGATCGCTGCCAATTCGATGCACCGCGTATATGATGCGGTGGCGGCCAGCGTCTCGATCCCCGTGCTGCATATCGCCGATTGTGTGGGACGGGATATGGCGTTGGCGGGCGTGAACAAGGCGGCTGTCGTTGCCACGCACAATGTCGCCTTTGGCAGCTTTTACCGCCGCCGGTTGGTGGGCCACGGCATCGACCTGCTGCCGCCCGATCCGGAAGTGACGGCCGAGATCGACAAGATCGTTTACGAGGAACTGGTGGCCGGGCGCGTGACGCGCGATGCCGAACGGGCGCTGAGAACCATCATCACCAGCAAGGCGCAGCAGGGGGCCGAGGCGATCGTGCTGGGCGCGACCGAACTTGAACGGGTGGTGGATGTGGATGCCAATGTCCTGCCGATCTATTCGAGCACGCGCATTCATGCCGCCCATGCGGTGCGCTGGTTGCTGGGCGCGGTGTAAGCGGGCGTTCGCATCCTGTTCCCGTTGCCAGCCTGGGGATGGGGCTATAGCGCGTCGGCCATGTTCAGCCCTTTTGCCAAGGCCCCCTATGCCGCCGATCCTGCTGCCACGCGCGGGCGCGAATTTGCGCAAGGGGCCGAAGGTGCGCGCGGGCCCCGCAGCGCGTTCCAGCGCGACCGTGACCGGATCATCCATTCGATCGCCTTTCGCAGGCTGGCGGGCAAGGCGCAGGTCTTTGTCGCGCCCGATGGCGACCATTACCGCGTCCGCCTGACGCACAGTTTGGAGGTGGCGCAGATCGGGCGGGTCATCGCCCGCTCGCTGGGGCTGGACGAGGACCTGACCGAGGCGCTGTGCCTGGCGCATGATATCGGCCATCCGCCTTTCGGCCATTCGGGCGAAGATGCGCTGGCCGCCGCGCTCGCCCCTTATGGCGGGTGGGACCATAACGAACATTGCCTGCGCGTGCTGATGCGGCTGGAACGGCCCTATTGCGACATGGCTGGCCTGAACCTGAGCTGGGAAGTGTTGGAAGGTCTGGCGAAGCATAACGGCCCGGTCGTCTCCCCCGGCTGGGCGCTGGCGGAACTGGACGCGGCCTTTCCGCTCGATCTGGCCAGCCACGCCTCGCTGGAGGCGCAAGTGGCCGCGCTGGCGGACGATATCGCCTATGATAATCACGACATCGACGACGGGGTGCGCGCCGGGTTTCTGAGGATCGAGGACCTTATGGAACTCGATTTCCTGCGCGACCAATGGGATGCGGTGTGCGCCCGCCATCCCGGCGCACCGGCCAGCCTGCTCTTGCGCGAACTGGTGCGCGACCAGATTGGCGCGATGGTCAACGACCTGCTCGAAACCACGCAGACCAATCTGGAGGGCATTGCCTCGGTGGAGGATGTGCGGCAGGCAGGCCGCGCGCTGGTAGCTTTCTCGCCCGAATGGGCAGCGCGGGAGCGGCGGCTGAAAGCGTTCCTCTACGAACGGCTGTATTACCATCCCGAACAGCTGCGCACCGCGCGTGTCGCCAATCAGGTGATCGCCCGGCTTTACGCGGCGTTTGATGAAAACCCCGCCTTGATGAACCCCGGCTGGCATGAAGGCCTGCCCGAAGATCCCCCCGGCCGTGCGCGGCACATTGCCGATTTTCTCGCTGGCATGACGGATCGCTATGCCATGGATTGCTACCGCCGCATATTTGGCGAGGTGCCGGAAGGGCTTTCCAATGTGTGATGTGACCAATGTCTGATCCTGCGCGCATCCTTGTGCTGGGGGTATCGGGCCTTGTGGGACAGCAGGTGCTCTCCGCCGCGATGGGACACCGGGATGTGCGGCTCGTTGGGCTGGCGCGGCGCGAGGTTCTCTTGCCGCAGGGGGCGCGGATGGAACTGCATCTCGCCCCGGTTGAAGGCTGGGGGCAGGAAATTGCCGCCATCGCGCCCGATGCCGTGATCTGTGCGCTGGGCACCACCATCGCCAAGCAGGGTGGTGACAAGGCCGCCTTTGCCGCGATCGACCGCGATCTGGTGCTGGCAAGCGCGGCGCAGGCGAAAGCCGCTGGCGCGCGCGGCTTTGCGGTTGTCTCCTCGGTCGGCGCGGATATGGGCGCCAAGGCGTTCTATCTGCGCGTGAAGGGCGAGATGGAGGCGGGGCTGGCGAAGCTCGACTTTGCCCGGCTCGATATCTTCCGCCCCGGTCTGCTGCGCGGCAAAAGGGTGGACGATGCCCGTCCGCTGGAAGCGCTGGGCGCGGCGCTTGCCCCGCTGGCCGATCTGGCCATGCACGGGGAACGCCGTAAATACCGTTCGATCCGTGGGGCAGATGTGGCGATGGCGGCGCTGCAATGCGCCCGCGAAAAGGCGCCGGGCCGCTTCGTCCACCACCACGACGAAATCCTGCGCCTTTCCGCCCGCTGGCAACGCGGCTAGAGCCGGCAGGAGGGGGCCGGGGACATGGCAAAACTGATCGAACGGGCGACAAGCCTGTTTGCCATCTGGACCGTGCTGGGCGTTGGCTGGGCATGGATGGCGCCTGCGCATTTCACCTGGGTCACGCAGACATCGGTGGCAGGGCAGGGGCTGGTCAGCGTGCTGCTGGGCCTCATCATGCTGGGCATGGGTTTGACGCTGAGCCTTGCCGATTTCGCGCGTGTCGTGAAAATGCCGAAAGGTATCGCGGCGGGGATGGCGCTGCAATTCACCGTTATGCCGCTGGCGGGCCTGTCCTTTGCGATGCTGTTCGGGCTGGAACAGGGGCTGGCTGTCGGTCTGGTGCTGGTGGCCTGTTGCCCCGGCGGCACGGCCAGCAATGTCGTGACCTATCTGGCGCGCGCCAACCTTGCCCTGTCGGTCAGCATGACGATGTGTTCCACGCTGCTGGCCATCTTGCTCACCCCGATTCTGACCGATTGGCTGGGCGGGGTGTTTATCCAGATCGACCGGTGGAGCCTGCTGCGCCAGATGGTCGCCATCGTGCTGGTGCCGGTGGTGGCCGGTGTCGCACTCAATACCCTGCTGCCATCAGTCACGCGCAGGATCGCGGTGGTATCGCCGCTGCTGTCGGTCTTTGCCATCGTGTTGATCGTGGGCGGGATTGTCGGCAATTCGAAAGAGTTGATCGAGGCGCATGTCGGCCGGCTGCTGCTGGCGATCTTCCTGTTGCACGCCACCGGTTTTGCGCTCGGCCTGTGGCTCCCGCGCCTGATGGGTTTTGCCCGCGCTGATGCGCGCACGATCAGCATCGAGGTGGGGATGCAGAACAGCGGGCTGGGCGCCAGCCTGGCGAGCGCGCCCAGTTTCGCCGCGCAGTTCACCAATCCGATGCAGGCGGCGCTGGCCCCGGTTCCCAGTGCCATTTCCTCGGTTTATCACGTGGTGATCGGGTCGATCCTGGCCGGGATATGGAGCCGCGAAAAGGCAGAGAAGCTATGAACTGGGAGTGGATTTTCGGTGCGGCCAACCTGCTGGCGCTCATCTGTTGGGCGGCGTTGATCCTCGCCCCGCGCGGCGAGATTTCGCGCGCAGCACTTTTCTATGGCGGGGTGGGGCTGCTGTGTCTTGCCTATGCCGTGCTGCTGCTGGCGCTGCTAACCGGCGCGGTTGACGGGGCGAGCGGCGCGGATTTCACCAGCATTGAAGGCGTGCGCAGCATCTTTGCCAGCGATGCGGGGGTGACTGTGGGGTGGATTCATTATCTGGCGCTCGATCTGTTTGCAGGCATGTGGATCGCCCGCGATGCCGATGCGAAGGGCTTTGCGCGGCTGTGGCAGGCGCTGGTGCTGCTGCTCACCTTTCTTGCCGGGCCGCTGGGCCTTCTGATCTGGCTGGTCATCCGCGAACCCGCCGCGCGCCGCGCCAATCCGCGTTCAGGCATACGCAGCGGAGGCCGCCGGTGAAGCAGGAAGCCCCCGCCGCCGCGCGCAACCGCGAGCCTATCGCCGATGTGCTGGCAGGCGAACTGCCCGCCAGCGGCACCGTGCTGGAAATTGCCAGCGGAACGGGCGAGCATGTGATTCATTTCGCCGCGCGATTGCCGCATCTGTTCTGGCAACCGAGCGATCCCGATGCCGATGCGCGTGCGTCCATCGCCGCATGGACCGCTGAGGCGGGCCTGCGCAATATAGCGCCGCCGCTGGCGCTGGATGCTGCATCGCCCGAATGGCCGGTTCAAGCCGCTGACGCCATAGTGTGCATCAACATGGTGCATATCAGTCCGCTTGCCGCCAGCGAGGGTTTGCTGCGGCAAGCGGGCCGCATCCTGCCTCAAGGTGCGCCGCTGATCTTTTACGGCCCATGGCTGGAGGACGGCGTGGAAACGGCGGAATCCAACCTCGCTTTCGATGCCAGCCTCAAGAGCCGCAATCCCGCATGGGGTCTGCGCACCACCGCGTGGATGGACGAACTGGCAAGCGGCAACGGCTTTGGACGGACACGGCGCGTGGCCATGCCCGCCAACAACATCATGCTGGTTTACCGCAAGCGCTGAAGCGCCCGCCCGTCAGATAGCTTCGTCCACAGTATTTGCCGCCGATTGCAAATCGGCCCCAGCACCCCGCACCGTATTGCAGGCAGTGGCTGTCAGCGCCAGAATCCCTGCGGCGAAGGTCAATGCGATTTTGCGTGCCATAGTTTCGGTCCCTTTCTCAATACTGGTCAGCTAAACGGACAGCCCGGCATCAGGTTCCGGCGGTGCCGCGTTGATCGGTAAAGGGTGCGCGCCGAACTACCCGTTCGCGCCAGGCGATGATGATGCCCGCCGCAATCACCAATGGCGCGCCGAACAGCGTGGTGATCGGCGGCAGCACCGCGAACAGCAGCCAGCCGAACAACGTGGCCCAGACAATCGCCGAATAATCCATCACGATTACGCTCGACACCTTGCCGTAGCGAAGCGCCGCGGTGATCATCAACTGGCCCCACGTGCCCGCAAGTCCGGTGCCCAGCAGGATCAGCCAATCCAGCGGCGCGTGCGCCTTTGCCACGAACAGCATGAAGGGCAGCGAGCAGACCGAGCTCATCATCGCGAACCAGAACACGATCGCCATGGGGTTTTCGGTGCGCGACAGGTCGCGGATCTGGATCGAGATGAGCGCGATCATGAAAGCGCCCGCCATCGCCACTGCCGCGCCGAAAAGGGGGATATGCCCGTCACCCGGCTGTGCGATCACCAGAATGCCGGCAAATCCCGCCAACACCGCGCCCCAGCGCCAGATGCCGACCTTTTCCTTCAGGAACACGATCGACAGGATCACCGCCCAGATCGGCGCCGAGAAGTTGATCGTCGTCGCTTCGGCCAGCGGCAGCAGGATCACAGCGCCGAAGTTGAAGACCATGCCGATCATGCCGTACACGCCGCGCATGGCGTGGTCGCGCGGGCGTTTGGTGGCGAGCAGCCTCAGCCTCTCGCGGCCCACGCCCTGTCCGGCAAACCACGCCCAGACAAGCAGGATGGGCACGGTAATGAACTGCCGCCAGAAGATGATCTCGGCCAGATGGATGCCGCGCGTGGACGCCAGCTTGATCAGCGCCGCCATTATCGAAAGGCCCATCACGCCCCCCAGCCTGATGGCAAGCGCCAGCAGCGGACGGTCATGGCGGGCAGAAGTCATGCCTTCCCCATAGAGGGCGGGCGGCATTGTTCAAGCAGTTGCCGATCCGCAAAACCGCGCACATATGCGCGATCAATGCTTAACCTGCCCGCCTTCATCCTTTTCGCCAGCGAGGCGACCGAAGTGGGCCTGTGGGCAGGCGGGTTCCTGCTGCTGGCGGTCATCGCCCTGCTGGCCGATTGGCGGCGCGCACGGCGCAAGGACATCGACCGCGTAGGTTGCGTACCGTGGACGCTGGTCTTCCTTGCCAGCGCCACGATTGGTGCAGGCCTGTTGCTGGTGGCGATAAAGGGCTGGTTAGGGGGGTAGAGGCCCCCGTTACAGGCAGGCTTCCAGATAGGCCTGATCAAAACCGAACTGGCGCGCCTTTTCCAGCGTGTAGGGGCGCAGGCCCGTGCTGCGGAATTCGCCGATGATCTTGCCGTCCTCGCTCTCGTCCAGATATTCGAACTTGAACAATTCCTGCGTCACGATCACATCGCCTTCCATCCCGATCACCTCGGTGATGTTGGTGGTGCGGCGCGAACCATCCCGCAGGCGCTTCACCTGAACGATCAGGTCGACCGACTCGGCGATCTGGCGGCTGATGGCTTCCTTGGGGATCTTGATGTCGCCCATCAGGATCATGTTTTCCATACGGCCCAGGCACTCGCGCGGGCTGTTGGCGTGCAGCGTACACATCGAACCGTCATGGCCGGTGTTCATCGCGGCCAGCAGGTCGAAACATTCCGCGCCGCGAATTTCGCCCAGAATGATGCGGTCCGGACGCATGCGCAGGGCGTTCTTCACAAGGTCGCCGATGGTGATCGCGCCTTGCCCTTCGAGGTTCGGCGGGCGCGTTTCCAGCGGCAACCAATGCGGCTGTTGCAGGCGAAGTTCGGCTGCGTCCTCGATCGTCAGCACGCGTTCACCCGGATCGATCATCTTCGACAGCGCGTTGAGCATGGTGGTCTTGCCCGAACCCGTGCCGCCTGAAATGACGATGTTCATCCGGCTTGCGCCCGCGATCTTGAGCGCGGTGCACATCTTCTCGCTCATCGAACCGAAGTTCTTGAGCATGTCGAGCGTGATGGGCTTTTCGGAAAACTTACGAATCGAAATCGCGGTGCCGCGCAATGAGAGCGGCGGCACGATCACGTTGACGCGGCTGCCGTCCTTGAGGCGGGCGTCGGCCAGCGGCGTGGTCTGGTCGACGCGGCGGCCCACCTGGTTCACGATGCGCTGGGCAATCTGGAACAGGTGGCTTTCGTCGCGGAACTTGATCGGCGCGATCTGCAGCTTGCCCTTCTTTTCGACATAGGTCTGTTCGGGACCGTTGACCATGATGTCGGAAATGTCGGGATCGTTGAGCAGCTCCTCCAACGGGCCGAAGCCCAGCAGTTCGTCGATCAGCACCTTTTCCAGCGCGAATTGCTCGCGCCGGTTGAGGGTGATCTTCAATTCCGCCAGCACTTCCATGATGATGGGGCGAAATTCTTCGGAAAGCTCTTCCTTCGAAAGCGTGGCTGCCGCTTCGGGATCAACGCGTTCGAGCAGGCGCGGCAGCACCTGTTCCTTGATCTTGTGCACCGATGCTTCAAAGCCTTGCGGCCCTTCGTCCGCTGCATGCACGGCATTGGCGCGATCGGCCAGTCGGCTCATCGCGTCGTCGCGCAGGCTGGCGCCGCCAAGCACTTCGGGATCAAGGCTTTCACCCGGAAGGGGCGGGAATTGCTCACCGCCGATCGGGGCAGAAACAGGAGGGGCAACCGCGCCACTGCGCATCGGCTTGGCCACGCCGAAGGCAGGGCGCGCGCCCTGCTGTCCGAGTGTCCCATTCCTGCGTCCAAAAGCGCTCATGCCCAGCCCCTGAGAGTTGCCATCATCATCCGGACTTCGCCGCAATCTTGCGAAGGCCTCGTCTCGAAAAAGGGTGAATAGATGGGAAACCTTATTATTTTCCTAAATCTGGTGCGCCGGGACAGGGCTGTGGGCGGGCCGGAATTGGCCGCTGACAAGCGCTGCGGGCTTTGCCACAAGCGGGCAATGCCGCGTCCAATTGTCGTTTTCGGTGCCTATGATACGCGCAAGCCGCGTGTGCGCCTCTTGCTTGCGGCCTTGCGCCGGAGCGGGCGCCTCGCGGAGGATATCCTGATCCCCGGCTGGGAGGGTGTCGCGCAGACCAATATTCCGTCCAAGGCAAACGTGGCGATTGTCGTGGTGCGGCTGCTGCTCGGCCTTCCGGGTGCGTTATGGCGGCTGTGGCGTAGTCCTCGCAATGCGGCGATCCTGCTGCCCTATCCGGGCTTTGCGGAAATGTTCCTGATTGCGCCGCTCGCGCGGATGATGCGACGTCCGCTGGTTTTTGATGCTTTCCTGCCCCTTCATGACATGATCGTTGCGGATCGCGGCATGGTCAAAACTCCCATTGCCGCCCGCGCAATTTGGCTGTTCGAGCGGCAAGTGCTCCGTTTGGCCGACGTGATTCTGGTCGATACCGATTGCCATGGCGATTATTTCGCCGCCGAGTTCGGACTGCCGCGCGACCGGATGGTCACCGTGCTAGTGGGGGCAGAGCCGCAATTTGCGCCCGATCAGGTGCAGGAGGATGCGGCTGATCTGCTCGGGCCACCAGGTGGCCCGCCGATCGTGCTGTTCTACGGGCAATTGATCCCGCTACACGGGCTTGAGACGATTCTGTCCGCCGCGCACCTCTCATCGAGGCTGAACGCGCGGTGGGTCATCATCGGGCGCGGCCAGATGGAAGCCCATTTACGGGACTGGCTGGAGACGAATGACGAGGCAAGGATCGACTGGATACCATGGGTCGATTACGCAAGGCTTCCAGCCGTCATCGCGCGGGCGCGGCTCTGCCTGGGTGTTTTCGGAATGTCGGACAAGGCGGGCCGCGTAATCCCCAACAAGCTGTTCCAGCAATTGGCGATGGGCAAACCGGTCATCACGCGCTCCAGTCCCGCTGTCGACACGCTCGCGCAAACATATCCGCAGGCAGTGATCACCGTGCCGCCCGGTAATCCGCAAGCCCTGGCCAATGCGGTGGCGCAGGAACTGGCCTCACCCGGCCAGCCAGAGCCCTTGCCTGCCAAAGTTCTTGCCGGCCTCACGCCTGATCGGGGTATCCGCCAGTTGGGTGCTCTGCTGGACGACTGGTCACCGCGCCGGCGATAACCGCGCCGAGGATATCAATCAGCGTCACAATAACGCGGGCCATCAGCGCCACGGCGCTCGCTTCGGCAAGCGGCATGGCTGTGGCAAGGCCTGCAATCAACGCGCCTTCGCGCACGACAAGTCCGGCTGGTGCGACGAACGCCACAAAACCCGCCACCCATGCAAACGCATAGGCACCAATGGCAAGAGCGAGGGACACATGCCCTGAATCTTCACCGCCAAATGCCAAGGCAAGTGCCCAGATCATGGCCCCGGCGCATATCCAGCCGGCAGTGGCGAGAGCTGTCGCAAGAAGGAGGCTGCGTCGGTCAACGATGGGCAAGCGAGCGCGGAGCAGCGGCCATATCCGGTGGAAGATTGCCAGCCCAAGCACGCTTGCAGTAAATGCGGCCCCGATCCACCAGGTTGGCAATCCCAATTGCTCGGCCGCTTGCGGGATCAGCAGCAGTGCCAGAACCGCGCCTGAACCGAGGCCGATTATCAATGCCAGCAAAAAACTGCCGACGATTGCCGCCCGCGGCAACCCGGCCGTGCGGGCAAGGTCTGCAGCGGCAACGAAGTTCCAGATTCCGCCGGGGAGATATTTGCCCAGCTGCGACAGCAGAAAAAGGCGTGCAGCGGCGGATATCGGAAACCTGTCTGATCCGATCGGTACGACACAGCGCCATGACCAAGCGGCCAGGACCAGATTCGCGCAAGCGGCAAGCAAGGCAAAGCCCAGAAGAAGGAAGTCGGCCCGTTCCAGTGCGCGTAAAATCGCCGCCCCCTCTTTGGCAACAAGCCAGCCAGCCGCCGCAATCGAGAGGACCAGAAAGGCGGTTTGCGCCAAGGATCGGGGCCGAGATTTGTGCATCAGGTTCAGCTTGCCCGGTCAGCCCGGCTTGCGTGCCCTTGCGACCAGCCCGACACCGCGATTGGGAAACAGCCGTTGGAGCCATACCAAGGGGCGCGCAGCGAGAGCGATCAGGTCGTTCATCCAGTCCTTGCCGGGCTGCAGCAGACGGCCTGATCCTGCCGTGCGCTCGACAATATCCAACATATGCGCTCCAGCCGCCAGACTGCGTTTGGCAAGCGCGTTGCGGATCGCTTCGAGGACATGTCCGGCGGGAAATCCGTAAAGTTCTACCGTGATGTCCGTGAAGCCTGCCTCGTGCAGCAGGGCTTCCATTTGCGCCGGATCATAGCGGCGGAAATGCCCGGCGAGTTCATCCAGTTCAGCAAAGCGTTCCTGCCAAGCCGGCACGCTCAGCACCAATTGGCCGCCCGGTTTCAGCTTGGCTCTCCATTCGGTCAACGCCGCCTGATCATCCGCGATGTGCTCAAGCACTTCGAACGCGCAGATCGTATCGAACCTCTCGTCTGGATCGAGTTCAAAGCTCATGCAGTTATGCACTTCACCAAGGCCTGCCAGATTCGCCTTTGCCAATGCAAACGATGTCTTATCCGGCTCCACCGCCACCAAATGTGACGCCCGCCGCGCAATTCGCGCAGCCACTGTTCCCCGTCCGCACCCGATTTCCAGTACGCGGCCAGGGTCGGCAGGAAGCAGCCGCTGAACCACGTCCCAGCGCAGGCTGGCATTTGCGGTCAGCGGGGGCAGTGGGCGCGATGGGCTTGTTTCATGGGCTCGGTCGAATTGCGGGTCGACGGCTGCGCCAGCTTCGAGCCTTTGAGGAAGTTCTGTGCACATCGTCAAAATCCCATGAAATAGGGTTCGGCCGGGGCCGCCTGTGCCGGCTGCGCAAGCCTGTCGCCCCAGACCAGTCGGGCGGCGGCATCGGGTGCAGCCATGCGGTGCATCCCGCGTTCCAGCGTAAGGACGCTGCCCGACTGGTAGGTCATTCCGTTCACGATCACGCCTGCATCGCCGTGCACGGTGTAGGGGCCGGGAACGCGCACCAGCACCGTCTGCTCCCCGCTTCCTGCAGGAAGGTCAAAGCCCGCGATCCACAGCGGCCCCCAGAAGGGGATGTAGGTCTCGCGCAAGGCGGCAAGGTCCTGCGGCAGCAATCCGTTCACATCCTCACGCGTGCGCAGCGCCTGCGTGAACAGCGGATCATTCTCCACCACCAATGGCACCACCTGCCGTTCCATCGTGGCGGTCATGCTGGGAAATTCGCCGCGCAGATAGCGGTGGACGCCCCAAGGAGTCATGAATGGATTGGCCTTGCGGAATTGCCCCAGCATCGCGCTGCTGTCGAAATAGGAAACCGGCTCGCCAAATATCTGGCTGGCGGTGGCGATGATTTCGCGCTGCTTGCCGATGGGGCTCTCGCCTTCGCGCCACAGCAACATCGCGGCCAGCAGCACGAAGGTGGCCGCAAGGGGTTTTACATCATAGCGGCGCATGACGGCCGGCATGATGGCCGCCAGCGATACCGCTACGGGGGCCAGCATGAATACGTGAAAATAGGGCGCGGTGTTGTGGTAGAAGCCGAGCGTGGTCAGCGGCAGCCAGAAGCCGGCCAACGCGGCGCGTTCGGCTGCGGGACGCTTGGCCAGCGCAATGGCAAAGGGGCAGGCAAGCGCCAGCAGCGTCATCACGGGGGAAAAGATCGCCCCTTTCAGATTGTGCAGCAGATAAAGATGTTCGGTCAGGCTGAACATTTTCTCGCCTGAGGCGCGCACAAGGTCGCCTGCACCACTGCCGGGGGCTTCGACGATCGTGCTGGTGTGCCACAGATACACGGCAGCAAAGGTGATGGCTGCAGCCAACACCATGATCGCCAGTCGGCCCAGCGCGGCGCGCGTGCGACCGTTCTCGTTCCAGCGCAGCCAGAACACGCCGGCAAAGACCGGCGCATAAAGAACCGACTTGATGGTAATCATGGCGGCAAGTCCACCCAATACGCCCGCCAGCACCATCCAGCGCGCCGTGGCCGGGCGGCAGACCAGCACCCAAAGGCTGCCCATCAGCAGCGCGGTTGCCTGCGGATCATACCGGAACGAAGTGCCGTGCTGAAACACGAAGATGCTGGAAAGATAGGCAAGGGCGCAAAGAAGGCCGGTGTTCCTGTCGCTGAACCGCCCGGCAATGGCGGCAATGCACGCCAGCACCACCACTTCGCAGCCCAGCATGAACAGGCGGATCAGCACGATATGATCCACCGGGTTTCCGGGAAGGCCCGGCACCCACATGAAAAAGCGGGTGAAGAAGGTTTGCAAGGGCTGGTCGAGCTGGCCCTGCGCGGCCAGTACCGTCAGGTTATAGTGCCAGAATTCGTCCCAATTGATCGCCCGGTGCAGGACCAGCGGCAGTTGCAGCGCCAGAACGAGCACCAGCGCGGCAGGGAGCAGCCAGCGCTCTGCCGCAAGGGGCGAGGGGCGCGGAGATGCTGATCGGGCCGTTGCGCCCGCATCCATTGCTGGGGCCGGCAGGGACGTCATGCCGCTTCCCGGTCATCCAGCTTGGATTTTGGAGCCATTTGTACAGGGCCGCTGTTATCGCGCAGGGCAGCCACGTCCTGCTCCAGCCGCCGGATATGGGCCAGCGCCGCCTCCAGCAGCTTGCGGTTCGCGCCGATCAATTCGGCCAGCACGCCCAGCAACCCGGTCAACACACCCATCACCAGAAAAGCGCCGCCCAGAACCAGCGATTGAATATGCCCGTCGCCCTGGCCAAGCGCATACAGGACAAGGAAGCGCGCCATCGGAACAAGGCCGATCACCGCCATGACCGCACCGATCAAGGCAAAGGTGCGCAGCGGATTATAAGTTGCATAGGCGCGCGCCATCGTCATCAACTGACGAGCGATGAATTGCGGGATCGATGTGAACAGCCGGCTGGGCCGCTCGGTCGCATTGGTGCGGATTGGCACGCTCACGATCTTGAAGCGCTTGCGGCCCGCCTGGATCAGCATATCGGTGGTGTAGCTGAATTCGGTCGTGATCGTGATGCGCTGTGCCGCCGCCCGGCTGATGGCGCGAAAGCCGCTGACGGCATCGGTCACTTCGGTGCCTGACAGATTGCGCACAACCGCGCTTCCCAGCCTTTGCAGCCGCCGTTTGATGAACCCGAAATGTTCGTTGCGGCCAACGCCCCGGTCGCCGATCACAAGGTCGGCCTCGTTCGCCAGAATCGGGGCCACCAGCTTGCCGATATCCTCGCCAGCATATTGCCCATCGGCATCGGTGTTGACGATGATGTCTGCACCTGCGGCAAGCGCGGCATCAAGACCGGTCTGGAACGAGGCGGCCAGCCCGCGATTGCGGCGATGGCGAATGACATGATGCGCGCCGAACCGCCGGGCAACTTCCGCCGTGTTATCGGTGCTGCCATCGTCGATGATAAGGATTTCGATCGTGTCGATGCCGGGGATGATCCGCGGCAGGGCAACCAGCGTGTCCGGAAGGCTATCCGCTTCGTTCAGGCAAGGTATCTGGATGATCAGCTTGGTCATGTGGCCCCGTTCGTCGTCCCGCTCTGTAAATCGCCGAAACGCCCGCGTTCCGCCCGTCTCCGCAGAACTACCGGTTCATAGTTAACTGCGGGTAAAAGCCCTGTGGCTTCCTTCGTGCCGATTGCCCGCATCCCGCCGCTGTTCTAGGCGGGGGCCTGGGAGAGGACGATACCGACCATGCCACATCATTCTGACCGTGCCGGCCTGCTCTATGCGTTGGCGGGCTTCTGCACGCTTTCCGTTGGCGATGCGATCATCAAGGGCATGGCGGGGGAGTGGCCCGCAACCGCGATGGCGACCACGCGCTACCTCATGGGCACATTATTGCTGGCCGCTCTGGTGCTGCGGCATCAGGGCACAGCCGGCCTCCTCTTGCCGCGCGACGGTTTGCAGTGGCTGCGCGGGCTGGCGATCAGCACTTCGGCGGTCGGGATGTTCCTGGCGGTGTGGATCATGCCGCTGGCGGAGGCGACGACGATTGCCTTTACCCAGCCGGTCATCACCGCGTTGCTGGCGCTGGTGTTCCTGAAAGAACGCGCGCATGCCAGCACTTGGATTGCCACCGCGCTGGCTTTCATCGGCGTTGCAATTGTGCTGCGTCCCAATTTCGAGACCATTGGCTGGGGGGCGCTGCTGCCGCTGCTTTCGGCCACTGGCATGGCGGTGGTGATCATCGCCAACCGCGCCGCCGCGGGAAAGGCCAGCGTATTGGCGATGCAATATTACATGTCGGTCACCGCGCTGATCGTGCTGGCCTTCGCGACGCTGGCCGGACATTTCAGCGGAGTGGAAGGCTTTGTGCTGACCTTGCCGCACTGGAGCGTGGTGGCGCGCTGCGCCTTCATCGGCCTGTCGGCCACCTTGGCGCAGTATCTCATCTTCATGGGAACGGTGCGCGCGGGAGCTGGCACCGTGGCGCCCATGACATACGGCCAATTGCTGATGGCGGTTGCGCTGGGCTGGGTGTTCTTTGGCGATGCGCCTGATGCCATCGCGCTATTGGGCGCAAGCATCATCATCGCGGCAGGTCTTTTCCTGTGGCAGGCAGGCCGTCGCCGCGACCGGGCGCGCAAAGAGGCCGCCTCGGCGGCACAGGAGCAATTCGGGGCTTGAAGGTGCCCAGCACGCTTCATCGCGAACCTTCCGAGGCGCGGTGTTGGCTCTGCGACAGACCGCTGGGCCATGCGGTGCAGTGGCACCACCCCGTTCCCAAAGCGCGGAAGGGGCGCGATGTCGTGGCGGTGCATCCGATCTGCCACAAGACGATCCACGCGTGCTTTACCAATGCGGAACTGGTGCGCATCGGGGCAGACCGCGCCCGGTTGCTGGCGCGTGAGGACATGGCGCGGTTTGTCGCATGGGTGGCGGGTAAACCACCCGATTTCAACGCGCCGGTGCGGCAAAAGCGCTGATCCTCCAATGCAAAAGGGGCGCCCGTCGGACGCCCCTTTCAGAACTGTGCCAGCAGCCGAAACGCAGGTTGTTTAACCCTCGACCTGCTCCGCCAGCACGGTGAGGCCCGCTTCGCTGACTTCGGCAAAACCGCCGCGAACGGTGATGCTTTCAGGCGCAGCACCCGCCGTCTTGTAAACCTGCACCGCGCCATCGCGGATGGTCGACATGAACGGCGCATGGCCTTCCAGCACGCCAAACTCGCCTTCGGTTCCGGGGACGACTACCATGTAGACATCCTCGGACCGAACCAGCTTGGCCGGGGTGACGAGTTCGAAGTGGAGAGCCATTGTGCTTACGCGTCCTCGGCCAGCTTCTTGGCCTTGGCCACCGCTTCCTCGATCCCGCCGACCATGTAGAAGGCGGCTTCGGGCAGGTGGTCATATTCGCCGTCCACAACTGCCTTGAAGCTCTTCACCGTGTCTTCCAGCTGGACGAACTTGCCGGGAATGCCGGTGAACACTTCGGCCACGTGGAAGGGCTGCGACAGGAAGCGCTGGATCTTGCGCGCGCGGGCCACGGTCAGCTTATCTTCTTCGGAAAGCTCGTCCATGCCCAGGATGGCGATGATATCCTGCAGGCTCTTGTACTTCTGCAGCGTTTCCTGAACGCGGCGGGCGGTTTCGTAATGCTCGGCACCCACGATGCGCGGTTCGAGCACGCGGCTGGTCGAATCCAGCGGGTCCACCGCCGGGTAGATGCCCAGTTCCGAAATCGCGCGGCTGAGCGTGGTGGTCGCGTCCAGGTGCGCGAACGAGGTGGCAGGAGCCGGGTCGGTCAAGTCGTCCGCAGGCACATAGATCGCCTGCACCGAGGTGATCGAGCCCTTCGTGGTGGAGGTGATGCGTTCCTGCAGGGCGCCCATGTCGGTCGCCAGTGTCGGCTGATAGCCCACCGCCGAAGGAATACGGCCCAGCAGCGCCGACACTTCCGAGCCGGCTTGGGTGAAGCGGAAGATATTGTCCACGAAGAAGAGCACATCCTGCCCTTCCTGATCGCGGAAATATTCCGCCATGGTCAGGCCCGACAGCGCCACGCGGGCACGCGCGCCCGGCGGTTCGTTCATCTGGCCGAACACCAGTGCCACCTTGGAGCCTTCCGAAGTCGGGTTGCCTTCGGCATCCTTGGCGATAACGCCCGCGTCGAGGAATTCGTGGTAGAGGTCGTTGCCTTCGCGGGTGCGTTCACCCACGCCGGCGAACACCGACACGCCGCCGTGACCCTTGGCGATGTTGTTGATCAGTTCCTGGATCAGCACGGTCTTGCCCACGCCGGCGCCGCCGAACAGGCCGATCTTGCCGCCCTTGGCATAGGGAGCGAGCAGGTCGATCACCTTGATGCCGGTGACCAGGATGCTGGCTTCGGTCGACTGGTCGACGAATTCCGGGGCCTTGGCGTGGATCGGTGCGGTCTGTTCCGCGCCGATGGGGCCGCGCTCGTCAATCGGCTGGCCCACCACGTTCATGATGCGGCCCAGCGTCTTGGGGCCGACCGGCACCGAGATCTGCGCGCCGGTGTTGATCACTTCCTGCCCGCGGGTGAGGCCATCGGTGCCGTCCATGGCGATGGTGCGCACGGTATTTTCACCGAGGTGCTGCGCCACTTCGAGCACCAGCGTGGTGTCGCCGTTGCGGGTTTCCAGCGCGGTGAGAATGGGGGGCAGTTCGCCAGGAAAGGTCACGTCGACGACAGCGCCGATGACCTGGCTGATCGTGCCGTTGGTGGACTGGTTGAGAGCGGGGGCGGTGGCCATTTTCGTTTCCCTCGGAGCTTACAGCGCTTCCGCGCCAGCAATGATTTCAATGAGTTCGGTGGTGATCGCGGCCTGGCGGCTGCGATTGTACTGGATGGTCAGCTTGCTGATCAGTTCGCCGGCGTTACGCGTGGCGTTGTCCATCGCGGTCATCGACGCGCCCTGTTCGGAAGCCTCGCGTTCCAGCAGCGCGCCGAAGATCTGCGTCTTGATATACCGCGGCAGCAATTCGGCCAGAATGGCTTCCTCGTCCGGCTCATACTCGACAACCGCATCCGATGCGGCGGCGGTGGCGGGCGCGGGGACGGGGATCAGCTGCTGCGTCACCGGGTCCTGCGCCAGCGCGCTCTTGAACACCGGCGCAATCAGGTGCGCCACATCGAACTTGCCCGCATCGAACATCGCCACCAGTTGATCGGCAATCGCTGCGGCTTCTTCGAAACCGGGCGTGCGCACATGGCTGGTGTCGAAGCCTTCGCCGATGGCATTGGGGAAATCCCGGCGCAGCGGCGCGCGGCCCTTCTTGCCGACCAGGAAGAATTCCACCTCCTTGCCTTCCGCCATCAGGCGGCGCGCCACATTGCGCGCTTCCTTGACGATGTTGGAATTGAGACCGCCGCACAGGCCCTTGTCGGTGTTGACCACCACCAGGAGGTGGCGCTTGTCCGCACCGGTGCCAGCCAGAAGGCGCGGGGCGGAATCGCCGCTGACCTTGCCGGCGAGCGAGGCCATCACCGCCGCCAGCCGCGTGGCATAGGGGCGGCCCGCCTCGGCCGCAGCCTGCGCACGGCGCAGCTTGGCCGCGGCGACCATCTGCTTGGCCTTGGTGATCTTCTGGGTCGATTTGACCGAGTTGATCCGACCTTTAAGTTCTTTCAGCGAGGCCATTTCGGCTCCCTAACAAGGCTCGAAAAGGATCAGGCGAACTGCTTGGCGAAAGCGTCGAGGGCGGCCTTGGTCTTGTCTGCCACTTCGCCTTCGAACTTTTGCGTTTCGCGGATTTCGGCCAGAACGCCGCCATGCTCGTTACGCATGTAGCTGAGCATCGCTGCCTCGTATTCGCCCACGCGGCTTACGGGAATGGCATCGAGATAGCCGTTAGTGCCGGCATAGATCGATACCACCTGCTCTTCGAACGGCATGGGCGAAAACTGCTTTTGCTTCAGCAGCTCGGTCAGGCGCGCGCCGCGATTGAGCAGCTTCTGCGTCGCGGCGTCGAGATCCGAGCCGAACTGCGCGAAGGCCGCCATTTCGCGGTATTGCGCCAGCTCCAGCTTGATGCTGCCCGCCACCTTCTTCATCGCCTTGGTCTGCGCCGCACCGCCCACGCGCGACACCGACAGGCCCACGTTAATGGCCGGGCGGATACCCTGGTAGAACAGGCCGGTTTCAAGGAAGATCTGCCCGTCGGTGATCGAAATCACGTTGGTGGGGATGTAGGCCGACACGTCGCCCGCCTGCGTTTCGATGATCGGCAGCGCGGTCAGCGAACCGGCACCGTTTTCGTCGTTCAGCTTCGCGGCGCGCTCCAGCAGGCGGGAGTGCAGGTAGAACACGTCACCCGGATAGGCTTCGCGGCCCGGCGGGCGGCGCAGCAGCAGCGACATCTGGCGATAGGCCACGGCCTGCTTGGACAGGTCGTCATACACGATCACGGCGTGCATGCCGTTGTCGCGGAAGAATTCGCCCATCGTCGCGCCGGTGTAGGGGGCGAGATATTGCAGCGGTGCGGGTTCCGAAGCGGTTGCGGCGACCACGATCGAATATTCCATCGCGCCGTTTTCTTCGAGCTGGCGCACGATCTGCGCCACGGTTGAACGCTTTTGCCCCACGGCGACATAGATGCAGTACAGCTTCTTGCTTTCGTCAGAGCCGGCGTTGACTTCCTTCTGGTTGATGAAGGTGTCGATCGCCACCGCAGTCTTGCCAGTCTGGCGGTCACCGATGATCAGTTCGCGCTGACCACGGCCAATCGGCACGAGGGCGTCGATCGCCTTGAGGCCCGTCTGCACCGGTTCATGCACCGACTTGCGCGGGATGATGCCCGGCGCCTTCACTTCCACGCGCTCGCGCTTGACATCGACCAGTGGGCCCTTGCCGTCGATCGGATTGCCCAGCGCGTCAACCACGCGGCCCAGCAGGCCCTTACCCACGGGCACGTCCACGATGGTGCCGGTGCGCTTGACCACATCGCCTTCCTTGATTTCGGAGTCCGAACCGAAGATCACGACGCCGACATTGTCGGCTTCGAGGTTCAGGGCCATGCCTTGCACGCCGTTGGAGAATTCCACCATCTCGCCGGCCTGAACCTTGTCCAGACCGTGGATGCGGGCGATGCCGTCACCAACAGACAGCACGGAGCCAACTTCGCTCACCTCGGCCTGGGTGCCGAAATTGGCGATCTGGTCCTTGATGACCTTGGAGATTTCTGCGGCGCGGATTTCCATCATTCAGCCTTTCGACAAATGGGGCGGTCAGGCGTTCTTCATGGCCTGGGCAAGCGAGTTGAGACGGGTGCGGATCGACGAATCGATACGCTTGGAACCAATGGTGACGACAAGCCCGCCCAGAAGGTCGGGATCGACGCGGGCAGCCAGCTTCACCGTGCGCCCTTCGCGGGCGCGCAGGCGGCTTTCCAGCTCGGCAAGCTGGCTGGGATTCAGCGGGTGAGCGCTGGCGACTTCAGCAGCCACTTCGCCGCGCTGGGCAGCGGCAATCGCGGCGAACGCACGGATAATGGCGGGCAGGGCGCCCACGCGGCGGTTTTCGGCCAGCACGCCAAGGAAGTTGGCAGTCAGCGGGGAAAGCGACAAGTGGGCGGCAAGTCCCGCCACCACCTTGGCCATCTGCCCACGGCTGACCTGCGGGTTCTGGATCAGCGCGCGCAGTTCACCTGATTCGGCCAACGCAGCGCTCAGCTTGTCGAGGTCGCCCTCCACAGCCGAAACGCTTCCCGCTTCGCTTGCGAGATCGAACAGGGCGGAGGCGTAACGGCCTGCCAGGCTTGCCTTGATACCGGCGGAAAGCTCCACGCGTGAGGTGTCCCTTGAAAGGTTACCGAAAACGATAGATGTCACTTGCCACCAGATGGACTCAAACCAATGGGTCCGGGCAAGGTTGGCGCGCGCCTAGCAGGCAGGTGCCGGGGATGCAAGCCACCCGGCATCATCTTGGCCGTCCGGCGGATGCCGCACCCATTATTCCTCTGCAGCGACGCGGCCCGAAGCGCACTGATAGACCAGCCGCTCATTTGGGCTGGCAGGCAGCGATGCAGCAATCCGGGCCTGCTGCGCACCAAACGCACCTGCCGCTTCCAGACCAGCCCCGCAAGCCGGAGCCTGGAATTGGGCGCGGGCTTCGCGCGCGGCGATCATCGCGTCCCTGTCGAGCAGAAAGCGGTCCACCACATATTCGCCGGTTGCCGGATCAAACCGGTTGATCGAGACACTTTGATCTTCTTCCGGAACAAAGATGCGCGTCCATTCGCCGCTGGCCAGCCCATACTGGGTGCGCCCGTTGACGCAGCCATCGCTGCGCCATTGAAGCGGCAGGCTTTCCAGCGGCTCACCCACAACGCGGCTGCGCGCGACATCGAGCACGCAGGTCAGTTCCCCGCTTGCGGCTGCGGCGATCACCCCTGTGTCGCCGTTGGCGCGTTCTGCGTCCATCTGGGCGCGCAATTGCTCCTCCAGTCTCTCCTCGATTTCGGCAAAGGATGGCCGCATGGCCCAAGCGACCACTGCCAGCACGACCGCCCCCAAAGCGACCGCGCCGCCGATCCTGCGGTGCTGCATCACCCCCCGGCGATGCGCATCATAGGCAAATCCGGCACCGGCAAAACCGACCATGAGCAGCACGAGCGCCAGCGCCAGGCCGTTGGCGCGTTCGTCAATCACGCCATACTCAATATCACGCCGCATTTCCGTTCGCCGCTGCGCCAGGGCGGCTTCCTCGGCCTGTGCCCGGCGCTGAGCTTCGGCCTGGCGGTTCTGTTCCAGCGTGCGCTCGCTTTCCTCCAGTTCCGCCAGGCTGCGGCAGGGCAGCGAATTGACCGTAGGCGTGACCGAATTGGCGCGCAGGAAGGGCAGCAGTTCGCGGATGGAGACGGCAAAGAAGAACTCGGCCTCGGTCCCGGCGCTTTCGGTGCCGAAGGAATTGACCCCGATCACGCGCCCGCACTGGTCCACCAGCGGGCCGCCGCTATTGCCGCGCGCAATCGGCGCGGTGTGGAGCAGCGTATCGAATTCACGGCTCGGCCGCCTGCCCGACAGAAAGCCCTGGCTGGTTACCGGCGGCTGGGCGCGGAAGATGTCGGCCATCTCCAGCCCCTGCGCCTGATCCACATTCATCGGATAGCCAATCGCGGTAACCGCCCCGGCACCCTGCGGGGTGAGGCCCGACAGCGTAAGCGGCGCGAGCCGCAGCGGGCTGGTGGTGCGCAACAGCGCGAGGTCGTTGCGCGGGGACATTGCGATAACCCGGCCATATACCGCCTCGCCCCCTTCGGACGGAACAATGCCGATGACCAGCCGCGGATCCCCCATCGCCTCGCCCACGACATGCGCATTGGTGACGATGGTTTCGGCAGTCACCGCAAAACCCGACCCGTGGCTGACGGCATAAAGCTCCCCGCCATCACGCGCCGCCACCACTACACGCACCACCCCGCGCGCGGCGGCATCGATATCGGCCGGGTCGGCGTGTGCTGGCAGGGATATCCCTGCCAAGGCAGCCAGAAGGGCAAGGACAGAAAGCAGGCGGGCGGTGATCCGGCGTATCATGCGCCACCTTCTTTCAGCACCTTGGCCGCCTTGCAAGATTCGGGAAGCAATCACGCGGTGGCATCCTATCATCAGCGCATGACGAATCCGGATGAACAGCAACTGGCCTATCGCATCGCCCGCCTACTTGATGGCGAGGGAAGGGCGCCTACGCTGGATGCGCTTGGCCGCGCCACGGGCCTTTCGCCCTTTCAGGTGCAGCGCCTGTTCCTGCGCGTGACAGGCTTGTCACCCGCTGCCTTTGCGCGCGCCCTGCGCGAGGAGCGCGCGGTGCACGCGCTGGCGCAAGGCGGGCGGATCACCGATGCCATTTACGATGCCGGGTTTGAAAGCGCGGGTCGCTTCTATGCCGCGATGCGCCAACGGCTGGGCATGACCCCATCGGCCTGGCAGCGCGGCGGTGCCGGGGTGCGTATCGGCTGGGCGGTGGAGCAAACCACGCTGGGCCCCATGCTGCTGGCGGTGAGCGATAAGGGCATCTGCCGCCTGTCATTCCATGAAAGCGGGGACGATCTGCCGCGCCATTTTCCGCAGGCCGATCTGGCGCAAGGGGCAGTGCCGGCGGCGCTGATGGATAACGTCGTGGCCCGCGTGGAGAACCCGTCCATCGGCGCGAATGGTCTGGCGATTGATACCGGCGGAACACCCTTCCAGCAGCGCGTCTGGGCGCAGTTGCGGGCCATTCCGCCGGGCGAGACACGCTCCTATGCCGAAATCGCCGTGGCGATCGGCCAACCGGGCGCAGCGCGCGCGGTGGGCGGCGCGAACGGGGCGAACCCCGTTGCGGTGCTGATCCCGTGCCACCGGGTGATCGCTGCCGACGGGGCGCTGGGCGGCTACGCCTGGGGCGAGGCCATCAAGCGCGAATTGCTGTGGCGCGAGCGGAAGGCCTAGGCCTGTTCGTCATCCGGTTTCAGCAAGCGGTTGATAAGGTCGAGCGTCCGGTCGCGGTCGTTGGCCGCCAGCGCGTCGAGGATCCCCTGCGGCGTAGGCCGGTCATCCCTTTCCGGCGTCACGGCATGGCCGCGGAAGAGCACCGGCAGCATGACGATGCGCGCTTCGGGCAGGCGGTCTTCCAGCACCAGTTGGCGCCCCAGCATCAGCCGGTATTCGACATCCATGCCCGCATGGTCGAGCGCCTGTTCCAGCGCGACGATGGCGTTTTCCGGGGGCTGACCATCGGTTTCATCGTAATAGGTGCGGTAATAGAGGATCATTGCGCGCGGATCCTCGTCATCCAGCCGTACCGCCGCCGCCAGATGCTGCCGCGCGGTTGCCAGATAGGCGGGGTCAACCTTTGCCATTTCGATAGACGCCATGGCACGGTAGAGAAGCGCGTCGACATTGTCCGCATCGATTCCCAGCGCGCGTGCGGCGGCCTCGTCGGCGGCGGCATAATTCTTGGAATCGTATTCCGCCTCGGCCAGCCAGCGTTGCACGGCTGCGCTTTCGGGGAAGCGGCCCGCCAAATTGCGTAGGTCGCGCGCCACGGTGCGGGCCGACGATTCGGTTACGCCCACTTGCAGGCGCATTTCATGGTTGATCAGCGCAACCTCATCCTCACCCAATTGCCGCATCGCAACTGCCGGTTCGGAAGTGATATTGGGGCGCACCGTATAGCCGGGGAAGGGGCCGCCCTTATAGCGGTCAAGCTCGCGTTCCAGCGCGCGCAGATCGCCGAACATTTCGCGCGCGGTTTCCAGCGAATTGGCCCCGTTGCCCAGCGCGATAAGGTAATTGCGCAGCACCTGCTCACGCTCAGGGTTGAAGCTGAGATAATGTGTCAGCAGCCAGCCCGTGCCATATTGCTGGAAGGCGTCGCGCCGGCTCATCCGGTGGTTGGAGTCGAGCATTTCGTGCAGGCGAAAGCTCTGCATCTGGAAAATCTGGAATGCGCGGCTTTGCGGCGGATCACCGATATGAAACGCTCCCCCATCGAGAAACCGCATGGTCGAGAGCATCTCGGCATAGCCTTCCGAATACCAGCCGGGATAGGCTGCCGGGAAGTTCTGCATCATGAAGTAGTGTGTGTATTCGTGGAACAGCACCTCGGCCGGGTTTTCGCGGACGGGGCCGCGCCGCTCACGCGAATTGTTGGTGGTGAAGCCGCGCGTGGGCACAAAGGCGACCGCGCGGCCGGCCCGGCTGATGAAGAAGCCGGCAATGCCCGATCCCGGCGCGCCGGCCATGCGCGCCATGTCGTTGAAATCGCCAAAGCGATAGATCACCGGCTTGTTCGCCCGGCTGGCCTGCGAATGGTTTTCATCGAGCCCGTTCAGAAAACGCAGGCCGCGATCAAACCGTTCGACCTGTGCGGCAAATTCGCGCGTGGCCGCCTCGCTGTCGCGCGATTTGATGATGAAATGCGCCGTTTCGGCCTCCCACCAGGTCTGCGCCTTGGCAGGAAGCGCAAGACAGAACAGCGCGAGGGCCGCCAGGATCAGACGCATGAAAATATGTCCTTAATACTGCTGCGATTCGAGGCGGGGCCAGCTTGGCGGATGCGGGCCGGCTTGTGAACGGGTGATGGCGGCTGAAATCATTTTTCTGCGTTGGCAGGGGCCAGTTCACGCAGAAAGGTTTCGGCAGTGGCGAGGTAATCGGCGCGCTTGCCCTCATCCATCCGGTCCCATGTCGCATAGATGCGCCCGATTCGCGGATTGGCTTCGAGCGCAGGCCGGTTGCGGTGCAGAAAATCCCAGTAAAGCGGGTTGAACGGGCAGGCATCCGGCCCAGTCTTGGCAGAGACCTTGTAACGGCACTTCCCGCAATAGTCCGACATCCGGTCGATATAGGCCCCGCTGGCGGCATAGGGCTTTGACGCCAGCATTCCCCCATCGGCATACAGCGCCATGGCCGCGACATTGGGCAGTTCCACCCATTCGAGCGCATCGGCATAGACCGCCAGAAACCATTCCTGCACCTCTGCCGGACGGATCCCCGCTAACAGCGCGAAATTGCCCAGCACCATCAGCCGCTGGATATGGTGCGCGTGGGCGTTGTCGTGGGTGGAGCGGACGCAATCAGCAAGGCAGCGCATATCCGTCTCGCCCGTCCACCAGAAGGCGGGCAGCGGCCGGTTCGCAGCCAGTTCGTTCGCCTGCGCCAGTCCCGGCATTTTCAACCAGTAGAAGCCGCGCACATATTCGCGCCAGCCGATCAATTGCCGGATGAACCCCTCCACCGAATTGAGCGGCGCGCGGCCTTCGCGGTATTCGGACTCGGCGCGGCGGCACAGGTCGAGCGGGTCGAGCAGGCCCAGATTTATGCTGGTGGACAGCATGGAATGGAACAGATCGTCCTGCCCAAACAGCATCGCGTCCTGATATTGCCCGAAATCGGCCAGCCGTTCGGCAAAGAAGGCATCGGCGGCGGTTTGTGCCTGCGCGGCGGTGACGGGCCAGTGGAAACTGGCGAGGTTGCCGAAATTATCGGGGAAGCGGGCTTCCACCATGGCAATCACGTCGCGGGTGATCGCATCGGGCGCGAAGAGCGGGCGCGGCGGGGCTTTCAGACCTTTCTTCGGCGGTTCGCGGTTGTCGTGATCGTAATTCCATTGCCCACCCACTGGCTCGCCGCCATCCATCAACAGGCCGGTCTTGCGGCGCATTTCGCGGTAGAAATATTCCATGCGCAGCGCCTTGCGCCCGTCGGCCCAGTCGCGGAACTCGGCCAGGCTGGCGACGAAACGGTCATCGGGCAGGATGTCGACGGGGCAGGGGAACTTGTCCGCCCATTGTTCCATCGCTGCGCGCACGCGCCATTCGCCCGGTTCCACCACGCGGATTGCGCGGGGATTGTGCCGTTCCACCGCGCGGGCGACCTCACCGGTAAAGCTGCCCGCATTGGCCGGATCGTCCAGCGTTATGTAGTCCACGCGCCAGCCTTCCGCCGCCAGCTCTGCGGCGAAGTGGCGCATGGCGGATAAGAACAGCACCAGCTTTTGCTTGTGATGCGGGACATAGGTCGCCTCCTCGGCCACCTCCATCATCAGCACCACGGTATCCGCCTTTTCGCTGCCCCGAAGGCTGGCGAGCGAATGGCTGAGCTGGTCGCCCAGCACGGGAACGAGGACGGGGCCGGTCATGCGTGCAGTGCCTAGGCGCAGGCTCACACGAAGCTATACGGATCAATGTCCACGCTGACGCGCACCCCTTGCGGGAAACTGAGCGCGCCCAGCCAATGGCGGATCACATCCTGCACGCGTGCGCTGCGCCGGGCGTTCAGCAGCAGGCGGTAGCGATAGCGCCCGCGCAGCAGCGCCATGGGGGCGGGCGCAGGGCCAAGGATCCGCACATCGGGCAGCATGGGGCGGGTCGCGCCGATGCGGTTGGCGGCCTCGCGCGCTTCGGTATCGTCCTCGCTCGATACGATGATCGCGGCCCAGCGGCCGAAGGGCGGGGCGTTTGCATCGCGGCGCGCCTCGGTCTCCGCGGCATAGAAGGCGTCGCGGTCGCCCGCCGCCAGCGCGGCGATCACGGGCGCTTCAGGGTGGCGCGTCTGGATCAGCACTTCGCCCGGTTTCGCCCCGCGACCGGCGCGGCCTGCCACCTGTGCCACTTGCTGATAGGTCCGCTCCGCCGCGCGCAGATCGCCGCCTTCAAGGCCGAGATCAGCATCGATCACGCCCACCAGCGTTAGTTCGGGAAAGTGGAAGCCCTTGGTTACCAATTGCGTGCCGACGATCACGTCGATTGCGCCGCTCTCCGCCAGGGCGATGAATTCCGCCGCCTTTTCGGGCGAATTGATCGTGTCGGATGTGACCACGGCGATGCGCGCATCGGGCAGGATTTCGGCCACCTCGTCCGCGATCCGCTCCACGCCGGGGCCGCAGGCGACAAGGCAATCGCCTTCGCCGCATTCGGGGCATTTGTCGGGCGTGGCGGTTTCCAGCCCGCAATGGTGGCAGGCCAGCCGCGCGGACAGGCGATGTTCCACCAGCCATGCGCTGCAATTGGGGCATTTGAAACGGTGGCCGCAATGGCGGCACAGCGTCAGCGGGGCATAGCCGCGCCGGTTGAGGAACAGCAGCGATTGCTCGCCCTTGGCCAGCCGGTCTTTCAGGGCCTCCACCAGAGGCGGCGCGATCCAGTGCTGGCGTGGCGGCTTTTCCTTGGTCAGGTCCACCGTGGAAATGGCCGGCATCTGCGCCCCGCCAAACCGGGCATCGAGTACCAGCCGCTCGTAAACCCCCTGTTCGGCCATGGCGAGGCTTTCCAATGCGGGGGTGGCGCTGGCCAGCACCACGGGCAGGCATTCGAACCGGGCGCGCATGACCGCCACATCGCGGGCGTTATAGCGCACCCCGTCATCCTGCTTGAAGCTGACCTCGTGCGCTTCATCCACCACGATCAGGCCAAGATTGGCATAGGGGAGGAAAAGGGCGCTGCGGGCACCCACCACCACCTGTGCCTCGCCGCTCGCAATCGCCCGCCATGCCCGGCGCCGTTCAGTGCTTTTGAGCGAGGAATGCCACAGCACCGGGGCGGCACCGAAACGCCCCTCAAAGCGTTTGAGGAAGGCCTCGGTCAGCGCGATTTCGGGCAGCAGCACCAGAACCTGCCGCCCATCCTGCAAAGCGGCGGCAACGGCTTCAAAATAGGTCTCGGTCTTGCCTGATCCGGTCACGCCGTCGAGCAGGAAGGGCTGGAATTGCCGCGCCGTGACTGCATCCGCCAGCCTGGTTGCGACTTCGGTCTGTTGCGGGTTCAGGGCGGGCGGAGCAAAAACCGGATCGGCGCGGGGGTAAGGGCGGTCGCAATCGACCTCCACCGGTTCGAGCACGCCCTGATTGACGAGGCCGCGCAGCACGCCTTCGGATACCCCGGCGATTCCCGCCAGTTCGCGGATGGTCGCCTGTTGGCCCGCCAAGGCTTCCATCGCGGCCTGCCTTTGCGGGGTGAGGCGTTCGGGCAGCCCGCCCGACAGGCGGTATTCGGTGATCGTCGATGGGCCGCGCAGAGCGCCGCCGCTGGCGATTACCATGCGGGCGACGGAGGCCAGTGGCGCGCAATAATAGTCCGCTGTCCATTCGATCAGCCGCATCAGTTCCGGCTTCAGCGGTGGCACCGGCACCAGCCCAAGAAGCGGACGCAACTTCGCATCGGGCACCGATTCGGCTGGCAGGCGTTCAGGCTCCCAGACGATGCCCAGCACTTGCCGTGGCCCTAGCGGGGCAATTACGACAGAGCCGGGGCGCACATCCATGCCGTCCGGCACGCGGTAATCCAGCGGGCCGAGTGCGGCATTGAAGATAAGCAGGCGAACGCGGTTCATGGTAAGGCCAGCTATGAACGGCGATGTGGGTGGGCCGCAAGGATGGGGAAGGAGAAAAGGCGATGACGAGTCTGGAAAATGGGGCACGAGAGAATATCGGCCTTGATCGCCGCAGGGTGATTGGCGGCCTGTTGACGGGCGCCGCCGTTTTGACCTTGCCCGCCTGCGCCACCACGGGCGGCCGGTGGAGCCTGGTCGATGCGATCCGCCAGCTTCTGTTCCTGTCGAGCATGCGCGCCTTTGCCCGGCTGACCGCGCCCGGCGGATATTGGGACAGCAATGTCGCGCAATTGGGGCTGGAAGGCTTTCTGGGCAATCGCGGCAGCGTGCTGGCTACTATCCTGACATCTGCCCTTTTCAAGACGCGGCTTGAACGCGCCTTTGCGGGCTTTGCACGCGACGCCAGCGACCGTGCGGCCCCTCTGGTCACCGATGCGGTGCGCGTGATCGGTTTCGAGAACGCCGTGGCACTTGTGCGGGGCGGGCCGACCGCCGCCACAGGCTTTCTTCGCCAGCAGATGGGCAATGCCCTGATCGAAGCCATGGTGCCCGAAGTGGGTGAGGCCCTGCGCGTGGCGCAGGAACCGCTGGTGGGGCAATTGCTTTCCGCTCTGACCGGCGTCGATGTGCCGGGCGTCGCCACCACCTTTTCCACCCGCATCAACGACGTGATCTGGCAGGAAATCGGGGTGGAGGAAGCCGCGATCCGCGCCAATCCGGCATCCACCAACGACCCGCTTCTGATCGGCGTGTTCGGCGCCGCGGGCTATCTTTGATCGCTTACCGCAAGGTCAGCCGGATTTGCGGCACGTGCGACAACCGGTCGCCGGGGCCGGGCCGTGGAACGTAGATCGCCAGATAGCCCGCAGCCAGTTCGGCGCGAGGGGACAGGCGGTAACTGGCCATGGCGTTCAGCCGCCAGCTGTCCACCCGCGCTGATTGCGCGCGGTTTTCGGGCACGGCAATATAAAGCAGCTCGCCATTCAGGATGCCGCGCAACCGCTCGGCCACCGGCACCGTAACCTGCACCCGCTGGCGCAGACGCAATTGCGCACGGTCGGCCCCGGCGAAGAATCGCTGCTCCACCCGGCTGCGCAATTGCAGCGGCCCTGTGGCCCATTGCAACTGCTGATGCAGGCGAAATTCGTGCCCGCCGGCATTTTCCACCCAGGCCGTGCCCCCGCCCACATCCAGCCCCGGTGCGACACGGAAATCGACCGAGCCGCGCACCAGCACCTGATCGGCGTTTTCGCGACGGCGCGGGGAGAACTCAAGCGTGGACACAACACCGTCTTCCAGCGGCACCACGCCCACCAGGTAGAGCCACAGCTGCCCGTCATCCTGCGTGGCAAGCGCAGGCACGGGGGCCAGAAGGGCAAGAAAAGCGGCAAGGCGCGCAAGCGCTGTCGTCAACACGATCCGGGTGATCTCCCCCCATTGGAGCCTGGTCATTCCCGGCCCGTAAATGCAGCGCCGCGCGCTGGCAATGCGCAGCCAATTCCAGTCACACCTTGCACCCCGCCCGCCGCGTCCTCTACGGATCACGCCACCGTCATGAACCAAGAATCACCCCTCGATCGTTTCAAGCAGGCGCTGACCGGCGCGGCGCGTGCCATCGGGCGCGAGGCGGAGACCGAGGTGACGTGGACGGCCGAGGCGCCCAACCTGCAAGGCAACACCATCCGCGTGCCGATGCCGCCACGCACGCTTCCGGCAGCCGAAGCGCAGGAGGCGCGCGGCTTTGCCGACAGTTTCGCGCTGCGCCAGCGGCATCATAACGAGCGGCTGCACGCGCGCAACGCGCCAGCCGAACCGGCTGCACGCGCCTGTTACGATGCGGTGGAAACGGTGCGTTACGAGGCGCTGGGTGCCAATACTTACGCCGGGATGCGCGGCAATCTGGACGCGGCGACGCGAATGCGCGTGGCTGCCGATCCCATCACGCGGGCGACCAATGCTGACGAGGTGCCTGTGCAATCCGCGCTGGCCCTGCTGCTGCGCGAGAAGCTGACCGGCCAGCCCGTGCCCGAACCCGCGCGCGCCGGGGTGGAGATGCTGCGCGACTGGATCGAGGAGAAGGCGGGCAGCGATTTCGACCGGCTGGCCCATTCGCTGGACGATCAGCGCGCGTTCCAGACCTTGAGCCTCGATATGCTGCGGCACCTCGAACTGGTGAAGACCGAGGAAGATCACGACCACGACGAGCCCGAAGGCCACGAGGACAAGACCGACGACGGTGAGCAGCAGGACAGCCCCGACGATTCCGAAGGTTCCGACCAGCAGCAGACACAGATCGCGGCCGAGCAGACCGAGGGCGAAGGCGAGACCGAGGAAAGCGAAGCCACCGGGCAAGAGCAGGAGATGACCGAAGGCGATCCGGGCGAGGAGGGGGAGGAAGGCATGATGCCTGTGCGCCCCAACCGCCCGTGGACCGAATTGCCCGATACCTTCGATTACCGCATTTTCACCACGGCATTCGACGAAGTGGTCGAGGCGCAGGATCTGTGCGATTTCGAGGAACTCGACCGCCTGCGCGCCTATCTCGACAGCCAGCTTGCCGGGCTGGGCGCGGTGGTGACGCGGCTTGCCAACCGGTTGCAGCGCCGCCTGATGGCACAGCAGAACCGCAGCTGGGATTTCGATCAGGAGGAAGGTCTTCTCGACGCCGCCCGGCTGGCGCGGGTGATCGTCTCGCCCGGCCATTCGCTGTCCTACAAGGTCGAACAGGATATCGAGTTCAAGGACACGGTCGTCACGCTGCTGATCGACAATTCGGGTTCGATGCGCGGGCGGCCCATTTCGATCGCCGCGATCAGCGCCGATATTCTGGCGCGGACGCTGGAACGCTGCGGGGTGAAGGTCGAGATCCTCGGCTTTACGACCCGCGCGTGGAAGGGCGGGCAGAGCCGCGAGAAATGGCTGGCCGATGGCAAGCCGCCCGATCCCGGCCGCCTCAACGATCTCAGGCATATCATCTACAAGAAGGCTGACGAGCCGTATCGCCGTGCGCGCAAGAACCTTGGCCTGATGATGCGCGAAGGCTTGCTGAAAGAGAATATCGACGGCGAAGCTCTGCTGTGGGCGCACGAACGGATGCTGGGCCGGCGCGAGGACCGCCGCATTCTGATGGTGATTTCCGATGGAGCGCCGGTCGATGATTCCACGCTCAGTGTCAACAATGCGGGCTATCTCGAAACGCATCTGCGCAAGGTGATCGACTGGATCGAGAAGCAGAGCCCCGTTCAGCTGGTGGCCATCGGCATCGGCCATGATGTGACGCGCTATTACAAGCGGGCGGTGACGATCATGGATGTCGAGCAATTGGGCGGGACGATCATCGAACAACTGGCGGGCCTGTTCGAGGTGGAATGATGCGCGGTCTGCTGAAATTGGCCTTGCTTGCCGCGCTGGTGCTGGGCGGATGGTATGCCGCCTCGCCGTGGTACGCCATGTGGCGCATCGTGAATGCGGCCGAGGACGGCAATGGCGACGAACTGCGCGCCCGCATCGATTTCGACCGCGTCCAGGCGCAGATGAAGGCCGATTTGGCCGCCAGCCGCGATGATGGCGACACAGGCTTGTTCGACCGGATCGGCGACGGAGTGGTGAAGACCGTGGGCGGCGCGGCGATCGACACGCTGGTGACACCCGGCGGCATGGCGGTGCTGCTCGATGTCAGTCCTGCCGTGCCAGGTCAGGATCTGTCGTGGAGCGTTGCCTATGACGGGCCGAACCAGGTGCGCGGCGTGTCCACTTACGAAGACGGGACGCCGGGGCCGCAACTGGTGTTCGAGCGGCAGGGGCTGGCGTGGCAAATGGTGGGCCTGCGCCTGTAGCGCACGGCTTGACCGCGACGCGGCTTCTCCCCCAAAGGCTTTGCCATGACCACGCCGCTTTACCTGTTCAATTCGCTTACCCGCCAGCGGGAAATGTTCCAGCCTGTCCATGCGGGGGAAGCGCGTGTCTATTCCTGCGGGCCGACGGTCTACAACTACCCGCATATCGGCAATATGCGCGCCTATGTCTTTGCCGATCTTCTGGGCCGCACGCTCAGCTGGAAGGGTTACAAGCTCACCCACATCATCAACATCACCGATGTCGGGCACCTGACTGACGATGCCGATGCGGGTGAGGACAAGATGGAGAAGAGGGCCGCTGAAAAGGCGCAATCGATCTGGGATATCGCGCAACACTATACCGAGGCCTATTGGGATGATGTGAAGGCGCTCAATATCCGCCAGCCGAAAGAATGGACGATCGCCACCAAGTTCGTGCCGCAAATGATTGAATTTGCAAAAAGCATTGCAGACAAGCACTGCTACGAACTCGACAGCGGCCTCTATTTCGATGTTTCCACCGTGGCTGATTACGGCCGCCTTGCCCGTGCGCAAACGGAAGAGGGCGAGGGCCGGATCGAGGCGGTGGAAGGCAAGCGCAACGCGGCCGATTTCGCGATCTGGCGCAAGACCCCGCCGGGCGAGAAGCGGCAGATGGAATGGGACAGCCCGTGGGGCCGCGGCGCGCCCGGCTGGCATCTGGAATGCAGCGTGATGAGCGGGGCACTGCTCGGCTTCCCCTTCGACATTCACACCGGCGGGATCGACCACCGCGAAATCCACCATCCCAACGAGATTGCGCAGAATCAGGCCTTTTGCGGCTGCGGTAGCCTCGCCGAACCCGCGAATTCGGGTGCGAAGCTGTGGATGCACAACAACTTCCTCGTCGAACGCTCTGGCAAGATGAGCAAATCGTCCGGCGAATTTCTGCGCCTGCAATTGCTGATCGACAAGGGCTTCCACCCGCTCGCCTACCGGCTGATGTGCCTGCAGGCGCATTACCGCAGCGAGCTGGAATTCAGCTGGGACGGGCTGGAAGCGGCGCTGACCCGGCTCAAGCGGATGCTGATCGCGGTGGAGACCGCCAAGGCGCGCGTGGAGGAAATGCCGCAAGAACCCGAAGGCGGCTGGACGCTGGACGCGGCGCGCGGCGAAATCGGCGGCGCGCTGCTGCCGCTGCTCGCCCGCTTTGACGAGGCAATTTCCGATGATCTCAATTCGCCCCAGGGGCTGACCGTGCTGGAAGAAGTGCTGGGGATGAAGAAGCTTGATCCGTTGCACCGATTGCAGGCGATCGCCGCGATGGACGCGGTGCTGGGGCTGGGTCTGCTGACGCTGGATCGTGCAGACCTGCGCATCCGGCCAAAGGGTGCTGTGATTGACGCAGCCGAGGTGGAGGCGGTCATCGCCAGCCGCAAGGAAGCCCGCGCCGCAAAGGACTTTGCCCGTTCCGATGCCCTGCGCGATGAACTCAGCGCAAAGGGCGTGGAGGTGATGGATGGCGACCCGCTGGGCTGGGAATGGAAGCTTCCGGCATGACGATTGCCCTGATTGCCGCGCAGGCACGGCCGCTGCTCGAAGGGCGCTTGCCGTCACAGATCTCGCCGCTGTGGTGGGACAGCGGGGATGAGCTGGTGGCGCTCGCTCCGCAGGCCGAAATCGGCTGGTTCGACATGTTCGACAAGACCGCCCCGCTGGAGGCTATCCGGCGAGCGACCGGCCTCAAATGGCTCAATTCCTTCTTCGCAGGGGTCGACTGGCTGCCGCTGGCCGACCTGAAGGCGCGCGGTGTGCGGCTGACCAACGGGTCGGGCCTCAACGCCAACACCGTGGCCGAATTCGCGGTGATGGCAATGCTCGCCTTTGCCCGCGGCCATGCCGACATCGTGCGCGCGGGTGACCGGCACGAATGGCTCGCTCCGCGCATGGAAGGCAATCGCGAGCTGGCAGGCAGCAAGGTGCTGATCCTCGGCTATGGCGAGATCGGGCAGGCGATTGCCCGGATGCTGGCGGGTTTCCGCGTGGAGGTTGTTCCGGTGCGCCGGTCAGGCGCGGATGGAGCCTTGCGGCCCGGCGAATGGCAGGCGCGCGTGGGCGAGTTCGACTGGGTAGTGATGGCCATGCCCGGCACGCCCGACACGCGCGGGGTGGTCAGCGCCGACGTGCTTGCCCGCATGAAGCCAAGTGCTGTGCTGGTGAATATGGGCCGGGCCGATGCGCTGGATCAGGAAGCGCTGATCGCCGCGCTTCATGCAAGGCGGTTGGGCGGAGCGATTCTCGATCTGACCGATCCCGAACCGCTGCCGCCCGATCATCCGCTGTGGGATGCGCCCGGCGCACAGATCACCATGCACATGGCGGGCCTGCCCACGCTGGCCAGCAAAGTGGCGGCCGCGCAGCGCTTCCTTGCCAATTGCGAGGCCTATCTGACCGGTGCGCCGTTGGTGTCCGAGGTTGATCTGGATCTGGGTTATTGAGGCTGCGCAATCCCCCCGTTCCCGCGCGATGCGGGAAGGGGGCAGACGTTCAGCCTTCTTCCAGCAGCAGCAATTCGCAGGTGACGCGCAGCAGCGCCGGATGGGCGCGGTGATCCACTTCCACCACTGCGGCATCGGCCACCAACTGGCCCGGAATGGCGAATTCGTGTTCGGGCAGAAAGGCGATCAAGCACTCGCCCGCTTCCACTGCGGCATCGCCGGCAAATTCCAATTCCACCCGGTGCCGTGTGCCGGCAAAGGTGATGCTGGCCCAAGACGCCTCGCTGTGCCGGGTGATGGCGGCGTGGCCGCCTGCCAGTTCCAGCAGCGCCTCGTTCACGCGATCCGCCGTGCTGCGCCGCCTTTTGGGTGCGATGCGCGGGGCGAGGGGGGCGCTTTTTACTTCAATATGCATGGGTCCGCTCCCGGTATGCGTTCATGAAATGTTCCACTTTTTTTTCGGTCTCGAAGCGGGGCGTACGCCCGTTGCGAAGGTCCAGCACAAAGCGCGGATCCTGCGTGGCAAGGCGGCCAAAGCGTGTGGCCGGCATCCCCGTCCTTCGCAGGAAGACTTCGATTTTGCGGATCAGCATTGCGGGTTCCCCTTCTTGTGCTCGTTCATGCTGCGGGCCAGACTGGCGGCGGGCCAGGTGAGCCGGAGGCGCCGAATCGCCTCTGCCATATTGCTGTCGCCGCAAATCCTACTTGTCTAGGAAAAATACTTTGTGTAGAGCACTGAGCGACGCCAACGCGGGGACACAGGTCATGGAAGCACGCGAGACATTGGCGCGATTGGCGCGCGAGAGGGGCAGCAGCCTCGCGTCACTTTCGCGGATGCTGGGGCGTAATACTACCTATTTGCAGCAATATATCTCGAAAGGCAGCCCGCGAAAGCTGGAGGAGGACGACCGGCGCAAACTCGCCCGCTTTTTCGGTGTGCCCGAAACCGTGCTTGGGGCATCGCAGGAAAAATCCTACGACGAAGCGGCCGAGTGGGTGGAAGTGCCGCGTCTGGAGGTGGAGGCATCGGCCGGGCCAGGCGCGGCGGCGGATGCGGAAACCGTGTTCGATGCCTTCCGTTTCAGCCGCAAATGGCTGCGCGAACAGGCGCTGGAAGCGGGCAAGCTGTCGGCTGTCCGTGTCATCGGCGATTCGATGGAACCTTTGCTGCGCGAGGGGGATGATCTGCTGGTCGATACCCGCGCCCAGCCGTTTCGTGATGGCATTTACGTCCTGCGCCTGGATGGCAATCTGCTCGTCAAGCGGGTGACCGCGCAGGGTGCGGGCCGCTTCTCCATCCTCAGCCAGAATCTCGCCTATCCTCCGCTGTCGGTAGACGCACAGGATTTTGAACTGCTGGGCCGCGTGGTGTGGAAAAGCGGGCGAGTCTAGGCCGGAGGTTGCCATCTGCCGTGGCGCTTGCCACTTAATCCCGATGCAGCAAGCCCCCTTGAGAGCCGCCATCATCCCCGTGACTGCGTTCGAGCAGAATTGCTCGCTCGTCTGGTGTTCCCGGACCATGAAGGGCGCGCTGATCGATCCCGGCGGCGATTTGCCCCGGCTGAAGGATGCGGTGGCGCGCGCGGGGGTCACGCTGGAGAAGATCCTCCTCACCCACGGCCATGCGGACCATTGCGGGCAGGCCGGGATGCTGGCCGAGGAACTCGGCCTGCCGATCGAAGGGCCGCATGAAGCCGACCGGTTCTGGATCGCGCGGCTGAACGATGATGGCCCGCGCTTTGGCATGGATGCCCGCGTGTTCGAGCCGAGCCGCTGGCTCAAGGATGGCGACACGGTGTCGTTTGGTGAGGTGACGCTGGAAGTGATCCATTGCCCCGGCCACACGCCAGGCCATGTGGTGTTTTTCCACCGGCCCACGCGGTTTGCCTTTGTTGGCGATGTGCTGTTTGCCGGCAGCATTGGCCGCACCGATTTTCCGCTGGGCAACCATCAGGATTTGCTTGATGCGATCACCGGCAAATTGTGGCCGTTGGGCGATGATGTCACCTTTGTGCCGGGCCATGGCCCCACCAGCACCTTCGGGCAGGAGCGTCGCACCAACGCCTTTGTCAGCGATGCGGCACTGGCGCGCGGCTAAAGCGCGCCAAACGCCGCCAGCGCCGCCCAGACGGCCCACACCAGAAGTAGCGGGAAAGTCAGCATCATGCCGATCATGCGCGGCTTCACCGGCCCTTCCGCATCCATTCCCAGTGCATGCAGGACGCGCCCAGTCATGAAAGCCAGCGCGGTCATGGTCAGCAGCCACCCGTCCTGATCCGCCAGATCGAGCACCAGAATCAGCACCAGCGCAAAGGGCGTGTATTCGGTGAAATTGCTTTGCGCGCGCATCCGGCGGTGCAGCAGCGCGTGGCCGCCGTCGCCGTGGATAATCTTCTCGCTGACGCGCAGCTTGCCGCAGCGCCAACCCAGCCATCCGGCAATCAAGGCGGCCAAGGCTGCAGCGAGAAGTGAAATATGCAGATCGTCCATGGCAAGGTTTCCCCCGGTCCCTCTGTCGGCATAGGGGCAAGCATCTTGGCTTGCAACGCGGGCAGAATGGTCTATAGCGCGCGCCTTCGCCGCATCCCCGTGGGACAGCAAACGGCGCGCTTGCGCCGGTGTTCTGCTTGCCCTAGGGCGGCTGCCAACAGGTCTTTTTGATTTCAAGGAACAGGTGCCGAGATGGCTGTCCCTAAGAGAAAAACGTCGCCGCATCGTCGCGGCAACCGCCGTGCCCACGATGCGCTGAAGGTGGAAGCTTTCCACGAATGCGGCAATTGCGGCGAATTGAAGCGCCCGCACAATCTGTGCCCGGCGTGTGGCCACTATAACGGCCGCCAGATTCTCGAGCCCAAGGGCATTTAAGCTCTAAGGTTTCCGGGGGAATTGCGCTTATGAGCCTGCCGCGTATCGCGATCGATGCGATGGGCGGCGATGAAGGCGTGCGCGTGATGGTGTCAGGCGCTGCGCTTGCTCGCCGCCGTCACGACCGGTTCAAGTTTCTGCTGGTGGGTGACGAGGTGCGGATCAAGGCCGCGCTGGATAACCACCCCAATCTGCGCGGCGCATCCGAAATCCTGCATTGCGATGATGTGGTGGCGGGCGATGAAAAGCCCACCGCCGCGCTGCGCCGTGCGAAGACCACCAGCATGGGTCTTGCGATCAATGCCGTCAAAACCGGCGATTGCGGCGCGGCGGTGAGCGCAGGCAATACCGGTGCGCTGATGGCGATGAGCAAGCTGGCGCTGCGCACCATGCCGGGGATCGACCGGCCGGCGCTCGCGGCGCTGATGCCCAGCCTGGGCGACAACGATGTCGTCATGCTCGACCTGGGCGCCAACACCGAATGCGATGCGCGCAACCTGGTGCAGTTTGCCATCATGGGCGCGGCCTATTCGCGCATTGTCACCGGCAAGGACGCGCCGCGCGTGCGCCTGCTCAATATCGGCACCGAGGATATCAAGGGCACCGACAGCGTGCAGGACGCCGCCCGTGCGCTGCGTGCGGCCACGGGGCTTGCCATGTCGTTCGAAGGTTTTGTCGAAGCCGACAAGATCAACCGCGGCGAAGTGGACGTGGTGGTTACCGATGGCTTTTCGGGCAATATCGCGCTCAAGGCCATCGAAGGCTCGGCCCGGTTCGTCACCGACCTCTTGCGCAATGCCTTCACCTCCTCGCTGCGATCGAAGATCGGCTTTCTGGTCTCGCGCCCGGCCACCGAGCTGCTGCGCCATCATCTCGATCCCAACAACCACAATGGCGGCGTCTTTCTGGGCCTCAACGGCGTGATCGTGAAATCGCATGGCAGCGCCAATACGCAGGGCGTGGCCAATGCCGTGGCGGTGGCAGCCCGCCTGCTGGAAGAAAGCCTGACCGAGCGGATTACCGCCGATCTGGCCGAACTGGGCACCGAAAAGCTGCGCGACAAGGGAAGCAGCGCCAAATGATCCGTTCCGTCTTTCTCGGCTCCGGCTCCGCCTTGCCATCGCGCTGCGTCACCAATGACGATCTGGCCCAGACGGTCGACACAAGCGACGAGTGGATTCGCGAGCGCACAGGCATTGGCCAACGCTATTTCGCGGGCGAGGGCGAAACGACCTCCACGCTCGCCACGGCTGCCGCTCGCGCCGCGTTGGAAAATGCTGGCGTTTCCATTGCCGATATTGATCTGATCGTGCTGGGCACCTGCACGCCCGATCTGACCTTTCCCTCCACCGCCACTATCGTGCAACACGCATTAGGAGGGAGCGGCTTTCCCGCCTTTGATGTGGCGGCCGTATGCTCAGGATTCCTCTACGCGCTGACCACGGCCGACGCGATGATCCGGGCAGGCATGGCGAAAAAGGCGCTGGTAATCGGGGCGGAGACCTTGAGCCGTCTGATTGATTGGGAGGATCGGACCACTTGCGTGCTGTTCGGCGATGGGGCGGGTGCATTCGTGCTGGGTGCCGAAGATGCCGGGCCCGGCGAAGAGCGCGGCATATTGTTCAGCCAGCTCCACGCAGATGGTTCACACCGCGAATTGCTGTTTACCGATGGCGGCCCTTCCACCACGCAGACGGTGGGCTTGATGCGGATGAAGGGGCGCGAAGTGTTCCGCCATGCCGTGAACAATCTTGCCCAAGTGCTTGAAGATGTGCTGGAAAAGTCTGGCCATGGTCCGGCCGATATTGACTGGGTGGTGCCGCATCAGGCCAATTTCCGCATCCTGGATGCCACCGCGCGCAAGCTGGGCCTGCCAATGGAGCGGGTAATCGTGACGGTGGACCGGCACGCCAACACCTCGGCCGCGTCAGTGCCGCTGGCATTCGATGCCGCCTGGCGCGATGGGCGTATCAAGCGCGGCGATCTGGTGGTGCTGGAAGCGATGGGCGGCGGCTTCACCTGGGGTGCCAGCCTGATGCGCGTCTAACGCGTGCGGAATGTATTCCGACAAGGCTGAGCGCAACAAATTTGTAATCCTTGTCAAGCTGCTCTTATTGCTGCACTAAGAGGAATGGGTCGCGCCATTTTGCAAGGGGAGAGGACGCATGGACGCTATGCGATCCGTGGGCACGCTGACACGTGCCGATCTGGCTGAAACCATCAACCGCAAGCTTGGCTTTTCGCGTGCCGAAAGCCTTGACCTGGTCGAGGCGATCCTCGCCAAGATGAGCGATGCGCTGGCGGCGGGTGAGAATGTGAAGATTTCGGGCTTCGGCAGCTTTGTCCTGCGCGACAAGAAACAGCGCATCGGCCGCAATCCCAAGACCGGCGTCGAAGTGCCGATCACGCCGCGCCGGGTGATGACGTTCCGCGCCAGCCACAAGTTGAAGGACCGGATCGCCCAAGGATCCTGACATGACCACGCCGCCCGCTTCCCCTTTTGCTGACAGCAAGGCGCCCGGCGCCATGCGCACGATCGGGGAAGTGGCCGCAGCGCTGGGCATTCGTCAGCATATCCTGCGTTATTGGGAACAGCAGTTCCCGATGCTGAAGCCGCTGAAGCGAAGCGGCGGGCGGCGGCTATACCGCCCCGAAGATGTGGCGCTGGTGCAAAGGATTGACCAGTTGGTCAACCGCGAAGGGTATACGCTGAAAGGGGCGCGCGCCGTACTGGAAGGCAGGGCGGCGGTGCCGTTCTCTGAAAAACCGGCGGGACATGCTGCGGATACCGTGCCATCATCCGCACCCGCACCCGCACCCGCAACCAGCCCCGGAACCGAAGCCGTGGCCGAAGTGCGCAGCCGCCTTCGGCAATTGCGTCAGCGATTGGCCCGCGCGCTCGACGCGGCCTAACCTCAATCGCGTCCCTGTGGCCCCAGTGCGGGGTCAAGGTCGCGCGGCCGCACGAAATGGGTGAGCCTGCCGCAACCCGGCGCAATTCCGGCCCAATCGGCAATATCCAGTTCGAACACCGCCAGCGCGGCCGTGGGAAACTTGGCCATCACCTCGTCAAACAGCGCGCTTTCCTGTTCGGGCGGAACGAGTTTGAGCGCGAGTTCCTGCAAGCCGGGATTGTGCGCGGCCAGCAGCAACGCCTCATCACTGCCGCCCTGGGTGCGCAGCAAATCCAGCAGCGTATCCGCATCGGCCATGTAGGCGCTGTCGCACCAGGTTACCGGCAGGCCCAGGCCTGATGCATCCAATGTGCGCTTCACCCGCTCTGCCGGGCTGGCAATGACGCGCTGCCACGGAAGGCCCAAAGCGGCGATATGCGTGCCCATCAGCGCCGCGCCTTTGCGCCCGCGAGCGTTCAGCCCGCGGTCGAAGTCGCGCAGCGACAGATCGTCCCAATCGGACTTGGCATGACGCAACAGACCAAGGAGCTTCATCGGGCGGGGTTTCCCTGCGCCACGGCGGCGCTCCTGTCCTCTAGCAGATTCGCGCGCGCCACGCGATGCAAAGCCTCCTCCAGCGTTACGCGCAGCACCGGCGTTCCGGGAGGGAAGGCGCTGGTGAAGCGGGTGGGAAAGGCGGGCGACAGGACGATGAAATGCCCCCGGTCATCCTTGCTGCGGATCAACCGGCCAAAGGCCTGAGCAAGCCGGGCGCGGATGATCCGGTCATCATGCGCGGCCCCGCCATTCGCCGCGCGGCGGGCGCGGTGCAGGATCGATGGCTTGGGCCAGGGCACCTGCTCCATCACCACGCAGCGCAGGCTTTCGCCGGGCACGTCCACCCCGTCGCGCAGGGCATCGGTGCCCAGCAGGCTGGCGGCGGGATCGTCGCGGAAGATGTCCACCAATGTGCCGGTATCGATGGGATCGACGTGTTGGGCGTAGAGGGGCAATCCGGCGCGCGCCAGCCGGTCGGCAATGCGGCCATGCACGGCGCGCAGGCGGCGGATCGCGGTGAACAGGCCCAGCACCCCGCCGCCGCAGGCATCGATGATTGCGGCATAGGCACCCGCCAGCGCGGCCAGATCGCCCTTGGCCACATCGGTCACGATCAGCACTTCGGCGGCATTGGCGTAATCGAAAGGGCTGATTGCCTCTGCCAGCTGCGGGGCGATGTCGAGGTGGGCGGCGCCCGACCGGGCCACGGCGCCCGCCCAGTCCGGCCCCTCCGCCCCCCGGTCGCACAGGGTGGCGCTGGTCATCATCACGCCGTGCGTGCCCGCCAGCACGGTGTGGGCAAAGGGTTTCGTCGGATCGAGATAATGGCGGTGCAGGCCCACATCGTAATCGCGCGCATCGGATCGCTCGACCGCCAGCCAATCGACAAAATCCGGGTCAGCCGGCCCGCCCATGCGGCCCAGCAGCGCTTCCCACGCAGCAAGCAGATCGATGCGCCAGGCAAGTGATCCGCGCGCACCTTCGATGCGGGCGCGGCCTTGCCCGTCGAGCCAGTCCGGCCCTTCGGCCAGCAACGCTTCGAGCCGCACGCCCAGCCGGATCAGCGGCAGGCGGATGTCGGCCAGCGCGGCGGCGGCTTGCTGCGCCAGTTCGACAAAGGCCCCGTCCAGCTGCGCGGCCTCGGTCTCTATCGCATAGCCTGCATCCTGCCCGCTTTCGTCGCGGGCATAGGTAAGCGCGCGCACCGCGGCGAACAGCTCCTCCAGCGGACCGGAGGGTTGCCCTTCCGCCAGCCGTTGCAGCCAGCCTTGCGAGGGCAGGGCTTCTGCGGCGTCGCAGGCGGCGGCCACCGCCTTGCCGCCCGCCTCGTCGTAACTCGCCACATCGGCCAACCGTGCGGCAAGGCCCCGGCGGCGGCCCTTCGATCCGCGTTCCGGCCCCAGAAGCCAGCGTTTCAGCTCCACCGCCTCCGCGCCCGTCAGCGCGGCGGAAAAGGTGCTGTCGGCCGCATCGAACACATGATGCCCTTCGTCGAAGATGATGCGCGTGGGGCGCTGCGCATGATCGCGTCCGCGCGCGGCGTTCACCATCACCAGCGCGTGGTTGGCGATGACCAGATCGGCCCCGGCGCTGGCACGGGCAGCGCGTTCGATGAAGCATTTGCGGTAATGCGGGCACCCGGCATAGATGCATTCGCCGCGCTGGTCGGTCAGGCTGCGAATGGCGCGGCTGCGGAACAGCGTGCCCAGCCAGCCGGGCAGATCGCCGCCGATCATGTCGCCATCTTGGCTATAAGCCGCCCAGCGCGCGACCAGTTGCGCCATCACCGCCGCGCGCCCGCCAAAACCGCCTTGCAGCGCATCTTCCAGATTGAGCAGGCACAGGTAATTCTCCCGCCCCTTGCGGATCACCACCGGGCGGGTGCCGTCAGGGCGGCGTTCGGGCCAGGCGCGCGCGCTTTCACTGCGCAATTGGCGTTGCAGGTTCTTGGTGTAGGTCGAAACCCAGACGGTGCCGCCCGATGCCTGTGCCCACAGCGAGGCGGGGGCCAGATAGCCCAGCGTCTTGCCGATGCCGGTGCCGGCCTGCGCCAGCAGCATATTGGGCGCATCGCGGCGGGTGCGGGGCGCGAAAATCTGCGCGGCGGCGCGGGCAAAGCTGCGCTGTCCCTCGCGCCGTTCGGCCCCTTCGCCTGTCAGCGCGGCGAGGCGCGCGTCTACCGCGGCATCCTCCAGCCTTATCTGCGCAGGCTGGGGCCGTTCGCCAGCCTCTTCCCATTCAGGCAGGCGCGAGAACAACCATTTTTCGGCGCTGTCAGGCCGCGCCAGATGCGGGGCGATGACGCCCGCCCAGCTCCAGCGCAGGCGGGCGAGCGATTGCAGCGCGCTCCACGCCCCCTCCCGCTCCGGCCAGGCGGGATCGGTCAGGCGCGTGAGCAGCGCAGCGCCAGCGACTTGCAGGAAGCGCGGCACATCATCGTCGCCCGCCGGTTCGGCCAGACCGAGCGCATGGGCAAGGCCGCGCGGCGTGGGGACGCAGAAGCGCGCGGGATGGATGAAGGCGAACAGTTCCAGCAGATCAAGGCCCGACAGATCGGGGTAGCCCAGCCGCGTGGCCAACAGCGGCGCATTGATCATCAGCAGCGGCGAATCGGCAGCGACCATCACTGCCTCGCCCTTGCCCACGCCTTCGGTGCGCTCGCCGCGCCGCAGCCAGCACCCCGCATGGCTCGCATGGATCGCAGGCAAGGCCAATGGGGCAGGGTAAGGGGCGGTTTCGGCCATCACAGGCCACTATCGCTACCCGGAACGAAAAGTAAACGCATTGAAGGCGGCATTTTCTTTGGAACCGGAGGCAAGTTCTGGCGTTTGCGAGGTGTTCCTCCCGTCCTTTCCACTGTTATCCCCGGTGGGGAGGAAGGCGAGGTGGGGCAGCGAATCCTTGCGGAGCGCTGCCCCTTCACTTGCCGATCAGCTGCTGCGCGCCATGCACTGCCAGCTTGCCGGATCGTTGGCATCGCCCGATCCGGAATAGCGCGCCACATTGGGCCAGGCGCAATGCGCGCGGGTGAGCGATCCGTCCTCCTTCGTGCCGATCAGCCGATCGGGCGCGCGGCCGCTTTCCACCCAATCGTCCATCGCGGAAATGTAATCGACCAGATCCGCGCCCGGTCCGCCGCGGCAATGGCCGACGCCCGGCAGCGTGACATAGCGGAACTGGTCTGCCGCGGCCGGATTGGCCGCCATCACCGCCCGCGCGTAATCCAGCGAGAGCACGGGGCTGGGCCCGGCATCGTTTTCCCCGTGCCACAGCAACAGCCGCCCGCCATTGGCGAAAAAGGCCGAGAGGTCCGGATTTTTCGCTTCGTACATTTCGGCAAAGGGGCTGGTGCGAACAGTCAGGTAATTCGCATCGTTGAAATTGGCCAGCGTCACCGCATTGCCCGGCCCAAAGAACAGCGGGAAGAGATTGCCCAACCCGCCGCCACCGGTGGGATCGGCCCCGGTGCCGGCGGTGCCGACAAAGAAGCCCCAGCTCGCCTCGCCGCCGCGCCGCATCGGATGCATGGCCCAGCTGCCGTCCGACGCGCGAATGCCGTCATAGGCGGTTTGCAGCGCGGTCACCTGGGGCGCGGTCAGGCACTGGTCGGTCTTGGTCCCGGTGCATTGCAGGGCGCGCGGTTGCCAGTTGCATGATGCCGGATCGTTCACAATGCCGTCGGCCAACCCGTCCGCCGCATCGCATTGCGCCAGCACGGCGGCCTGCACCAGTTGCAGATCGCCCTCGCTGAAACCCGCCGCGCCTCCACCGGCAGCAAAGGTCTGGTTGCGGAAGACCGCGCTGGTCTGCACCTGCAAGGTATAGACTGGCGCGCCCGCAATGATCGCATCGTAATCGGTGGGGTAACGCTGCGCCTCCATCAGCGCCATGCGTCCGCCGGTGGAACAGCCCTGGAAATAGGCGCGGCGGTGCGGCTGGCCGTAAAAGGCGGCGGCGACGGCCTTGCCGGCCACGGTCATTTCATGGATCGCGCGGTGGCTGAAATCCTCTGCACTGGCGGGGCGCTCGGCCACCCAGCTATTGGCCCAGACATCGGTGCCCGGATTGCCGCCATCGGTTTGCAGCGTGGCATAGCCCTTGGAAAGACCATCCGTCGCGGCCTGAATGGTGACATTGCCCGCCCAGCCGCCGCCGCCAAGGCCCAGCAGCTTGCCGTTCCATTCGGCGGGCAGGCGATAGACCACGCCGATGGTGGAGCCTTCCGCAGGAGTCAGCGTGGCGGTGATTTCGCAATAGGCCGGCGCGCCCTCGGCTGCCTCCACCCAGCGTGTGCTGGCATCCTGCGCGTCCAGGACGGCGGTGTCGAAATCGGCGCATTGCTGCGGCGTTGCGGTAAGCGTTGCGGGGGCATTGCTTCCCTCGCTGGTGCAGGCGGCCAGCGCTCCTGTGGCAAGGATCGCTGTCAGGCTGACAGCGGCACGGTTTTTCATATGTCTCTCTCCCGGATCATGGTTCTGTCAGGCGAGATAGAGGCGGCTGATTGTCCAGCCATCCGCCCTGCGCCACATCTCGGCTACCAGTGTTACCGCGGTTTCACTCTGCGCGGCCGCGTTCCCTTGAAAGCGGGCCATCCGCTCGGCCGTGCTGTCGCCAGCAAAGGCGTGTTCACGCACCGCTGTGGCAGGGTGCGACCAGTGCGCGGTCATCTGATCATCGGCCAGCGCGACCTCAGGGTCGGCCTCTCCGGCGAGGCGCAAGGCGCGGATATCGCCGGGAAGGGCGAGCGCATCGCCGCAGCTTGCGAGGCCCGCACAGGCCGCCACGCCGCCCGCGTTGAAGCGGCGCACCGCATCGCGCATCAATGCGGTGATCTTGCCAAGTTCTGCCTCGGCATTCGCCCCAGCCTGCGTCGCCAGTGCCCCTGCCGGAGCCAGCGCGGCGAGCGGGGCAGCCGCCAGCGCGCCCAGCTTCAGAATATCGCGCCGGTTTGTCGCCAGAGTGCTCATACCGCATATCCTCCCCGCTTGGTGCCCAGATATTTCGCCACATCCCAGCGCCCGGCAAGGCGGGCATAGGCGCCCACAGGGCTCATGCTGAGGCCGTTTTTTCCGCAGTGATAGCCAATCCCGCTGTCATGCATGGTGCGCATATTGATGAGGATCGTGCCCAGCGTTCCGTTGCATGCCTCCTCCTGCCAGCGCACGAAATAGAGCTGGTCGCGGATCTTCACATAATCGCCGCTGCCGCTCCATTGCGCGCCGCCGTGGCCAGACGGGGTGAAGATCACCCAGCTCACCGTGTTGGGGCTGGAATAGACATGCATCGAGGTAAGGCCCGGCGAGTAGGACCAGGTAAACGCACTGCCCAAAAGGTCTGTCGTGCGTTCGTGCCGCGCATTGCCGGGGTCGGGGATGCCTTCGCCCACCAGCTTTCCGAACATGGTCTGCGCACCCGCCTCGTTGGCGAAGTAGGGCGTGTTGAGATAGCCGCGAAAACAGGTGGCCTTGCCGCTGTCCAGATCGGCCACCACCACGTGCCCGTCATGGTCGGGCTTGCCTGCCAGCAGATGCCCGAAGATGAACACGCCGGGCATATTTTCCCATGCGTTGTAGCGCGCCGTGGTCCACGCGCCGCCGCCTTCGCGCCATTGCAATTCGTCGTGGGCAGTGAAGCGGTATTCGATCACTGGCCCGCCGTCGTAATGCACCGCGAATGCCTTTCCCGCCAGCGCGCCGCTGGGCGGCAGGCCGTGGCCGGCCATGGCGCTCGCCCGGTCGAACACATGGGTGCTGGCGGCAACGGCGGCGTTCACTTCTGCTGGCGTCATCTTGTCCATGGTTTCGAGCGGCCGATACACGCGCCGCGCGCCCTTCGGCCCGTCGGGCATGGCCAGCGGATCGCCGCTCACATCCTCGAACTTCATGAAATTGGCGATCTGGCCCAGCCATTCGCCCGTGCCGCGGAACATGTAATATTCGAGGGTATCGAGCCCGTCGAACCCCAGCCGCAGCCCTGCCGCTTGCAGCCGGTTCGCGTCCATCACCAGCATATGCCACAGGCCCGAAAACTCGGCCTCGGTGCGGGTGTAGAGATAGAGATCCTCGGTCAGCTTGATGTAATCGGACGGGCCGGAATAGCCGCGCCCTTCGTCGCTGCGGTCGAGCTCTACCCAGTGCGAAAAGGCGGAGGAGGCGTAATAATCCACCGTGCGGTTGCCGGTGTCCTCGGCCCACATGATCGCGCGGCCCTGCACCCGGCCCGTGGGGGCATGCATTTCGCCGGTCGGAGACGGGCCGCCCTCGATAACCCCATGCCAGATGGCGCGGTTGACTTCGCGCGGTTGCGGCGCGGGGCCGGGGGTGCCGAACCAGAGCTCGAACACGGTGGCGCGGTTGTCGTGACGGTCCCATGCCAGCGCATAGCCGCGCCGCGTGCCGGGTATCAGATGTGCGATCAGCGTGATGTGATCGACCGTCAGCGCACCGTACCCTCCGCTGCGCTCCCCCTCCAGCGCCACTTGCCGGCCGCTGCTGAACTGCCAGGTCAGCCGCGTTCCATCACTCGCCACAAAGGACAGACGCTGCGGCGCGATTTCTTCCAGCTCGCTCGCGCTTTGCGGCCCCGCCAGCGCGGCGGGTGCCAGCTTCTGCGCCACTTCGGCCTCGCTCAGCGGCGTGTAGGCATACCGAAACAGCGGTATGTCGGGATAGGCCTTGCGCGCCATCCTTCTTGTCTCCCCCCAGTTCTCTCCGCCCGCCAGACTGCCACAGATGGCCGCGAAGGCAACCGGCGAATATGTCGCAATCTGCACCGACCGCCACAGCGGGCGCTTGCAAGCTATCCGCTTTGGCGCAATAGCCCCCGCCCATGTTCGACGATGCGCTGATCTCCGCCGCCCGTGTGTCCAAGGCCTGGCCCATGCAGGAGGCGATGAAGCTGGTGAAACGCTTCGGCGGGGCCAAGCCCGATGGCGTGCCTGCGCTGTTCGAAACCGGCTATGGCCCCAGCGGCCTGCCGCATATCGGCACGTTTCAGGAAGTGCTGCGCACCACGCTGGTGCGGCGCGCCTATGAAATCGTGGCGAGCGAAGGCGGCGCGCCGGCGCCCACGCGGCTGGTGGCGTTCAGCGACGATATGGACGGCCTGCGCAAGGTGCCCGACAATGTGCCCAACAAGGACATGCTGGCAGGCCATCTGGGCAAGCCTCTGAGCCGGATACCCGACCCCTTCGGCACGCACGAAAGCTTTGCCCACCACAACAATGCGCGGCTACGCGATTTCCTTGACCAGTTCGGTTTCGATTACGAATTCGTTTCGGCATCAGACCGCTACAATTCGGGCGCGTTCGACGAGGCGCTGCGGCAGGTGCTGCGCAAATACGACGCGATCATGGCCATCATGCTGCCCACTTTGCGCGAGGAACGCCGCCGCACCTACTCGCCCGTCCTGCCCGTCAGCCCGACCAGCGGCGTGGTGTTGCAGGTGCCGGTGGAAGTGGTCGATGCCGAGGCCGGGATTGTCCGGTTCGAGGATGAGGGGCAGCTGATCGAGCATTGCATCTTCGGCGGCAATGCCAAGCTGCAGTGGAAAGTCGACTGGGCGATGCGCTGGTATGCGCTGGGCGTCGATTACGAAATGTGCGGCAAGGACCTGACCGACAGCGTCACCCAATCAGGCCGCATTGTCGAGGTGCTGGGCGGGCGCAAGCCCGAAGGCATGATTTACGAGCTGTTCCTCGATGCCAATGGCGAGAAGATTTCCAAGTCGAAGGGCAACGGCCTCAGCATCGAGGAATGGCTGACCTATGGCAGCGAGGAAAGCCTGGGTCATTATCTCTACGCCAATCCCAAGAGCGCCAAGCAGCTGCATGTTGGCGTAATCCCGCGCGCGGTGGACGAATACTGGCAGTTCCGCGCCGCCATTCCGGGGCAGGAATGGGACAAGCGGCTGGGCAATCCCGCTTGGCACCTGCTGCACGCCATGGGCAAGGACAGCGATGGCCATGTGAAGGGAGCAGGCGACAGCCTGCCGGTCAGCTTTGGCCTGCTGCTCAATCTGGTGGGCGTGCTGGGGGCAGGGGCAACGCACGCGCAGGTGTGGAATTACCTTGGCAATTACATCGGCGATGCCGATCCGGACGATCATCCCGATCTTTACCGTCTTGTCGAAAAGGCGCTGGCCTATAACCGCGATTTCGTGGCCCCCACGTTGAAGCGCCGCGCGCCTGCCGAAAACGAAGCGGCAGCCCTGCGCGAACTCGATGCATGGCTGGCGGGCGTGCCCGAAGATACCACCGCCGAGGAATTGCAGACGCAGGTTTACGAGATCGGCAAGAAGGCCGAATACGGCTTTGAATCGCTGCGCGACTGGTTCCGTGCGCTGTATGAAACGCTGCTGGGCAGCGAACAGGGGCCGCGCATGGGCAGCTTCATCGCGCTCTATGGCATAGCCAACACCCGCCGCCTGATTGCCGAGGCGCTGGCCAGCTAGGAAGCCTTCGCAATGTCGCACACCGAAGATCCGCGTCACCTGGCCCGTGAATTGCTGGGCCGCGATTTTGAGGATCTGGCCACTGACGAGCAGCGGGTGCTGCGCCGGGTGGCGTCGGGCACGTTCACTGGCAGCGATGCGGATGAAGCCGCGGAGGCCCATGCTACGCGGGCAGATCGGTTGGCGGACAAGGTGGCAGCGATTGGCGGCAGCTGGGGTTTCATCATCGGTTTTGCCGTCGTCCTGCTGGGCTGGATGTTGCTCAATTCGCGGGTGCTTGAAGTTATCGGCCTCGATCCCTTCGACGCCTATCCCTACATTTTCCTCAACCTGATGCTGTCCACCTTGGCCGCGGTGCAGGCGCCCGTCATCCTGATGAGCCAGAACCGGCAGGCGGCAAAGGACCGCATTACCGCGCGTCACGATTACGAGGTGAACCTGCGCACGCAGCTGGAAATCCTGCGCCTGTCGCGCAAGATTGAACATCTTGCGCAGGAATTGCGATCAACCCGCGGCTAGGCAGTCAGGTCAGCGCCATTTCTTGGCGCGATACCATTTGGTGATGACATATTTCACGCCTCGCACGACCGGGCGACCTGCATGGATGGTGGCGGGGTTGGGCAGCCCGCCCTCATCGGCATTGTTCCACAGCAACAGCACACCCTGTTTCGGCTCGATCGACATGCCGAGATCGGTGAAATCGGTGCTGCCGCCTTCCTCCACATTGTTGAGATAGACCATGGCGGTCCACGCGCGCTGGCCGCCGCGCGAGGTTTCGATTTCCCAATAGCTGGTATTGGGGTGGAACCAGTCGTGATGCGGCTTGAATTCCTGCCCCGGCATATAGCGCTGGCCCTGGATCGTCTCGCCAAAGCTGGGCTCGATCCCCATCAGATCGTCCAGCCGCCGGTCGATCATCTTCACGAAAGGGTGATAGGGATCGACATCGCCCGAATAGGAGGTGCGAAAGCCATCTTTGTAGCTGAGATCGAACACGGTGGAGGGGCGCGCCACTTCGTCGATCATGGTGATCATTCGCGCACATTCCTCCGCCGTCATGAAATCGGCCACGGCGAAAATTTCGGCCTTGTCGGTGGGCACTTTCCAGACGTTGGGGTTATCCGCCAGCCGCTGGCGCACCTCCTTGCCCACCTTGCGCAGGTTTGGCTGATCCTTCAGGAATTCGGGCTTGGTGGCGAGGGTCATGCCCGCTCTTTTTCCAAAGCCCTGGCCTTTGCGCAACAGAAAACCCCCGCCCCTGTGACAGGGCGGGGGCTCCGGGTGCCGGCCACTCTTCCGGCAGCGGATTGCTACCAGAAGAAGTCGTAGATCACGTCGACCACTTCGCCGGTATAGGTGTCCACCAGCAGCACATCGTCATAATACCGGACCCAGCGATAGGGGCCGTAGACGGCGGGCAGGCGGTACTGCCACGGATCGTTGATCCAGTAGCGGCTGCCGAAGAACAGGCTGTCCAGATAGAAGCCGATGCTCAGCCGCCGGTAACTGTAATTGCGATAGGGCGCGTAATAGGCACCCAGCCGATAGACATTCCGGTTGCTGTAGCGGTAATTGTACCAGTCATAGCGCCGGTCATTGCGCCAGCGCTGGCGATCCCACCGGTGGTAATCGCGCCGCGCATCGCGGTATCCGTCGCGGTAGGAGCCGTTGCGATCCCGGTCGCGGTAATCGCGGTTGCGGTCATTGTCGCGGTAATCCCGGTCGCGCCCGCTCCAATTGCCGTTGTTGCGATCCCGATCCCAATTACGATCCCGGTCACGGTCGCGATCCCAATTACGATCCCGATCCCAGTTCTGGTCACGCGTGCGGTCGGTATCGATCCGGCGGCGACCATCGGTCTGCACGACATAGGGGTTGGTCTGGCGCTGCGGGGTGCGGGCCTGTTCGGGCTGGCGATGCGGAGAGGTAGCGGGGGGCGGTGCCGAAGGAGCGTTCTGCGCCTGGCCGCGGTCTGGCCGGCTACGGTCGCCGTTCCAGCTTCCGCCATTCGCCCGGTCCCCGCCGCGATCGCCGTTCCAGCCACCTTGATTGCCGCGATCGCTGCCACGAGTGTCTGGCCGGGCCTGGGCCACGGGCCGGGATTGCGGCTGTGCCTGAACTTGCGGTTGGGCCTGCGGCTGCGACCGGCTTTCGCTGCGGCCGGAGCGTTCACCGCCGCCGCTGCGGCCCTGCGGTGCGGCCCGCTCACCATTGCCCCGATCCCCCCCGCGCCATTCGCCGCGCTGCGGACGATCCTGCGCAAAGGCGGTAGCGGGAATGGCGGGCGCGGCAATGGCAATGGCCAACGCGGCAATTCCACTCGATTTCAAGAGCGAAGAAAATGTGTACATGGCGTCCTCCACAAACGAGCCGCCGAGTGGAAGCGGTGTTTATAGAGAGGCGTTTATTCGAGTCGGCCTGTCGCATCTCTGAACCGGGCTGACAGCCAATTGTTCATTTTTTGAATTGTGTCCATGAACGAAGGTCCATGTTGCCGATGACCCTGCACAAGCCGAAAGCGCGGTCCATGTTCGAAACGCTGGACCAGATCGAAGAGGATATCCGCAAGAGCCTTGCGGAAGCTGCCTCCAACCGTCGTTCCCCGATGCACACGCCGGTGGTGGGCACGGTCGATGCCGATGTGCGCATGATGGTGCTGCGCGGCTGGGACGCCCGCACCGCAACGCTGCGGCTGCATACCGATGCCCGTTCGGCCAAGGTCAGGCAGATCGGAGAAGGCGCGCGTGTAGGCCTGCTGTTCCACGATCCCGATGCCCGAATCCAGATCCGCGCCAAGGGGCAGGGCCATATTCTGACGCAGGGCGAACAGGTGGAATCGGCCTGGGCCGCATCCAGCGAATATGCGCGCCGCTGCTACCTCGCTGTGGCCGCCCCCGGCAGCGCGTCCGATGGGCCGACCAGCGGCCTCCCGGCAGAAGTCGAGGGCGTGCGCCCCAGCGAGGAACAATTGCTGCCCGCCCGCGAAAACTTCGCCCTGCTGATGGTGGAAGTGGACGCCTTCGACTGGCTCCTGCTCGCCCATGACGGCCACCGCCGCGCGCAATTCGTGCGCGCCGGGGCCGGGTGGCAGGGGATGTGGGTGGTGCCTTGATTGATTGCTGTATTTGATAGAAGTAGTGCCTTAACAGACTAAAAGTTGGGGGGGTTGATCATGGTTGATGTATTTTTGGTAGTCGCCAATGGTGCTGCTGGAAAATCAGCCACGATTAGGGCGTTGACGGGTGCTCGGGTCCGTGGCGCCATTAATGTGGAGATTGGTACGCCTCGGATCGTTCGACCGGTATGGGTTGAAATTAGATCGTTACAGGAAGTCTCAATCAACGAACAAATAGCCGTTGATAATATTTTGAATAGTGGTTGCGGTGTAGCGATAATCGCAATGCGATACGGTCAATTTCGCAATTGCAACCCTGCACAATCGTATATCAACGCCTTTGAAACTGCAGGAATGACTATCAGAGGTGTTTGTGAAATCGGCCCAATCGGGCCGATTGCCACAAACCCGCCAATGGGGGCGGGATTTCACCAAGTTGTTCCTGTGCAAGGCGCTAACACTTCAGCAAATCAGCGTGCTGCTGTGCTGCGATCAGCTTGGTCAATAACGTAAGTTGGCAAAAATAACGTTGGCGACCTTATTTCACCGCGTCAGCTTCTTATACGCCAACCGCGTCGGCCGATCCGCCGCGTCGCCCATCCGGCGGCGCTTGTCTTCTTCATATGCCGCAAAGTTGCCTTCGAACCATTCGACATGGCTGTCGCCTTCAAACGCCAGAATGTGCGTGGCGAGGCGGTCGAGGAAGAAGCGGTCGTGGCTGATGACCACGGCGCAGCCCGCGAAGTTTTCAATCGCATCTTCCAGCGCGCCCAGCGTTTCGACATCGAGGTCGTTGGTCGGTTCGTCGAGCAGCAGCACGTTGCCGCCCTGCTTCAGCATCTTGGCCATGTGCACGCGGTTGCGTTCACCGCCCGACAGCTTGCCGACATTCTTCTGCTGGTCCTGCCCCTTGAAATTGAACGCGCCGACATAGGCACGGGTGGAGACATCCTGCCCGTTGACCTTCATGTAATCGAGCCCGTCGCTGATTTCCTGCCACACATTATTGGCCGGGTTCAGATGGTCGCGGCTCTGGTCGACATAGCCCAGATGCACGGTCGATCCGATCTCGATCGTGCCCGAATCGGGCTGTTCCTTCCCGGTGATGATCTTGAACAGCGTGGATTTGCCCGCGCCGTTCGGCCCGATCACGCCGACAATGCCGCCCGGCGGCAGGGTAAAGGAGAGGTTTTCAAAGAGCAGCTTGTCTCCGTAAGCCTTCGAGATGTTCTTCGCCTCGATCACCTTGCCGCCAAGGCGTTCGGGCACCTGGATGACGATCTGCGCCTTGCCCACGGCGCGGTTTTCCTGCGCGTTCTGCAATTCCTCGAACTTGCGGATTCGCGCCTTGCTCTTGCTCTGGCGCGCGGCAGGGGTCTGCCGGATCCATTCGAGTTCGCGTTGCAGCGCCTTCTGCTTGCCGCTTTCCTCGCGGCTTTCCTGCTCCAGACGCTTGGCCTTCTTTTCGAGGTAGGTCGAATAATTGCCCTCGTAGGGGTAATAGCTGCCCCGGTCGAGTTCGAGGATCCAGCCCACCACATTGTCGAGGAAATAGCGGTCGTGCGTAATCATCAGCACGGCGCCGGCATATTCCTTGAGGTGGTTTTCCAGCCACTGCACGCTTTCGGCGTCGAGGTGGTTGGTCGGCTCGTCCAGCAGCAGGATTGACGGCTTCTGGATCAGCAGGCGGGTGAGCGCGACGCGGCGCTTTTCGCCGCCCGAAAGGTTTTCCACCGAAGCATCCGACGGCGGGCAGCGCAGTGCTTCCATCGCCACTTCGAGTTGGTTGTCCAGCGTCCAGCCGTCCACCGCGTCGATCTTGTCCTGCAACTCGCCCATTTCAGCGCCAAGCACCTCGAAATCGGCATCCGGCTCGCACATCAGCGCGCTGATCTCGTTGAAACGGTCAACCATGTCGGCAATGTGCCGCGCGCCGTCCTTCACATTTTCGAGCACCGACTTGGCCGGGTCGAGCTCCGGCTCCTGCGGCAGATAGCCTACGGTGATGTTTTCGCCGGGCCATGCCTCGCCGGTGAAATCCTTGTCCACGCCTGCCATGATCTTCATCAGCGTGGATTTGCCCGCGCCGTTGGGGCCGACAATGCCGATCTTGGCGCCCTGATAGAATTGCAGGTTGATGTTCGACAGCACCGGCTTTTGCGCACCGGGAAAAGTCTTGGTCATGTCCTTCATGACATAGGCGTATTGGGCGGCCATGCGTCGTCCTTCGGGTAAACGGGAGTGTGGGTGATTTGCCCGCGCAGATAGGGGTTAAGGCGCAAGGCGGCAAGCCTAATGGCACAGGCGCTCCATACGAAAATGCATCGCTCCTGATGGCCCGATTTGCGCTGGGGCGATGTGATCTGCCTGACAATTCGGGGAACAGCGGCGCGTCTTGCCGGTTGGAAAGGCGGACGGGAAACGCGTTTGATTGATTGAAAGGTTACCATGACCGCCAAATATTTTCTTCTCGCAGGCGCAGCCTTGGCATGCACAGCCATTGCCTCTCCCGCTGCTGCACAGGATGCCTTTCAGGGCCCCTATGTCTCCGTTTTCGGCGGATTGAATGCCGTGCGCGATCAGGCTGCAGACAGCCTCGTTTTCGATACCGACCGCGATGGCGCGTTCGACGACACCGTGCGCACAGCGACGGGCGAGAACGCCTTTGGCCCCGGTTTCTGCAACAGCGGCGTGGATGGAGCCACGCGGCCCTGCCTGAGGGAAGGGCGCGGGGCCGAATATGGCGCACGCGTGGGTTACGATATGCGCGTTGGCGGCGGCCCGTTCCTGGTCGGCGGCATTGCCGAAATCAGCCGCAGCGAAGTGACCGACAGCACCACGGGCTTTTCCACCACGCCCGCCAGCTACACCGTCTCGCGCGAGATGGATTATGCGCTGAGCGCGCGTGCCCGCGCCGGGTTCGTCCTGGATGAAAGCGTGCTGGTCTATGGCACGGGCGGCGTATCCTGGGCGAAGATCGACCACAGCTTTGCCACCACCAACACCGCCAACAGCTTCACCGAGGTGAATGACGACAAGCTGCGTCGCGGCTGGCAGTATGGCGGCGGCGTGGAATTTGCCCTTTCGCCAAGCATCACCCTGGGCGCGGAATATCTGCGCTCGTCCTACCGCGACCGGAACTATCTGGTTGAAGTGGGGCCGGGCACGGCAGGGCCGACCAATCCCTTCCTGCTCGACAATCCCGAAGGCACCGATCTGCGGCCCAGCAGCACCAACCTGCGGACGCAGGGCTTCCGGGTGAGCGGCTCGCTGCGCTTCTGACAGGACCGACCTGATAGCTGACTTCACCGGGGCCGCCTCCTCGATAGACAGGGGCGGCCCCTAGCGTTGACAAGGTGGCGAAATGGTCGGGGAGACAGGACTCGAACCTGCGACCCTCTGCTCCCAAAGCAAGATTGTATCACTGTATTTCAGTGATTTAGCTGTAAAACGATCGCTTTTTCAGCCTATAGATTTCAAAGAGATACAAAAGCTCGGTAAACCGCGAGCCTGGTCTGTTAGCGCGCATCATCCCTGAAACCAGAAAACCCCCACCTTGCCGGGTGAGGGTTTTCGCGAGCGCCGGGGTGACGCTGACTACCACCATCTCATGTATCCCCGGTGCTCCTTCTGTTCAATCGAGAAGGAGATTACCTATGACCAAAGTGACCCCATTCCTGTCCAAAGCCAAAGCGAAGGCTGAGGTGGAGAAGCATCTGTCCAAAGGGAAGACCAAGGCGAAGGATGCCAAGGCTCCCCCCAGCAAGCAGACGCAGGCTGCTAAGATCAAGGAGCGGATGAAGGGTAAGCTCCGCATGTCCAGCCCCGGCTACCTGGCACGCTGTAGAGCGATAGTCGGTGGCGATTTGGCAGCAGCAGCCTTGCTCTATCGTATGGCACACCTCTGGCGGGTCATTGAGCCCAAATGGAAGGGCAACGACGGCGAATGTCTCGCCATGCAGAAGGCGGACTGGGCCACTTCAGCGGGCTTGGGGCCGGGAGAAATCAACACGGCCCTGAAACGTCTTCGCGAATATGCATTCGACATCGTCACGATCAAGCCTGAAGGGATCGGAGCTGGCAAGAAGCTCTGCGTCTATTTCGACCCGATCGCCTTCGCCGAAGCCCTGAAAACGGAGGGCTACGAGATCAAGGTTTTGGCAAACGAGGGCCTCTCAGTCTTCAACTGATCCTGCTCTGAAATTACGAATGATCGTCACGAGGGCATGACGTATATTGATGTGGAGGGGTGTTTATTAGGGTCGAGACTCAATCAGAGCCAGAAAGCCACGGCGGCGGCAAGGCATACGGCGGATAGGAAGTTTCTGGCGA
>NZ_JBANRN010000014.1:0-99657 GCF_037154155.1 Alteraurantiacibacter lauratis
GCAGTCGCACCTGCCTGCCAAGCGCACGCTGGACCAGCTCGGCATCGCCCGCCGGACCTTCTACCGCTGGTATGATCGCTACCTCGAAGGTGGGCCGGAGGCGCTGGAAGATCGCCCCTCCGCGCCGAGCCGGGTGTGGAACCGCATCGCGCCTGAGGTGCAGGATCAGATCGTCGAGATGGCACTGGATTACAGCGAGCTGTCCCCACGCGAGCTGTCAGTGCGATTTACCGATGAACGCCAATACTTTGTGTCCGAGGCCACGGTCTACCGCCTGCTCAAAGCCCACGATCTGATCACCAGCCCGGCATACGTCGTGGTGAAAGCGGCCGATCAGTTCCACACCAAGACCACCCGGCCGAACGAGATGTGGCAGACCGATTTTACCTACTTCAAGATCATTGGGTGGGGCTGGATGTATCTGTCGACGGTGCTCGACGACTTCTCGCGCTATATCATCGCCTGGAAGTTGTGCACCAACATGCGCGCCGAGGATGTGACCGACACGCTGGATCTGGCCTTGGCAGCTTCCGGCTGCGACTGCGCCACGGTGCTGCACAAGCCCCGGCTGCTCAGCGACAACGGCCCCAGCTACATCGCGGGGGAACTGGCGCAATACATCGAGGCCAACCAGATGAGCCACGTGCGCGGCACCCCGATGCACCCCCAGACCCAGGGCAAGATCGAGCGCTGGCACCAGACCCTGAAAAACCGCATCCTCCTGGAAAACTACTTCCTGCCCGGCGACCTCGAAGCCCAGATCGAGGCCTTCGTCGAGCACTACAACCACCGGCGCTACCACGAGAGCCTGAACAACGTGACGCCTGCAGACGCCTACTTCGGCAGGGCACCAGCCATCATCAAACAGCGCGAAAGGATCAAGCGACAGACCATCGAATATCGGCGCTTGCAACACCGCAAGCTCGCCGCCTAAAACCCAAACCCAGACGAGGCCCGCACTCCGCAAATTTACGCCGCGATCTGCGCCAAATGTTCTGACGACGGACAGTCGATGATGCGCAGGATGCCGGGCCGCACCGGCAGATCGGCCACTATCTCGCTGGTGAGCCGCGTCTTTTCCTTGTGCAGCGCAGCGATCAGTTCCTGCTTTCCGCCGAATTTGACGACCTGATCCTCAGGCCAGCCGAATTCGTCGAAATAGACCGTCATGCGCTCCTTCCCGCCCGCGGTCAGCAGCAGGCGGGCGTAAAGCTCGACGCTCCATTCGGCTTCGATGCCGAACTGCTTGAACGCCAGATTGAAGCCAACCCGGTGCGCGTCGCGCTCGGTATCCACCAGCACGCCGTCGCAATCGAAAATCAAGGCCTTGAACATGTCCCTGCGTTCGCTCCCTCAAGCCGCTTGCATCTGGCTGGAGAGGAAGGCTGCGCCCTGATCCTTGCCGCCGAACTTCTCGATAAAGCCCGCGAACATGGCCTTGCACGCCTGGTACTGCGCATCGCCCACGCGCAGCGGTTCGAAATCCTTGGGGTTGGCGAGGTGGTAATCGACGAAGCTCTTGACCCAGACATGCTTGAGATTGGTCGAGATGTTGATCTTGGCCGCACCGCGCGCAATCGCCTTGGCGAAGGTTTCGTCCGACAGGCCGGTGCCGCCGTGCAGCGCCATCGGCGTCTTGGTGGCGGCGTTGATCGCGGCGATCCGGTCGAAATCCACATTCGGCTCGCCGTGGTAGAAGCCGTGCGCGGTGCCGACCGCACAGGCAAAGGCCGACAGGTCGAGCGCGTCGCAGAAGCGCTTGGCGTCTTCGGGATCGGTCAGCACGCTGTCCGCCTCGTCCACCACCATGTCGTCTTCCACGCCCATGATCTGGCCGAGTTCGGCCTCCATGCCCACGCCATACTTCTCGGCGATTTCGCGCACCTTCAGCGACTGGGCGAGGTTTTCCTCGAACGGCAGCTCGGACGCGTCGATCATGATCGACGTCCAGCCAGTGCGGGCACATTCCTCGATCATGGCGAGGTCGTGGCAGTGATCGAGATGCAGCACCACGGGCACGGGCGAATCCTCGGCCACGGTGCGCACCCAGGATACGATTTCCTTGTGGCTGTAATACTTGATCGTCTTGGACGAAGTCTGGCAGATGACGGGTGCGTTCAGCCCTTCGGCAGCCTTCACCATCGCCTTGGTGGTGTTGTAATCGACCAGGTTAAATGCGGCCACGGCATAATGGTTGTCCATCGCGTGGCGCAGCAGCGGCTTCATGTTGACGAGAGGCATGATAAGCTCCTTGTTATCCGGCAGGCGCGCTCAAAGCTCCCCAGCGTGCGGCCCTTCGACTCGGCTCCATAACCAGACTCTGCGGCGGGTGCCACCCGTCAATGCGGGGCAATTACGAAGTGTGACAAAAAAGCGCGGCCAGGCGGGGCCATGTTGCGGCCACGAGGCCGGCGAGAAAGCCGATTGACCGCCCGCCGCCCGCATGGCAATCGGCACCCCGCGCGGCGCAAATGCGGGTGTAGCTCAATGGTAGAGCAGCAGCTTCCCAAGCTGACGACGGGGGTTCGATTCCCCTCACCCGCTCCACATTCACCACCGCTGATGACTGCATCGATGATGAAGGGCCGGGGATGACCGCCTTCTTCCTCTCCTTTCTTGCCGCTCTGCTGCTGGGCGCGGCGGGAAGGGATGGGGTGCGCGTGGCGCGCCTGGCGGCAGGTTCCGGCCCGGCCACGGCCTTGGGCGCGGCGCCGGGGCTGGTGCTCGCCATCTGGCTCAGCGCGTTTGCCGCATCGACTCTGGCGGCAGGGGCGGGTGCGTGGTTGGCCCCGCAAATGCCGGCTGCCGCGCGCCCGATGTTCGTGGCGCTGGCACTGGGCGTAGCGGCGCTGGAGCTGGCGGTGCGCAAAGCGCCGCGCGCTCCTGCCGAGCCGACCCGCTCCACCGGGGCAATCCTGATCGTTCTGGTCGCCGCGCAGATCACCGACAGCGCGCGTTTCGTGATTGCCGCACTGGCCTTGTTGACGCAGGAGCCGTGGCTGGTGGCGGCGGGCGGCACGCTGGGCAGCGGTGTGGCGCTGACGCTGGCCGCGCTGGCGGGTAGCGAATGGGAAAGGCGCCTGCCCCTGCGCATAATGGCGTGGGCACTGGCCGTGCTGTTGCTGCTGGCCGCGTTCATGATCGGACTTTCGGTCCGTGACGTCCTGTTCTGATCGGTTTTTGCGATCAACCTGGCGAGAGCTTTGCATGAAACCTTTGCCTGCTTGCCGGGTTATAGGGTGGAATGCAAACAACGGAGACTCACATGGCCAAGACCGGCGACAATTCGAAAACCGCGCTGATCGATGGGCTGAACGGCCTGCTGGCGGATCATCTGGCGCTCTATTTCAAGACCAAGAATTTCCACTGGCACGTCACCGGCCCGCGTTTCCGCGACCTGCACCTGCTGTTCGACGAGCAGGCCGCCGCGATTTTCGCGCAGGTTGATCTGATTGCCGAACGTGTGCGCAAGAACGGCGCGCCGACACTCACCTCGATCGGATCGGTGATGAGGGCAACGCAGATCGCGGATCAGGACAAGGCGGGCCTTTCCGCGGAGGATATGATCGCCGAACTGCGGGACGACAACGCGGCTTTGGTCAAACGACTGAAGGAGCTGAAGGAGCATGCCGAAAAGGCGGGCGACAACGCGACCGACGGATTGATCGATGACTGGACCGATCAGGCAGAGGAGCGCGTCTGGTTCCTCTCCAGCGTGCTGGCCTGACGCATTCCCCGTCGCGCCGCTGGCCTTCTGACCCCCCCTCAGCCGGCGCGGCATAAACCGAGGCCACCGGAACCCATCGCGTTCCGGTGGCCTTTGCTTTAGGGACAAGGATATGAGTAATATTGCCACTATTCCGGGCGCAGAGGATCGCGCGATTGCCGACTGGATCGAGGCGCGTCTGGCCGCCGCGCTGTCCACCACGCCTGGCGAGGTGGCGGTCTGCGTGCCGGGGGGCTCCACTCCTTTTCCCATCCTTGCCGACCTTGCGACACGTGCGCTGGACTGGTCGCGCATCGCCGTGTGGCCGGGCGACGACCGCATCGTGGGCGAAGATCACCCTGCCAGCAATGTGGGCCGCATCCGTGCCTTGCTGGAACCGGTGGGCGCGCGCATCGTGCCGCTGGCGGAAGGCGCGCTGCCGCCGCATTTCGCGGTCACCTGGCTGGGCATGGGCGCGGACGGCCATATTGCCAGCCTGTTTCCGAACACCGATCCCGATCCCGCCGATCCGATCAGGCTGCGCCGCCTGACCCCCGATCCGCTGCCGCCCGAAGCCCCGTTCGACCGGCTGACGCTCACTATCCCGGCGTTGCTCGACAGTGATGAGCTGCTGATCGTCATGCGCGGAGAGGACAAGCGCGCGGTCTTCGATGGGGCGCTTCGCGGCGAACATGATCTGCCGATCGCGCGGCTGCTCCGCGCGGCACGGCAGCCGGTCACGTGCTTCACCTGATTCCCGCTTCTTTGCACCGCCAGCTTTACCGCGTGGCGTACTGGTTGCGCAGCAAATGGCTGCGGCTGCGCGGGGGCGAGGTGCATGGCTGTTCGATCATTGCCCGCGACGATGCGGGGCGCGTTCTGCTGGTGCGCCATTCCTATGGCACCGGCCGGTGGGCCTTTCCCGGCGGCGGTATGCGGCGGGGCGAGGACGCGCTGGCCGCCGCGTGCCGCGAATTTGCCGAGGAACTGGGCTGCGCCGTCACCGATCCGGTGCATCTGGCAACGGTGGAGGAAGAGTTCCACGGCGCGCGCAATGTGGCGCATATCTTCACCGGCCTAATCGATGGGGAGCCCGTGCCAGATGGGCGCGAGATTGTGGATGCGCGCTTTTTTGCGCCCGACAATCTGCCTTCCGATACCGCGCCCAATGTGCGGCGGCGGCTTGCGCTTCTGGAAACTAAAGCAGGCTGAGCTGCGCCTCGTCGCGTGGCGGCTTGGCCCGCGCATCGTCGCCATGGTCGAGGTTCGCCAACGTCAGCCCCATCAGCCGGATCGGTGCGGGCAGGGGCAATTCGTCCTCCAGCAAGCTGCGGGCAAGGGCGGCAAAATCCGGCTCGGTTTCGATCCAGCCTGTTACGCTGCGCGAACGGGTGGCGATGGTGAAATCGCGGTATTTCAGTTTCAGCACTACGGTGCGGCCCCGCACCCTCCTCCCGTCGGAGCGCGCCGCCTGTTTCGCCGCGATCCGGCCCCAGACGATGGCGATGATGTCCTCCAGCGTGGCGCGCAAGGCATCCGGCGCGTGGATATCTTCGAAGAAGGTGCGTTCGCCGCCAATCGATTTCGCCACCCGGTCGGGGCGCACGGGGCGAAGGTCGATCCCCCGCGCCGCGCGGTAGAGGTAATCGGCAAAGCTGCCGAAATGCGTGCGCAGGAAGGCAATGTCCTTTGCCGCCAGATCGGCGCCGGTGGCGATGCCCAGCGCAGCCATTTTTTCCGCGCCGCGTGGCCCGACCCCGTGAAAGCGCCTGACCGGCAGGCCTGCGACAAAGGCCGCGCCTTCGCCGGGGCGGATCACGCACAACCCATCGGGCTTGTTCTGGTCACTGGCGAGTTTGGCCAGAAACTTGTTGTAGGAAACGCCCGCGCTTGCCGTAAGCCCGGTTTCGGCGCGGATCGCGGCGCGGATCATCTGCGCGATGCGCGTGGCGCTGCCGATGCCCTGCACATCCTGCGTCACATCGAGATAGGCCTCATCAAGGCTCAGCGGTTCGATCAGCGGGGTGTAGCGGGCAAAGATCGTGCGAATCTGCTGCGATACCTCGCGGTAGGCGTCAAAGCGCGGCCGCACGAAGATGAGGCCGGGGCATTTGCGGCTGGCGGTAACCGATGGCATGGCGCTGCGCACACCGAACTTGCGCGCCTCGTAACTCGCCGCCGCCACCACGCCGCGCCCGCCCGCGCCGCCCACCGCCACCGGCTTCCCGCGCAATTCCGGATTGTCGCGCTGTTCCACACTGGCGAAGAAGGCGTCCATATCGACATGGATGATCTTGCGCAGGCCCAAAGCGGCTTCGGGAAACGCGCTGTCAGCGGCATCGGTGGCTGCTTCCTGCGCTGCGTCGGATCGGCCCGCTTCGTCCATGGGCGCACTTTAGGCCACTTCCCCCTGCCTTTGCCATGGTCTAGCAGCGCAGGATGACTTTATCCGAAAATGAAAGTGCCAGGCGGCCGGCCATGGGCAAGCGCGAACTGATCGTGCTGCTGGCGCTGCTGATGAGCCTCAACGCGCTGGCGATCGACGCGATGATCCCCGCGCTCGCCGATTTGGCGGGCGAACTGGGCGTTGAGGACGGCAACCGCCGCCAATTGGTGATCGCAGCCTATTCCATCGCCATGGGTATCGGCTGCCTCGTCCCCGGCTCCTATGCCGACCGGTATGGTCGCCGCCCGATCATGCTGCTGGCGCTGGGCTTCTATGTCGCGTGCAACCTGCTGATCGCGCTGCTGCACGATTTCGAATCGGTGCTGGTCGCGCGTGTTCTGTGCGGGCTGTTGGGCGCAGGTCTGATGGTGGCGCCGATGGCGATTGTGCGCGACCTGTATGAAGGCGACGCCATGGCCCGTTTGATGAGCGTGATTGCCGCCGTCTTCATCACCGTGCCCGTGATCGCCCCCAGCCTGGGGCAGGCGGTGCTGCTGGTGGCGGGGTGGCGCTGGATCTTCGTGGCGCTGGCCGGAGTAGGCGCCCTCGCGGCCTGGTGGGTGTGGCAACGCCTGCCCGAAACGCTGAAGCCCGAAAACCGGCAGGAGATCAACATTCCCGTCATCGCACGCAATATGCGCGATGCCTTGGTCAACCGCCAGTCGATCGGCTATGTCATTGGCACCGCGCTGGTGATGGGCGGGGTGTTTGGTTACGTGAACATCGCGCAGCAGCTCTACACGGAACATTTCGCCGTAAGCGAGGCGGCCTTTCCGCTGGTGTTCGGCGGCACGGCAGCGATGATGGCGGTGGCCAACATCACCAATTCGCGCATCGTCATGCGGTTTGGCGCGCGGCGCGTGTCGCATACCGGCGTGCTGATTTTCATCGCGGTCAGCCTGGGCCAGGTTTGGGCGGCGCACACGCATCCGGGCGACATCCGCTATTTCGTGCCGCTGATGGCGCTCAATCTGGGCCTGCTTGGCTTTCTGGGTGCCAATTTCGGCTCCATCGCGTTGCAACCCTTTGCCCATATCGCAGGCGCGGCGAGCAGCGTGCACAGCTTTTTCCGTATGTTCGGCGCGGCGATGGTGGGGCTGGTGATCGGCCAGTTCTACGATGGCAGCGCGCGCCCCTTTGCCTATGCCCTGCTGATCAATTCTACCCTCGCGCTGTGTTTCGTGCTCTATAGCGAGAAGGGCGTGCTGTTCCGCCGCCTGAACAGGAAACCGCCGCAGGAGCGTATTGTCCCGTGACCCAGCATTTCGACCTCATCGTGATCGGCGGCGGGGTCAACGGCGCGGGCGCGGCGCGCGATGCGGCGGGGCGCGGCGCGCGGGTGCTGCTGCTCGAAGCGGGCGATCTGGGCAGCGGCACATCGGGCAAATCGACAAAGCTGGTGCACGGCGGCTTGCGCTATCTGGAGCACGGCGAATTCGCGCTGGTGCGCGAGGCGCTGGCCGAACGCGAGGTGCTGTGGCGCATTGCCCCGCATATCGTGCGGCCGATGCGCTTTGTCCTGCCGGTGAACAAGGCGATCCGCGCGCATTGGAAACTGCGCGCCGGGCTGTTCCTGTATGATCATATCGCCGGCAAAAGCAGCTTTCCGGGGGCCGAGGCGATCAGGCTGGAGGATCACCCGGCGGGCGATCCGCTCTATGCCGAGATTACCGGGGGCTTCGAATATTCGGATGCCTGGGTGGACGATGCGCGGCTGGTGGTGCTGAACGCGGTGGATGCCGCGCGGCGTGGCGCAATGGTGCGCACGCGCTGCCCTGTTACCGCGATTGCGCGCGAAGGTGACGGCTGGAAGGTCATCGCAGGCGACGAGGGTTACACCGCCGCCGCGCTGGTCAACGCCGCTGGCCCCGCGGTAGACGATCTGGCGTGGATGGCGGGCACCGCGCCCAAATATGCCATTCGCCGCGTGCGCGGATCGCATATCGTGGTGCCGCGCCTGTTCGATCACGATTTCGCCTATGTCTTCCAGCAGCCCGATACGCGCATTTGCTTTGCGATTCCGTATGAGGAGCATTTCACGCTGATCGGCACCACTGACGCCGATCACAAGGGGCCGCTCGACCATGTCGAGCCGGATGCGGAGGAGATCCGTTATCTGTGCGACGCGGTGAACCGCTATTTCGTGGAGAACATCACGCCCGCCGACATCATCTGGTCCTATGCCGGGGTGCGCGCCATTGTCGATTTCGGCACCGCACGGCCAGAGGCGGCCACGCGCGGCTACCGTCTGGTGCTGAGCGCGCCGGAGGAAGGCGCGCCTTTGCTCAGCATTTACGGCGGCAAGCTCACCTCCTACCGCCATGTGGCGGAAGAAGCGGTCGATCTGCTCGCGGCGCGGCTGCCGGTGCTGAAAGCGGCGCATTGGACCGCCGACGAACCGCTGCCCGGCGGCGATTTTCCGCGCGACGCCATCGGCCTGCTGGTGGGGGAGCTCACACGCGAATATCCTTTTCTGGCGCATGAGGATGCCCTGCGGCTGGCGCGTTGCTATGGCCTTGATGCGGTGACCATTCTGGGAGACGCAAAGGCGCGGATTGATCTGGGCCGCGATTTCGGCTGCGGTCTGTCCGAAGCGGAAGTGCGGCACCTGATCCAGCAGGAATGGGCCTTCACCGCCGAGGATGTCCTGTGGCGGCGCACCAAGCTGGGCCTGCATATGAGCGCGGCCGAGATGGCGGGCTTGCGTGAGTATCTGGGGGCGTAATGCCCGCTCCCGCAGGCGGGAGGCGAGAACCAGCCTTCACCCGTCCGCCCGCGCCATTTCCATCAGCTCGCGCCGCGTCCAACGCGGCATTTGCGGCACGCGGGGCGGAGTCGTGAACACCTGCCCCAGCGCCCGCACCACATGGGCGAGTTTTTCGCCCTTGCCGGTATGCACGCGGGCATCCCAGGCCGCTGGCCCACGGGCGCGCACTTCGCGGGCAATCGCGCCATAGATATTGGCAGCAGACAGCACCGCCCAGCGGCTGCGCCAGGGCAGGCGCGCTGCGCCCAGCCGTGCCGCCGCCTCATGCGCCTCTGCCATCGCGGCCATGCGCGCGGCGAGCGTTACCAGAGCGGGACGGTGCGCAGGGTGCATATGCCGGCCGGGCGGAATATCCATCTCGGCCAGCCACTCGGCGGGGATATAGCAGCGATCCGCCGCCGCATCTTCGGCCACATCGCGCAGGATATTGCCCAGTTGAAAGGCAAGGCCCAGGTCGCAAGCGCGATCGAGCGTGTCGTCATCCTGCGGCGAGACCCCCATCACCACCGCCATCATCACGCCCACCGCGCCCGCGACATGGTAGCAGTAGCGCATCAGATCGCCTTCGCTGCGCGGTTGCCATTCGGCAGCATCGAGCGCGAAGCCGGCAATGACATCGTCGGCCATGGCCTGCGTAAGCCCGCATTCGGCGGCGACCACGCGCAGCGCATCGAAAGCCGGATGGCCCGTTTCCTCGCCCGCCATGGCGCGCGCGGTCAGGTCGCGGATCATCTCCAGCCGTTCGCCCTCGTGCCCGTCGCGCAGCGCCAATGCGCCGCCCATGTCCTGCCCATCGGCCAGATCATCGCACGCCCGGCACCAGGCATAGAGCAGATGCACCCGCTCGCGCGTGGTGGGATCGAACAGCAGCGATGCGGCGGCAAAGCTTTTCGAGCCTGCCGCAATCGCCTCGCGCGCCTGCGCCACCAATGCCGCGCGCGGCGCTCTCACAAATCCTCGGTGCGGATTTTCAGCACGGTGGTGATGGGGGTGAAGGCGGCCATCTTCTCCAGCAGCGTTTCGACCGTTTCAGCGTCCAGAATGATGCCGCGATGCGCAGGCCGGATAAAGCCCACTTCGGCCATCTGCCGGTTGAACGCCAGCAACAGGTCGTAAAAGCCGAAGGCGTTGAGCAAGCCCACCGGCTTTGCGTGATAGCCCAGTTGCGCCCAGCTGACCGCTTCCCACAATTCGTCCATCGTGCCCACCCCGCCGGGCAGGGTGATGAAGCCGTCGGCAAGGTCGGTAAAGGCGCGCTTCCTCTCGTGCATTCCGGGCACCACGATCAGCTGCGTGCAATCGCGGTTGGCGACCTCGTGCCCTTCCAGCGCTTCGGGGATGACGCCGATCACCTCGCCGCCCGCGTCCAGCGCGGCGGAGGCAACTGCGCCCATCAGGCCGAGCCTGCCGCCGCCATAGACCACGCCGATATTCCTTTCGGCCAGCGTCCGGCCCACCTCTCGCGCCAACGCGACATAACGCGGATCAGCCGGCGTGGCAGAGCCGCAATAGATGGCAAGGCGTTTCAAAACGTGTTCTCCCCCTCTCCCACGGTGCGGGCAGGATTCTTACCCCAGCAGATCCGCGATCATCAGCCCGGCGGTGGCCTTGGCGCTGCCCACCACGCCGGGGATGCCTGCGCCCGGATGCGTGCCTGCGCCTACCAGATAGAAATTGCCGATCACATCGTCGCGGTTGTGGCCGCGGAACCATGCGCTTTGCGTCAGCACCGGCTCCAGGCTGAAGGCGCTGCCCAGATGCGCGTTCAGATCGTGGCAGAAATCGGTGGGGGTATAATGGAAACTCGTCACCAGCCGGTCGTGAATATCGGGGATCAGGCGGCGGCCGACCTCGTCCAATATCCGCTTTTCCAATTGCGGGCCAACCACGTCCCAATCGACATTCAGTTTGCCCAGATGCGCCACGGGGACCAGCGCGTAGAAGGTGCTCTTGCCTTCGGGCGCCATCGCCGGATCGGTCACGGTGGGGTGGTGCAGATAGATCGAGAAATCTTCGGGCAGCACGCCATGGCTGTAAATATCGTCCAGCAGGCCCTTATAGCGCGGGCCGAACAGGATCATGTGGTGCGGAATGCCCGGCCAAGTGCCTTCAATCCCGAAATGCACCACGAACAGGCTGGGCGAGAAGGTCTTGCGGCCAAGGCTCTTGGCGTAGCTTTTGCCGCGGTAATTGTCGCCCAGCAGGTCGCGGTAGGAATGCATGATGTCGGCATTGCTGGCGACCGCATCGAACTGCCCGGTCCACCCGCTTTTCGTGACAACGCCGGTCGCCTTGTTGCCCAGCGTTTCGACCCGTTCCACCCCGTCGCCCACGCGCATCGTGCCGCCCAGCCGCTCGAAATGGCGCACCATCCCTGCGATCAGGCGGTTGGTTCCGCCGCGCGTCCACCACACGCCGCCGTCCTTTTCCAGCTTGTGAATGAGGGCGTAGATGCTGCTGGTCTTCATCGGGTTGCCGCCCACCAGCAGCGTGTGGAAGCTCAGCGCCTCGCGCAGCTTTTCGTTGCGGATATATTTGGACACCATGGAATAGACGCTGCGCCAGGCCTGATGCTTGGCAAGGGCAGGCGCCGCTTTCAGCATGGATTTGAAATCGAGGAAGGGGACAGTGCCCAGCTTCACATAGCCTTCCTCGTACACGCCGGCAGAATAGGCGAGGAAGGCATCGTATCCGGCGACATCGGCGGGATCGAGCTTTGCGATCTCTTTCCTCAGGTTCGCTTCGTCGTTCGAGTAATCGAAATTGGTGCCATCGGGCCAGTTGAGCCGGTAGAACGGCATCACCGGCATCAGTTCGACATCCTCGGCCATGTCATGGCCCGACAATGCCCACAATTCCTTCAGGCAATCGGGATCGGTTACCACGGTCGGCCCTGCGTCAAAGGTGAAGCCGTCCTTCTGCCAGTAATAGGCGCGGCCGCCGGGCTTGTCGCGGTTCTCGATCACGGTGGTGGCGATGCCGGCGCTTTGCAGGCGGATGGCCAGCGCCATGCCGCCAAAGCCGGCTCCGATCACGCAGGCGGTGCGGGGGGCGGGGTTCGTCATCGGGTCAGGCTTTCGTGTTGGAGAAAAGGAGGGGCGGGCGGTCGCTGGCAAGGGCAGAGAGCGCACGGCCCACCGGCACGGGCGGCTTGCCCACCAGCACGCGCGCCATGTCGGCAAGGGTCGATCGCCCGGCATAGAATCGCTCGATCAGCGGTTCGGGCAGGCGGTAGAAGCGTTCGAAAATGCGCACCCGTTCGGCAGGCTCCGCCGCGCCGAACAGCATGGTGCCAAGCAATCGGAAAAAGCCGGTGGCCTGCCAATGGCCAAGGCTGCGCGCCTCCATCTGTTGCGCCAATTGGCTGGCGGGAAGATGCGCGTTTTCGGCAATCGCCAGCGCGGTCTCTACCGCAAAGGGCAGGGTGTAGCTGGTGAGTGGGTGGACAAACAGCCCGCGCGCGCCTGCCAGCGTGACGCCTTCCACGCGCGCATCGGCCAGATAGGCGGCGGGATTGCCCCCGGTGATGACGGGCAGCACGCCGGTTTCGCGGCCAATCTCGCGGCCCGTCCAGCCATGCTGAGCGCAATAGGCGTCGATCCGGGCAGACAGCTGCGCGGCGTCCAGATCGGGTGTGTCCTGGTAATAGGTATCCTCGACGAACAGTTCGCTTGGCCCCAGCGGCAGGACATAGACAAAACGGTATCCGCCCAATTGCGGCACGCTGGCATCCATGATGATCGGGCGGGTGAGGCCGTGGGGTGCATGGGTGGCGAGGTGGCGGCCCATGAATACCTGCCAGCCGCCGTGCAAATGCGGGGAGGGCAGCGCGCCGCGTGCGTCGATCACGCGTGTGGCATCGATCCGCGTGCCATCGGCCAGCGTCACCCCGCCTTTATCAAGCGCGGCAATGGGCGCGTTCACCTGTATCGCGCCTTGCGGCAATTCGCGGGCCAGCGCGGCGGCGAAATCGGTTGACGCGATCGAGCGGTAAGGCGCGGCCAACTGGCGGCTGTGGCCCGGAAAGACCACTTCGTTGCCCGCGTCCCACACAGTCTGCTTCACGGGTAAGAGCAGGTCGTGCCCCTCGTCCGTCAGGTCGCTCGAAAACACGCTCCAGCGGTGATTGCCGCCGGGCGCGGGGCCGGCTTCGACCAGTCGCACCGTCATGCCGGGGTGCTGCCTTGCGACGGCAAGCGCGATCAGGCCGCCCGCCAGGCCGCCCCCGGCAATCACCATGTCGCACGCGTGGCCTGTCATGGATTGCGCCTTAGCCTATTGGCGACAGGGCGCAATCATGGGCGGATGGCGGTATGGGTAAAAGCGGCGGTTTATTCCGCCGCCTCGCCCGCCCCTTCCGCTGCATCGCCGCCCAGTTGCAGCGCCGGGCGCGGGCCGGGCAGGGCCGCATTGCGGTCGCCGGTCATCAGATAGGTGTCGAACCATTCCATCATGCGGACATTGTAATCATACCGCGCCGCCGCACGCGCATTGCCGTGCCCTTCGCCGGGATAGAGCACCAGCCGCACCGGGGTTTCGGGCTTTCGCGTGCGGATATGGCGATAGAGTTCATAGCTCTGCGTGGGCGACACGCGCGTGTCGGCATCGCCATGCATGATCAGGATCGGCGTTTCGGCCTTGTCGACATGGTAGATCGGGCTGCGTTCGAGCAGGTGGTCCCATTCCTCCCACGGCCATTTGCGTTCGTGCACCAGATACATTTCGTTGGGAATATCGGTGGTGCCGAACTTGCTGATATTGTTGGAAATGCCCACGAACATCACCGCTGCGGCGAATTCGGCGCTGTAATAGGTCGCGCCCCAGGCGCTGGCAAAGCCGCCATAGGAGCCGCCGGTAATGCCCACGCGGTTTGCATCGACCAGCCCCATGTCCACCAGAGCGGCCTTGGCATCGACCAGATCGTCGAATTCCTTGCCCGCATAGTCACCCTGGTGCTGCATGGAGAACGCCACGCCATAGGCGGTGGAGCCGCGGTAATTGGGCAGGAACACGGCATAACCCTTGCCCGCAGCCACCTGCCCCGGATTGCCATAGCCGGTTTGCCAGCCGTTCGTCTCATGCGCTTCCGGGCCGCCATGCACATCGAGGATCAGCGGCGCGCCGCCAAAGGGGATGCCGCCCACCGGCTCGATCAGAATGCCTTCGATCTGTTGCCCGTCGCGCGCGGTGTAGGTCAGCGTGCGCTGCGGCCCGAAGGTGATTTCGGCAAGCCACGGATTGTGCTCGGTCCAGCGGTCGAACCCGCCGCCCGAATAGACGAACAGCTCCTGCGGATGCGTCGGGCTGTCGGCCAGCACGGCCAGCCGGTTGCCGCCCTGTTCAAGCGCAGTGACGATCAGTCCGCCGGTATCCACCTCGCGCAGTAGCGTGCCACGCGGGTCATAGAAGCGCAGCACGCTCTGCGCGCCGACATGGACGGTCGCGGCAAGGCGGCCATCGGCCATCCATTCGGCATCCATCGCCGCTTCGGCCGCGCCCTCGTTCACCGGGGTGAGCGCAAGCGTGGCGACATCGACCATGTAGAGCGTGGTGGCGGCCGGATCGTGCTGGTCCACGCCCGCAATCAGCGACAGCGTCTGCCCGTCGGGCGCAATTTCCAGATCCTCGATCTTGCCGGTGGTTTCCACCACGCGCACGTCGCCGCTGGCAAGGTCGATGATATGCGGGCGGCGGCGCATCAGATTGTCGTCCACCAGCGTGGTGGGGGCCGATTTGACCACCAGAAAACTGCCGTCGGGCGACAGGCGCATCTCGTCCACATGGCCGGGCACGGCAATTTCACGCGGGGCAGCGTCCACCGATGCGCCGAGATTGGCGGCGAACAGGCGGTTAAAACGCTGTTCTTCCTCGTAAACTATCGCGGTGAAGCCCTTGCCTGCCTCGGCCTCGCGCGCGGTGTCGGGCGCAGGGCCGGCGAGCAGGTAGGCTGTGGCCCCATCGGGGCTGATGGCATAGGCGCTGACATTGGCATCGGCCACGGCAGCCAGCTTGCGCGGCGCGCCGCCATTGACCGGCACACCCCATACCGCGCGCTTTTCATCGCCCTGCGCCCACAGATAGGTGATCAGGCTGCCATCGGGCGAAAAGGCGATCTGCCCGGCATTGACGCCTTCGGGCAGATAGGCGCGCGCCTGCATCGGCGCGTCCGCCAGGAACAATTGCTGGCGCAAGCTCCCATCCGGCTCGCCCGCGGTCACATCGGGGCGCGATCCGGTGGTATAGGCAATGCCGGTGCCATCGTGCGACACGGCAAGACTCACCGCCGCGCGCACACGGGCCACATCTTCGGGCGTCATCGGGCGGGCCAGCGCGGTGTTGGACAGCAATAGCGGGAGGGCAAGGGCACTGGCAAGGCCGGCCCGGCGCAGAATGGTCATGTCACGGAATGCCCCGGATAAACAGTTGCAGTTGCAACCGTCATAGCAAGCAGCACAGCGAAGGCAATGGCTTTACCCCGCCGGGCGCAGCGACTTTTCGCGATTGGGATAGACATCGAATGTGCGCCCGCGCACCGTGATCGTCTCGCCTTTGAATGTGCGTGATTCCATGTCGCGCGCACGGTGCCCTGTCACGATCGCCCGGTCGCCGGCCCGCGCATGGTCGGGGCCAAAGCCTGATGGCGCAGCCTGGATCGGCGGGGAAAGGTCCACCACCCATGTCGCCCCCGCCGCATCGCGCAGGCGCAATTGCAGGTGCGGATTGGTGAAACTGATGGCGAGGATCTCGCCCGAAAGCCGGCTTTCCTCCGCCTGTGTCCACGCCCAGCCGTGATGCGCCGCCGCGCCGAGCGGGCTGAGCAATGCCGCTGCGCCAAGGGTCAAGAGGATACGCCGTGCCATCGCCTTATCTCCTTTTGTTTCCCGTCGGGCGCAAAGGTAACACAGCGTGCAAATCAGGCAAAATCGCCCAAAAGGCTGGCTTTCAGGCTTTCGTCGGGTGCAGGCGCGATCAGCGCCTCGGCCTTGCGCCAATTGCTGCGAAGCCAATCTTCCTGTGCCCGCCCACCATGCAGGATCACCGGCATCCGTGCGCGGCCCAGCCGTTTCAGCAGGCCATTGGCGGGGCAGGTGAGCAGCGCGAAGGAGGGCACCTCGCTGTCCTTCCACACGCCCGCCAGCGCCATGATCGGGGCATCGGGACTGGTGATGGCATAGCGTTCCCGCCGCCCCTCCACATCTGTGCCCGCACCCCATTCGATGAAGGAGGTCGCCGGCACGAGGCAGCGGAACTCACCATTCCTCAGATTGCCGATCCAGAACGGGCTGTCCGCATTGGCGACATGCGGCACCAGCCGCGCGGGATCGTGGGCCGAAGGCGGCGGCGGCACGCCCCACAGGCGCGGCACCATGCGGCGCGGAGCGCTTGCCGGGCGCGGCCCCGCCACTGCCTCGCGCCCCGCCGTGATGACCGGCGCAAACCGCCCCGGCGCGGCATAGCCGCCCGGCCACGGATCATCCCCCGCGCTCGCGCCAAAGGCGCGCGCCACCGCCGCAGCGGGCGCATCGAGGCGGTAGAGCATGGTCATCCTGCCCACACCATGGGGCCGCGATGACCGATGTGCAAATGCCCGCTGGACTCCTGTTTTGGGAGCGCTACCATCCTGCGCAAACATCTGAACGGGAAAGGATTGGACGATGGGTGCGGGCGCAGGACATTTGCCGGGCAGGGCAATCGGTCGGGCAAGCATGGCGGCGCTGGTGATGGCGCTGGCAGCCTGCGGGGGCAGCGGCAGTTCGGCCACCCCAACACCGCCGCCAGTGGCAACGCCCGCACCCACTCCGGCCCCGATGCCCACTCCCACCCCGCCCGCCGTGCTGGTCCCTTCCGCGCTCAGCCAGGACGATGCCCGCATCGGCGCCTGCATCAACATGGCCAATATGCTCGAACCGCCGCGCGAAGGCGATTGGGGCCGCGCCATCAACGATACCGACTTTGCCGATATTGCCGCCAAGGGGTTCGAGACGGTGCGTCTGCCGGTGCGCTGGTCGAACCATGCCAGCTATTCCCCGCCCTATACCATCGATCCCGCTTTCATGGCGCGCGTGGTCGAGGTGGTGGGGCAGGCGCGCGCGGCGGGATTGCGCGTGATTTTGAACGTCCACCATTACGACGATCCGGGCGGCAGCATCTTCAGCGATCCGGCCGGGCAGACCGCGCGGCTGGCGGGCCTGTGGAAGCAGATCGCCACCCAGTTCCGGAACGAGCCCGATGACATGGTCTGGTTCGAACTGCTGAACGAGCCGCACAACAACCTCACCCACGCCAATCTGCTGTCTGTTCTCGGCCCCTCGCTGGCCGAGGTGCGCGCCACCAATCCCACGCGGCCCGTAGTGATCGGGGGCGAGAACTGGAGCGGGGTCGCGACGCTCGACACGCTGCCGCTGCCCAACGATGCCTATATCATCGCCACGATCCATTCGTATGACCCGTTCAATTTCACGCATCAGGGGGCGAGCTGGGTGAACCCTTCGCCGCCGATGGGCGCAACCTTCGGCAGCCCGGCTGACCTCAACGCGCTGCAGGCTCACCTCCAGATCGTGCAGAACTTCACCGCGCGCACCGGGCGTCCCGTGTTCCTTGGCGAATATGGCGCGATAGACGGGATTCCCATGGCCGAGCGCGCGGAATATTACCGCACGATGCGCGTGGCCTATGAAGGGATCAATGTGGACGCCTGCGCCTGGGGCTATACCAACAGCTTCGCCATCCGCGACCAGACGACCGGCGCATGGCATGAGGATCTGGTGGCGGCGCTGGGGTTGTAAGCGCGGCCTCTCCGCAGTGGACTTGGCGCCTCGCCGGGCCTAGCCTGCCTTCGGAGGAGGCCCGGCGACACGATCCGTTCCTGCCGGGCAGGGAAGGGAGATAACCGCCATGGCCACTGCCGCCACGATCACCGCATGGGTAACCCTGTTCACCGGGCTTTACGCACTTGCCGCCAGCGTGGGTGAATTGCGCCAGCCGGGAAGCTGGGCCGCGATGCTCGACGAATTCGAGAAGCGCGAAGGCCTGCGCTTTCTGACCGGGCTTTTCATGCTGACGCTGGGCGCGGCGGTCTATCTGGTCAATCCCTACAATCCGGCAGACTGGCTGTCGGTCGCGGTGACGATCATGGGCGCGGCCATGGTGGTGGAAGGGCTGGTGATGCTGGCCTTTGGCCGGGCCTATCTGCATTTCTTTAATCGTTATCTTGGCGGGGTGAACCGCGTCTGGGCCTTGCTGGGGGCAGGCTTTGGCGTGGTGGCGATCTGCCTTGCCGCCTTGCGGTTCTGATGCGTCGGTAAAGGGCTTCCCGGCGGGGCCGAAAAGGACTACATCATCGCCATCCCCGGGGAGCCAGCTGGCTGAGAGGGGCAGGTAAGCTCTGCCCGACCCGTTGAACCTGAACCCGTTAGCACGGGCGGAGGGAGGGCCGGTTGCACATGCCGCAAAACCCTCTCCTGCCCCTGAAGGAGAGCGTTGCCATGGCCGATATCAATTCGAAGCTGGAAATCGGTGTTACCACCGGGCCTATTCGTGGCAGCCGCAAGGTGCATGTCGGCCCGCTGAAGGTGGCCATGCGCGAGATTGATCTGGAGCCCTCCAGCGGCGAACCTCCGCTGCGCGTCTATGACACCTCCGGCCCCTATACCGACCCGGCCGCGGCCATCGACATTGCCGCTGGCCTGCCGCCATTGCGCCGTCCGTGGCAATTGGCGCGCGGCGATGTGGAAGAATACGACGCGCGCGAAGTGAAGCCCGAAGACAACGGCCAGCTTGGCCCCGATCGCAGCGGCGGCGTGCCGCCTTTCCCCCATGTGCGCAAGCGCGTGCTGCGTGCCAAGCCGGGCGCGAACTTGTCGCAGATGCATTACGCCCGCCGCGGCATCATCACGCCCGAAATGGAATATGTTGCGACCCGCGAGAATCTGGGCCGCGAAATGCTGCGCGAGGCGGCAGCGCGCGACGGGCAGGATTGGGGTGCCGCCATTCCCGATCATGTCACGCCCGAATTCGTGCGCGAGGAAGTGGCGCGGGGTCGCGCGATCATCCCCAGCAATGTCAACCACCCCGAATGCGAGCCGATGGCGATCGGGCGCAATTTCCTCGTCAAGATCAACGCCAATATCGGCAATTCCGCGGTGGCGAGCGACGTGGCGAGCGAAGTCGACAAGATGGTCTGGGCGATCCGTTGGGGCGCGGATACGGTGATGGACTTGTCCACCGGGCGCAACATTCACGACACGCGCGAATGGATCATCCGCAACAGCCCGGTGCCCATCGGCACCGTGCCGATCTATCAGGCGCTGGAAAAGGTCGGCGGCATTGCCGAGGACCTGACCTGGGAGATCTTCCGCGACACGCTGATCGAACAGGCCGAACAGGGCGTGGACTATTTCACCATCCATGCGGGTGTGCGCCTGCCCTATATCCCGCTCACGGCAAAGCGCGTGACCGGCATCGTCAGCCGCGGCGGCAGCATCATGGCCAAATGGTGCCTCGCGCACCACAAGGAGAGCTTTCTCTACGAGAAGTTCGACGAGATCACCGAGATCATGAAGGCCTATGACATCGCCTATTCGCTGGGCGATGGCCTGCGCCCCGGCAGCATTGCCGACGCCAATGACGAGGCGCAGTTTGCCGAGCTTTACACGCTTGGCGAACTGACCAGGCGCGCGTGGGAACAGGATGTGCAGGTGATGATCGAGGGGCCGGGCCACGTGCCCATGCACAAGATCAAGGAGAATATGGACAAGCAGCTGGAGGCGTGCGGTGAAGCCCCGTTCTACACGTTGGGGCCGCTCGTCACCGATATTGCGCCGGGATATGACCACATCACCAGCGGCATCGGCGCGGCGATGATCGGCTGGTATGGCACCGCCATGCTCTGCTATGTCACGCCCAAGGAGCATCTGGGCCTGCCCGACCGCGACGATGTGAAGGTCGGCGTGGTGACTTACAAGCTGGCGGCCCACGCGGCAGACCTTGCCAAGGGGCACCCGGCGGCAAAGCTGCGCGACGATGCATTGTCCCGCGCGCGGTTCGAGTTCCGCTGGCGTGACCAGTTCAACCTCAGCCTCGATCCCGATACGGCGGAGCAGTATCACGACCAGACACTTCCGGCAGAAGGCGCCAAGACCGCGCATTTCTGTTCAATGTGCGGGCCAAAGTTCTGCAGCATGAAGATCACGCAGGACGTGCGCGATTTTGCCGCCAAGCAGAACGCCGCGCCCGATACCTTCATCGCCGCAGAGGAAGCGGAAAAGGGCATGGCCGAGATGAGCCGCAAATATGACGAGCTGGGCCGCGAGCTGTATCTGGGCGCAGGCGGGCGCGAGCACGATTGATGGCCGACCTTTACCTCAAAAACCTCGAATCCGAACGCAAGGCGCTGTGGGCCACGTGCCGGTTGAAAGGGCTGGCCAAGCACACCCCCGAACGCCAGCGCATCGCTGCGCTGGATACAGCGATTGCAGCGCACAAGGCAAAGCAGAAGGGGTAGGATAGGCGAGGGGGCAGTGGCCTTTGTGGCGCGAGGCCAGGGGGCTCACGCCGCGCCATCCTGTCTTTTGCGCGTAACCTTTCTGTTGTGCTGGATTATCGGCGGAACATCACCCAGACTGCGGCGAAACGGCATGCGGGGTGTTGTCCGGGGCCGATAAGGGGAGGGGCGCATTTGATGACACGGCACATGACGACGACGCTGCGTGCGCGCGGCTTTCTCCTGCACGCGGGCGCTGTTCCCGCGCTGGTCTTGGTGCTGTTATCCGGATCGTCCACGCTTCAGGCGCAGGCCCCTGCCGCCCGGTTCGATCCGGCCGCCTTCTTTACCGGCCGCACCACCAGCGAAGGCAGGCTGACGCAGATTTTCGCTTCGGACAAGGCGACGCGCGTGTCCACTTTCGGCACGCGCCAGGCCGATGGCAGCATGGTGCTCGATCAGACGGTGAAGATCGGCGATCAGCCCGAACGCCCGCGCACCTGGCGCCTGCGCGAAACATCGCCGGGCCGCTTTACCGGGACGATTTCGGATGCCGCCAACGACCTTTCGGGCACGCTTTCGGGAAATACGCTGACGCTGACCTACACGATGGACAATAATCTGAACGTGCATCAGGTCATCACCGCGCATCCCGGCGGGCAGAGCGCGCAGAATGTGATGCGCATCCGCCGTTTCGGGATCACGGTGGCCCGGCTGACCGAGACGATCCGCCGGGCGGACTGAGGCGCGTTCCTCCATCTGGCCCCCGCCGGGCGCATGGCTTGCGGTTCCGGGGAACAACGGTACCTTTGGCCCATTGGGTTGAAGAACACCCAACAGGCGAGAGGAGACAGCAATGGAATTCCATTTCAACACCGACAGTTCGGTCATGGGCACCGAGAACGTGGCGGAACGGGTGGAATCGCAGGTGCGCGACCGCCTGTCCCGCTTTGCCGAACGGCTGACCCGCATCGAGGCGCACATCAGCGACACCAACGGGCGAAAGGGCGGCGGTGACGATGTCCGCTGCCTGATCGAAGCGCGTCCGCGCGGCGGCGATCCGCTCTCTGCCACCGCCCATGCGGGCGATGTCGACAGCGCCGCACGCGCGGCAGCCGACAAGCTGGTAACCGTGCTCGACCGGCAATTCGGCAAGGCCGACCGCCATCCGCGCCCGGACCAGTCGATTCCGGCGGGCGGCGTGTAACCCTGCCGCCATTCAACGAGGCCAAAGGGCCGGGCGTGGAGACATGTCCGGCCTTTGGCTTATCTCTTGCGCGCGCCTTGCGGCCAGTTACGCGACAGGCATCCCTTCGCCGCGGTCCTCGTCATGCACATAGTCTTTGTCATCATTCGCCATTGGCGCGTCCCCCGCTATTTTGCGCACACCTGCCCTTTGGGACAGGTCGTATCGCGCTGGCAAGGGCCCATATGTGTGGGCGGAGGTCGTTCCGGACGGGGGGAACACTGAAAGGATCACCATGACCAAGCGCATTTTCCTTCCCCTGCTGGCGACGTGCGTGCTGGCCCTTCCCGCATGCAGCCAGGCTGCCGAAACCGACACCGCCGCCGATACCGCGATGGAAGCGGCTCCTGCCGCCACGGGCACCATTGTCGATGTGGCCGCGGGCAACCCCGATTTCTCCACGCTGGTTGCCGCCGTGCAGGCCGCGGGCCTGGTCGAAACGCTGTCGGGCACCGGGCCCTTCACCGTGTTCGCGCCCACCAATGCCGCCTTTGCCAAGCTGCCCGCCGGCACGGTGGAAACGCTGACCACCACCGAAACCGAAACGCTGGGCGGCATCCTTACATACCACGTGGTGGCGGGCAATGTGATGGCCGCCGATCTGCTGGCCGCGATCCAAGGTGCAGGCGATGCGGGTTACGCGATGACCACCGTCAACGGCGCGACGCTGACGGCGCGGGTCGTGGACGGCGCGGTGCAGCTGACCGATGCAGCGGGCAACACTGCCACCGTGACCGCCACCGATGTGCCTGCGTCCAACGGTGTGATCCATGTGATCGACACCGTGGTGATGCCGGGCTGATCTCGGATTTGATTTTTGCGGGCCGGTCTGGCGCTGATCCTTCCGGGGAACAGCGGCAGGCCGGCCCGGCCTGTTTGGGGGAATTATAGGATGCTGGCCTGCGTACCGCCCTTTCCGCGCTGGCTGGGTCTTGCCGGCCTTTTGCCGCAGGCGGCCTGCCTGCTGGCGGTGTGGAGCGGGGTTGGCGAATGGCGCTGGACCGCGCTGGCGGCGGCATGGGCCTATGCCGCGCTGATCTTCAGTTTTCTGGGCGGGATGTGGTGGGGCATTGCCGCCGCCCGGCTGAGCGATGGGCGAGCCGTCCCCGCCTGGGTGTGGCTCGCGGCGGTTGCACCCAGCTTGATTGCGCTGGCAAGCTTCATGCCGTGGGTTTTCGGCTACCCCTGGCCCGCGCCTTCCCTTGCGGTGCTGGCGCTGCTGCTGCTGGCGAGCCCGCTGGTCGATGCGCGGTTGGGCGATCTGGTGCCGCAATGGTGGCTGCGGCTGCGGCTGGCGCTGTCGCTGGGCCTCGGCACGATCACGCTGCTTCTGGCGATGGGTGCCTGATCGGCGGATGAGGATTAGGTGATTGGGCGATAGCGTGCTACAAGCCCCTTGCTGACGTCGAATATTGCGACGGACTTCGGCTTTTGACGACCGCTTTTGCCCTGCCAAGCAGGGACGGCGTACTTGGACGACGACTTCCTTTCTCTGGACGAGACTGACGCACGACCGTTCGGGCAATTCTGTCCGGGCATTACTCTGTTTCCATGGAAAGGAACATCGCATGGCCAAGACTGGCACCGTAAAGTTTTTCAACGCCGACAAGGGCTATGGCTTCATCCAGCCGGACGACGGTTCGTCGGACAGCTTCGTCCACATCACTGCCGTGCAGGCAGCGGGCTGGGCCACGCTGGACAAGGAACAGCGTGTCAACTTTGAGGTTGAGCGCGGCCGCAATGGCAAGGAAAGCGCCGTCAATCTGACGATGGCGGACTGATCCCAGGAATTTTCAGGAGGCGCGGCGGCAGTGTCGCTGCGCCTTTTGCATGCTCAGCCTAATTCCTGCGGACGCAGCGCGCTGGCAAAGCTGGAAAACAGCATGCGCGTGTCGATATCCATGCTGAGCGGCAGTTTATGCGCAAATTGCGTGGATGCGCCCGCGCCTGCCAAGGGCGTGACGATGGCGTGCATCGACCAGTTCGGACATTCCCGCGCCCGGCGCGGTTCGGTGCGCAGGTAAATGATATCGCGATGGCCGGGATCGGCCGCGATGCGATCCATCACCTCGCGGACATCCTCTTCCGAACCTTCCAAAACCTGCATGAAGTTCTTGCCGTTGAACACGAGCAGGCCGGTGACGTTACGCTGTGCGTTGAACCGCGCCGCGCCTTCAGCCAGGCGGGTCAGCCCGGCGTCGTTCAGATTGGCGGTGGCGGTGCTGCAATAGAGCAGGGAAAACATGGCCCGGCTCGTCTCCTTTAGTCTGTATACGGGAAAGCGCGTGCCAAACGGCGCATCGGCATGCAAGCCCTTGCACGCGGCATACTGCACTCGTCTGACTGCGTGATTTGCGTTAAATCCCCCGCATGCGATGGATAATCATTCCCCTCGGCCTTTGTTCCGCACTTGCCGCCTGCACGTCCCAGCCCGACGGGCAATTGCCCGGCAATGCGCAGGACGATCAGCCCTTTTCCGCTATCGCGCCGGACGAGGTGATCCGCCTTGTCGGCACCGAACCGTTCTGGGGCGGGGAGATCACGGGCAATGTGCTGCGCTGGTCTACCCCTGAAAATATTGACGGGCAGGCCATCAGCGTGGAACGGTTTGCCGGGCGCGGCGGCCTGTCGTTCAGTGGCTCGCTGGAAGGCGCAGCCATCGACATCGTGGTCACGCCCGCGCCGTGCAGCGATGGGATGAGCGACCGCACCTATCCCTTTGCTGTGACCGTGCAGAAGGGCGAACAGCAGCTGAACGGCTGCGGCTGGAGCGACCGGCAGCCCTTTACCGGCACCGAATAGCCCTTCCTGCCTCAGAACAATCCCGGCACATATTCCTGCACCGCATCGGGCACGGGGCGGCGCAGCACGCCTCTTTCGGGTGCAAGGCCAGCGGTCGTGCGCGCCTCTGCCGTGGCGGTGATGGGCGTGCAGGTGCCCCCGCGCAGGAAGGTGAGCGCGGTGGCCAGCATGTTTTCCGCCGGATCGCCCAGTGGGCGGCTGATATCGTCAAAGGCGCGGCAGCTATTGGGCACCGTGCTGGCAAGGCCGGTGTAGTAATCGCCCTGCCGGTTGGCGTTTTCCACGCGCAGCGCCACCACGCGCAGGCGGTCATCACAGGCCTCGCGGTCAAGCGCGATCTGGCCCACCGGCTTGCCAAAGGTGTTTTCGCCCACGATCGCCAGCGCGGTATTGGGCAGATAGGGCTGCATCGAATTGATAATCATTTCGCTTGCCGAGGCGCTGCCGCCGGTGGTGATGAAGGCGATTTTGGTCGGCTGGATCGATTGCGGCGTCGGGCTGAAGCGATAGCTGCTGTTGTTCGACGCCTTGGACGGGCGGAAGGTGATGTAATCGAACACCTGCCCGCCCAGATTGCGGCCCATCAGGTCGCCCATCAGTTCGGCAATCGAGATCAGCCCGCCTCCGTTGTAGCGCAGATCGATCACCAGTTCGTTTATCCCCGCATTGCGGAACGCGAGAAAGGCGGCGCGCAGATCGGGATCGGCGGTGTCGATAAAGGTGCGCAGGTTGATGTAACCAACCTGCTTGCCGCCGTCGGTGATGATCTTGGTGCCGAAACGGTCGGACACCGGATCGAGCGCGAATTCGGTCTTGGTCAGCGTTACCTGCCGCTCCACCCCGGTCTGGTCGCGCACGCGCAGCACCCGCGAAATGCCCGGAGCGGAAGGGCCCAGCGCGTTGACCACTGCATCCGGCCCGCCGCTGGCCATCAGCGCGCTGACGGTCTGCAGCGTGCTGGCGCTGGTGCCGATGGCCAGCAATTCGCTGCCGCGGTCGATATTCTGCGCCAGCGCTGGCGCGCCTTCGAAGGCTTCGATCACCGCCACGCGCCGCGCTGCGACATCGTAAGCCAGGCGGAAGCCGAAACCGGCGCTGGAGCCAGCCTCGAAAAACGCGTTCTCCTCGGCAATCGAGGTGATGTAGGTGAAGAACCGGTCGCGCGATTGCGCGCGGGCCGGGGCCACCAGCGCATCGATATAGGCCTGCAAATTGGTATAGGAGGCCTTGTTGACATTGGTGGCGAGCAGATCGGGGAACAGATACCATTCGGTCAGTTGCGCCGCCGCCCAATCCTGCCGCGCGGAAAGCGAGCAGGTGGCGCTGGTGGGCGTGGGCGTAGGCGTGGCGGTGGGCGTCGGCGTGGGGATCACCCCGGTGCCGCCGCCACCCGCACTGCCCGATCCCCCGCAGGATGCCAGCATCGCCGCGCAGGCGAGAACAAGGGCGGGGCGGGCCATTTTCATTGAAGTCATCCAGTCCGGTTGCCCCGTTGCCGCAAGGTCATGCGCAGCCAAGGGCTAGAATTTGTCCAAGGCTATCGGCCCCTTGGATCACTGGCAAGCACGATAAACCCGCCTTCCGGCCCAAAAGTTGTGCGCAATTACGCCATAGTGGACCTGTTGCGGGCCAAGTGCCCTTGCCAAGGGGCGTCTTGCGCGGCACATCGGCACCTCCGCCCTGGGGGAGAAGGCTGAATCGTGCCAGTCTGCGCAAATCCCTGCGCCTATCTTCGCGCGGGGTCATTGGAGGAAGTAACGGTTTTTCATGTCTGATCCTGTGCCATCCTGGTTGGCCAAGGGGCTTGTCGCTCCCGGCGCTGCACATGCCGGCCTTGCCGTGGCGCGTCTGGCGCAGCAGGGACTGGTATCGGACGCGATGCTGGGCAAGGGCGGCTTTGCGCTGACGAGCGCCGCCTTCGCCAATGGGGAGGAGCTGGACCCCAGCTTCACCGCAGACGAGGAAGATTCGGTTGCCCCGCCGCTGGAATGGACCGCGCCTCCGCCCGGCACTGTCGAACTCGTTTTGCTGGTCGAGGACCCGCAGGCGGGCGCGCTGTGCCACTGGGCCGTCTGGGGCCTGCCCGGCCAGCGCGGCAAGCTGCTGGAAGGCGAGGCGCCGCCGCGCGTCGGCAAGAACGGGCGCGGCAATTCCGAATGGCTGCTGCCCGCGCCCCCGCATGGCGATGCCCCGCACCACTACGTATTCCAGCTTTTCGCGCTTGACCTGCCGCTGGTGCTGATGCCCGGCGCCACGCGCGAGGATCTGGTGAAGGCCATGTCGGGCCATGTCACGGCGGTTGCATTGCTGACAGGGCTTTACGCCCGCGCAGAAGATGGCGATGACGACTGGGACGACGACGACGCGGATTGATGTTGACGTATTGAATTGGAACACCGCCCACCGGGCGATCTTTTGAAGGGAAGGACGATTACAATGGCTGCCAAGAACAACGCTCTCAACAAGCCGGTGACCCTGTCGGGCGCGCTGGAAAACGTGGTGGGCAAGGGCCCGATGACCCGCGCCGAAGTGACCAGCAAGGTGTGGGAATATATCAAGGCCAACAGCCTGCAGGACAGCAAGGACAAGCGCCAGATCAACCCCGATGCCAAGCTGGGCGCGGTGATCGGCAATGACCAGATCAGCATGTTCAAGATGACGGCTGCGGTGTCCAAGCACCTCAGCTAAGATCCGGCCTTCGGGTGAGATAGGCAGGCGGGCGGGAAGCAGTTGGGTGCTTCCCGCCCGTTTTCATATGCGGGTTGCTGCGGCCGCCTTGGCCTGAAGATGACGAAGTTGACAGCGGGACGATGCCAGATTCGCGGCATTTCTCCAGCAAGACCATTGCTTTGCGGAGGAAATGCGAAGTTGACATCGTAGCGAAACGCTTTCGTTCCTGATCGGGATCGACAGTGGGAAAGAGCCGCCTGTCCGTTGGCGCGTGTCGGAGCCTGTAGGAAAGCCGCCTAGAAGGTGTAGGCGATGCCCGCCGAGCCGAAGAATTGCGTGGCATCGCCCGCATCGCGCACGATCGGGCTGTCGGCGAAATCGCCCTGCAACCGGCTGACGCTGCCGATGGCAAAGATCGACCAGCCCTGCCGTCCGCCCGACAGCGAATGGGTGGCGAGCACATTCGCGCCCACGCTTTCCAGCCCGCCGCGCGCCGCAAATGGGGCAAGCCCGCTGGCAACCGCGCCCGCCGGGCTTACGCTGAAATAGTAATCGGCATAGGCGTTGCTGGCGAAATCCACCCCCACCGATGCGCGCACGAAGGTGCGCCGACCCACCAGCGTGGAATAATCGACCGAGGGGCTGATGCGCCAGCTGTCATGCGCGCCTGCCACATCGTGCACCGCGGTTGCGCCCAGCGACAGCGTGCCGCTGCGGTTGCCCACGCCGGCTATGCCGATGCCGCCGCGCAGGCCCAGTTCCACCGCCTCGTCCAGCTTGCCCAGCGCGGCAACCTGCGCATCCTTGATCCCGCCGCTGCGGTTGAAGCGCAGACCCACCACCGGGCCGAGTTCCAGTTGCACGGTCCGCGCCGGATCATTGGGCACGGCATCGACGAACAATTGCAGCCCGTTCAGCCGGAAATCATGGCCCTTCACCGTGCCCTGCACCACGCCGCCGGGGATCAGCCGGTATTCGTCCGCCCCGTCATAATCGGATGATACGCCGATCCCCAGGCCAAGCGTCACCGTGTCGCGCAAGGGTGGCGCGCCGCCCTGCGCATGGGCGGCAGAGGCAGCGGCGAGCGCGGCACTGCTCGACATGAGGGCGAAAGCAAAGCGGGCAAGTTTCATGGCCGTGGCTCTAACGGTTTGGTTGCAGCAGGAAAGCCCGACCTTGGCCCAAGGTTCCGCCCGAAGGCCTTGTGTCCGCAATTCACTCTTGTGAAAACTTCATCCATGCGGAGAAGCGCCTTGCCGCCGCCCGCCTTGGCTGGCACAATCGCGCGCACCATATGACAGACAGCACCGGCGGTATGGCCGGCCCGGCGCGAGAGGACAGGACGAAAGACCCATGGCTACCATCGTTGGCGGCGTTGCCACGTCGCATACCCCCACCATCGCCTTTGCCAAGGATGCGGGCAAGTTCGAGGACCCGGTGTGGAAGCCGATCTTCGATGGGTATAAGCCGGTGCAGGACTGGTTCCGCGCCAAGAAACCCGATGTGCTGATCTATATCTACAACGATCACATGACGTCGTTCTTCGACCATTACAGCCATTTTGCGCTGGGCGTGGGCGAGGAGTTCAAGGCGGCCGACGAAGGCGGCGGCCCGCGCGACATTCCCGCGATAAAGGGCGATCCGAAGTTTGCCGAACATGTCGCGCGCGTGATGGTGGCGAACGAATTCGACCTGTCCTATTTCCAGGGCAAGGGGCTGGATCACGGCGCCTTCTCGCCGCTGTCGGTGATGGTCGATTACGACGATGGCGGCTGGGCGGTGAAGCTGCTGCCAGTGGTATGCGGCGTGCTGACCGTGCCGCTGCCTTCGGCGCGCCGCTTCTACAAGTTCGGCAAGAGCCTGCGGCAGGCGATCCTGTCCTATCCCGAAGACATCAAGGTGGCGATTGCGGGCACGGGCGGCCTCAGCCACCAGGTGCACGGCGAAGGCTGCGGGTTCAACAACCCCGAATGGGATCACGAATTCATGGAGCGGCTGGAGAAGGATCCCGAAAGCCTGCTCGACATGACCGTGGCCGAACTCGCCAAGCTGGGCGGCTGGGAAGGCGCGGAAGTGGTCATGTGGCTGATGATGCGCGGGGCGCTGTCGGCCGATGTGGAATGCATCCACAAGACCTATTTCCTCCCCTCGATGTGCCCGATCGCCACGATGATCCTCGAAGAACGCACCCCCGATGCCCCGGTGGAAGACCCGGCGCAGACGCTGGCACGCGCCAACCGCGATTATGTCGGGGTCGAGGAGATGGAAGGCACCTATCCCTTCACCATCGAACGCAGCGTGAAGGGTTTCCGCCTCAACCACTTCCTCCATTCGCTGACCCAGCCCGACATGCGCAAGCTGTTCCGCGAGGACGAGGAAGCGGCTTATGAAAAGGGTGGGCTTACCGAGGAGGAAAAGGATCTGGTGCGCCGCCGCGACTGGATCGGCATGATCCATTACGGGGTGATCTTCTTCATGCTGGAAAAGCTGGGCGCGGTCACCGGCGTCGGCAATATCGACATCTATGCCAGCATGAAGGGCATGACCGTGCCGGAGTTCCAGAAGACGCGTAACGCCGCGATCAATTACGGCGTGGCGGGCAAGGAAAAGTAAGCCGCATCGGCGTTACCCACTGCACCGAACAGGGGCCGGCAGCGCGATCCGCTTGCCGGCCCCTTTTGCGTTTGACCCGGCGCAAGGATCGCTTGCGCCGCCTGCCGTAATTCTGCCCGCCGAGGGGCCGCACGGATTCGGCCCGGCGGGAGAGAATGCATGGCCCAGATTGTCGGCGGTTTCGCCGTTTCGCACACCCCCACCATCGCCTTTGCGCAGGACGCGGGCAAGCAGGACGACCCAGTATGGAAGCCGATCTTCGACGGGTTCCAGCCGGTGAAGGACTGGCTGGCGCGGGTGAAGCCCGATGTGATCGTCTATGTCTACAACGACCACATGACCAGCTTCTGGATGCAGCATTACAGCCATTTCGCGATCGGCATTGGCGAGGAATATGCGGCAGCCGACGAAGGGGGCGGGGCGCGCAAGGTGCCGCCGATCAAGGGCGATCCGCAGCTGGCGGAACATATCGCCTTCGGGCTGGTGGCGGATGATTTCGACCTGTCCTATTGGCAGGGCATGGGGCTGGATCACGGCGCGTTCAGCCCGCTGTCGGTGCTGCTCCCCCATTCGGATGAAGCGGGCTGGCCATGCCGCATCGTGCCGCTGCAATGCGGGGTGCTCGAATTGCCGATCCCCAAGGCGAAGCGGTTCTGGAACTTTGGCCGCAGCTTGCGCCGTGCGATCCAGAACTATCCGGCCGATATCAAGGTGGCGATTGCGGGCACGGGTGGCCTGTCGCATCAGGTGCATGGCGAACGCTGCGGGTTCAACAATGTGGAATGGGACCATGAATTCATGGACCGCCTCGCTAATGATCCCGAAAGCCTGATCGATATTCCGGTGGGCGAGCTGGTGAAGCTGGGCGGCATGGAAGGTGCCGAGATCGTGATGTGGATGCTGATGCGCGGTGCCCTTGCTCCCAAGGTGAACGAATTGCACCGCAGCTTCTTCCTGCCTTCGATGACGAGCATCGCCAGCATGGTGTTCGAGGATGCCGAACCCGATCCCAGTCCCGAAACCAGGGACGAATACGCCGCGCGCATCTATGCCGATGTCGCGCCCGCGCTGGGGCTGGAGGGCACCTATCCCTTCACCGTCAGCCGCAGCGCCAAGGCATGGCGGATCAACAATTTCCTGCACTCCATCGTCGATCCGGCGTTCCGCGCCCGCTTCAAGACCGATTTCGAGGCGCTGGCCGCTGAGCATGGGTTGAGCGAGGAGGAAAAGACGCTGATCCGCGATTTGGATTGGATCGGCATGATCCGTTACGGCGTGATCTTCTTCAATCTGGAAAAGCTCGCGCCCGTGGTGGGGCTGGGCAATATCGATGTCTATGCCGCCATGAAGGGCATGAGCGTTGCCGATTTCCAGAAAACCCGCAATGCCGCGATCAATTATTCGGTCGAGGCTGAACCGGCCGAGTGATCCGCCGGTTCAGCCCGCCTTGCCGCCCCTTATTGCGGGCCGCCTTACTGTGGACCCAGGCCGAACTCCTGCCGCTCGCGGTTGATATAGGGGCGGCACAGCTCCCCGATTTTCAGGACATAGACCGCGACCGGCGATGACCGGGCAAACTGCGGCTCGTTATAGGCGTTGGTGATGATGGCGGAGAGCGCCGCGGCGGTCACCCGCTGTTCCACCAGGCAGCGCGTGCGCCCGCGCTTGGCCAGCGCTTCCACCAGCGTATCGTCGACATAGAAGAAATTGAGGCTGTCATTCAGCCCCTGCACATAGGCAGCCTTCGCCTCCGCCGTCAGCGCCATCCACCCGCCGCGCGTGTTCACGAAACCCTCGGCCGCGGCAGGGACGGGGGCTGAAACGGCTGCTGCCAGCGCTGTAACCATGCCGCATATCAGCGCCCGTATACGCATCCGAAGTTGGGCCTTAACCGCCATCATCGTGTTCATCCCTCACCTGTTCACCTCAACCTAGCGCGGCTTTGCCAGCCGATCCAGCCGTCAAGCATTATGACAAATGCTGTTTTTCGCAGGGCATGTTCAAGGTTTGAGTTGTCCTTACAAGCGAACAGCGAGTTCGGGTCCAAACCCAATCAGGCTCTTGGTAATTGACGATCACCCTGATTCAGGGGGGCTTTCTCTGTGCAAGGAGGCTGTTTCGAATGCCGCGTTCGCTGTTCTGTTGTCGGATGAGGCTTGGGCTGCGATCGAGCCGCGCTTGCCGAAACCGCGCGGATCGACAGCAGCTACATCAAGGCCCACCGCTCTGCCGGTGGCGCAAAAGGGGGCGCGGGCCAATGCCATTGGTATCGCGCGCGGTGGTCGAACGACCACGATTCACGCGCTTGCCGATGTCCTCAGGAGACCACTTCGCCTCATCCTGACTCCCGGCAATACCTCGGATGGGCAAAGGGCTGATCTGCTGATAGGCGAAGCCATCGGCATGATGCGTGTCATCGCCGACCGTGGCCACGACGCGAACCGCATCAGAGCTGCCTTGCGTGATCCGGGAACGATCCCGGTGATCTCCGGGCGCCGCAACCGCAAGCGCCCGATCCAGTATGACGAACGCCACTACAAGGACCGCTGACGCGTGGAGGCCATGTTCTGCCGCCTCAAGGCGTTGGCTTCGCCACCCTTCGGGTCCATCGCATCGCTATCCGCTGCGACAAGCTCGCCAGAAACTTCCTATCTGCCGTGAGCCTCGCTGCCGCCGTCGCGTTCTGGCTCCGAACGAGTCCGGACCCTAAACATTAGTTGTTGCAAGCCCTTCGATTGATCGGCATATGGGCATCGTCGCGCTGCCCATTTATTGGGACAGGAGGGAAGTGTGGGCCGGAGGAGGGAATTGGGCTGCACCCAAAAATCGACTGCTTGAAAGCTGTCGCAATACAGTAGGACGCAAAAACATTCTCGTCTTAAGTGTCCTCGTTCTTCAATTGAGTTGTTCCTGGAGAAGTTCAATGCAAAAAAGTAGAGCGTTCATGTTGATTGCGGTGTCTCCCTTGGCGTTGGGTGCATTGCAAGTACACGCGCAGGTGATCGGCACGATCACCCCGGGCGGCACGGTTGCTACGCCCAATGGTGGTAATACCTGTGCCGACGGGACGACCGTTGGCGGCTATACCACGGTGTTCCCCGACACGCACCCCAACCCGATGGTGGACATCAGCGATACGCCCTACGATACGGCGAGCACGATCTGCACCAACCAGGACGTGACGCAGAGCTACAACACCGCCGTGGGGCCTGTGGTGACCACCTTCAATGGTGATGCGGCGACCACCACTGAGACCGGTTCGGCCACTTCGACCTACATTCAGGTGACCGAAACCACGCAGGTGTTTGACACCAACACCAATCCGGCAACCGCAGATCCGGGCAATCCATATGTGGACGTCGTTCCGCTGACTTCGCCGACCCCGGGCAACTATTCGTACACCGAGTCGGTCGAAACCGATCAGCAGAACCTTTACGCTGGAACCACCTCGGTTTCGGGCACCGGCGCGACCGGGACGGGCAGCCAGTCTTCTGGCTGGGTCAATCCGGATTTCACTGAGCGTTCGCTGACGACCGGTGTTTCGACCTTCGATGCCACCACGGGCAATGTCGCCTACACGCCGACCGCGGGCAACAGCTCGCGCGAGGACGTCTTCGAGTCGACCTTCGAGGAGTATGACAACACTGTCGGCACCTCGTCCTCGTCGAGCCAGACGGCGAACGGCTTCAGCGCCACGCAGACCGACAGCAGCGGCACGCAAACGGCGGATTACACCGCCACCGGCGCTTCGTTCAGCGATGGCACCGACACGACCACCTATGGTGCCGGCGGCATCTCGAGCACCGCGCCGAGCCTGACGATCGAGGCGGGTGGGCCCAGCTATGTCCAGGTGAACGAGGAAAGCGTCGTGCTGCATGGCGGCTCCAGCTCCACCACTGTGACGATCGACGACAACGGCATCTTGGTGCAAGACAGCACGAATGGCACCACCTTCACGCTCGACGATGCTGGCAACGGCACCTTCACCGGCAATGTCGCCGCGGTTGACGGCAATTTTTCTGGCGACGTGAATGTCGCGGGCGATGTCAATGTTGTTGGCGCGGTGAACGGCACGACCGGCAATTTCGGCACGGTGAACACGAACACCGTCAACACCGATGTGGTCAACGCCAATACTGCCAATCTCGGCACGGTGAACACGAACACCGTCAACACCGATGTGGTCAACGCCAATACTGCCAATCTCGGCACGGTGACCGCGGGCAGCATTGGCGCGAACAGCGTGTCGGCAACCACCGGCACCTTTGGCACGGTGAACGGCACCACCGCCAATATCAACACCGTCAATGTCAACACGGTGAACGGCAACACCGCCAATTTCGGCACGGTAAATTCCAGCGCCACCAATACTGGCACGTTGTTCACCACGGGTAACGCCACGATTGGCGGCGACCTTGGTGTTGCGGGCAACACCGCCCTGGCCGGTACGCTGGCGGTGACGGGCGCGACCACGACCAATGGCATCACCAACACCGGCAACATTGCCACCACCACGCTGTCGACCACGGGCAATGCTTCGGTTGGCGGCGCGCTGGCGGTGTCGGGGGCGACCACGACCAACGGCATCACCAATACCGGGAACATCACCAACAGCGGCAATATCGCCACGGCAACGCTGTCGACCACGGGCAACGCCACGATCGGCGGAAGCCTGGCTGCGACGGGTAATATCACCTCGGCGGGCAATGTCGTGGCATCGGGTGATATCTCCACCACCAATGGCGATATCGTGACGGTGAACGGCCAGGTGCAGGCCGGTTCCATCGTGATGAACAATGGCGGTCGCATTTCCGGCGTGGCTGCGGGCACGGCGGCAAGCGATGTGGCGACCTTCGGCCAGCTCACCAGCGCGGTGAACACGCTGAATTCGCGCATCGACCTCACCAATGCGCGCGTGACCGTGCTCGAAGGCGACATGCAGCGCGCCTTCCAGGGCGTTGCGATGGGCTTTGCGATGAACGCGGCGCCGCTTAACCTCGCCAATGGCGAAGGCGGCATCTCGGTCGGCGCGGGCACGTTCGAAGGCGAATATGCCGGCGCGATCCGCGCGCAGTTCGTCACCGAAAGCGGCTTTGGCCTGGGCGCCAATGTCGGCTTCTCGGAAAATGCTGTCGGCGGCGGCGTGGGCGCCAGCATCAAGTTCTGACGCTTACCTGTCGGAACAATGCAACACAGGTCGGCGGTCTTGCTTCGGCAGGGCCGCCGATCGGCGTTTGGGCATTGTGCATCGCGGCAAGAGCGATAACCTTCGCCTTCCGGAAAAACAGGGGGCGACAGGTGACGCAGCGTTCGATGATTCGGGCCGCCATTCTTGGCGCGGTCGGGGCGTTGCTGGCCGTTCCGGCGGCTGCGCAAGCACCGACGGCCGCCCAGCAGGCACGCGCCAATGCCGCGCTGGACGCCGCGCCCGTGTGGGACGGGCACAACGACCTGCCGTTCCAGTTGCGGCTGCGTTACCGCAATGTGATCGGCAATTTCGATTTCAACGATGGCACCAATGTGCCCCCTGCCGGACAGAACGCCAATCCGTTGCAGACCGATGCGCCGCGCCTGCGCCAAGGGCGGGTGGGGGCGCAGTTCTGGTCGGTCTATGTCCCCGCCAGTCTGCCCGATGCCGAGGCCGTGGTCGCCACGATCGAACAGATTGATGTGACCAAGCGGCTGATTGCTCGCTATCCCGACATCCTGGCCTTCGCGACCACGGCGGACGAGGTGGAGGCGGCGATGCGGCGCGGACGCATTGCATCGCTTCTGGGGGCCGAGGGGGGCAGTTCAATCGGCAACAGCCTGGCGGTGCTGCGCCAGATGTATGATCTGGGCGTGCGCTACCTGACGCTGGCCCATTCGCGCACGCTGGACTGGGTGGACAGCGCGACCGACACGCCGCGCCACGGTGGCCTCAACGAATTCGGGGTGCAGGTGGTGCGCGAAATGGCGCGCATGGGGATGCTGGTCGATCTCAGCCATGTGAGCGAGGAAGTGATGCACGACGCCATGACCGCGATCGGCGCGCCGGTGATCTTCAGCCATTCGGGTGCGCGTGCGGTGAACGGCCATGCGCGCAATGTGCCCGACAGCGTGCTCGAACGCCTGCCGCAGGAAGGCGGCATCGTGATGGTGGTGGGCCTGCCCGATTACCTGTCCGAAGACCTGCGCCAACATACCGCCGCGCGCGCGGCCGAACGCGCGCGGCTTGCCTCGCTGTGGCAGGGCCAACCTGCCCGCGCGGCAGAGGAACTGGCGGCATGGGATGCGGCAAACCCCGCGCCGCTTGCCAGCGTGGGCGACATGGCCGACCATATCGACCATATCCGCCGCGTGGCCGGGATCGACCATATCGGCATTGGCGGCGATTACGACGGAATGCCCACCGGCCCGGTGGGGATGGAGGACGTATCCGGCTATCCCGCGCTGTTTGCCGAGCTGGCCCGCCGCGGATATTCGCGCGCCGACATGGAAAAGATCGCCAGCCGCAACATGATGCGCGTGCTGCGCGAGGCAGAGGCCTATGCCGCCAGCCAGCGGGGCATGGCCCCGATCGAAACGCCGATCAACTGAGCGCGGGGATCAGCCACACCACCGACATGGCGACAACCGCCAGCCCCAGGCTGATGCCCAGAACCCAGCGGACACCGTTATTGGTTTCGCCGGCGCGGGCTTCTTCGGTTTCGATATGCACTTCGTCTCCGCGGCGTTCCATCGCGCGCTCCTGTCTTTACCCTTGGTTATATCAAACCTACGGACAGGAGCGAAGAAGGTTCCGCATGGCCCTGTGTCAGTGCGGGTCGATCCGCGAAAGTGTGCGCAGGAAGAAGGCTGTCGACCAGCCGAGCAGGATGACGCCGAGTATGCTCTCGAACGCGCCGACAAGCCGCCATCCGGGCAGGATCTGCGCATCCGAATAGCCGACAGTGGAATAGCTGATGGTCGAGAAATACAGCGCCTCCTCCAGCCCGCCGCGCACCGCGCCGATGCCAAGATAGGCAAAGGCGTAAAGCCAGATTTCGAGGCCATGCAGCACGATGATCGCTACCACCACGCCCAGCGTGAACAGCGCGCCGCGGGGGGACAGCGGGTCCACGTGCTTCAGCCGCTCGGTCGTGGCTTCGCTGCGCATCCACCGGCTCAGCCCGAACAGGCCCGCCCCGTGCATGGCCACGCACAACACCACCAAGACTGCGGAAACCAGAAAATCGTCGAGCAGGTCGGCAATCAGAGGCGTTGGCATCGCGTGCTCCCTCCCGGAGCTCTGGCTTAATCGCGCAGCAGGTCGTTGATCCCGGTCTTGGACCGGGTCTGCGCGTCCACGGTCTTGACGATGACGGCGCAATAGAGGCTGGGGCCGGGCGTGCCATCGGGCAAGGGCTTTCCGGGCATGGAGCCGGGCACCACCACCGAATAGGGCGGGACATAGCCCATATGCACTTCGCCCGTGTTGCGGTCGACGATCTTGGTCGATGCGCCGATGAACACGCCCATCGACAGCACAGCGCCTTCCCCCACGCGCACGCCTTCGACCACTTCGCTGCGCGCGCCGATGAAGCAGCCGTCCTCGATCACCACCGGGCCGGCCTGCAAGGGTTCGAGCACGCCGCCAATGCCTACCCCGCCCGACAGGTGGACGTTCCTGCCGATCTGCGCGCAGGAGCCGACCGTGGCCCAGGTGTCCACCATGCTGCCTTCGCCGACATGCGCGCCGATGTTGATAAAGCTGGGCATTACCACGACGTTCTTGCCGATGAAGCTGCCGCGCCGCACGGTCGCGCCGGGCACAATGCGGAAACCGCCCGCGCGAAACTGGTCCGCACCCCACCCGGCGAACTTGCTCGGCACCTTGTCAAAGGCCGGAGCGCCCGCCGCGCCATTGGCGATCACTTCGTTGTCGTTGAGGCGGAAGGATAGCAGCACGGCCTTTTTCAGCCATTGGTTCACTTTCCAGCCGCCCGCGCCATCGGGCTCTGCCACGCGCGCCGCGCCGGAATCGAGCAGCCCCAGCGCCGCCTCCACCACTTCGCGCACATCGGCGCTGGCCGGGGTTACGCTGTCGCGCGCATCCCATGCCTGTTCGATGGCTTTTTCCAGATCGCCGCTCATGGCCTCAATTCCCTTGTCTGTCCGCGTGTGCAGCGCGGCTAGCCTGCATGGCGGCGGTGGGCAAGGGGATGTGCGCTCAACCCGCCTGCTGATGGTTCTGCCGCATGGACAGGTTCAGGAAAAATTGGGACAAGCGGCATAAGCCCACCGGATCCGCGACAATCCGTTCCGATCCGTCAAGGACAAGTGATGACTGCTCCAACCACCCGGCCCCTGCGCTCTCGCTGCCTGTTGCTGCTCACGGCCTGCGCCATGCTGGCATCCTGCGGGGGAGGGACACGGCCCGGCACCGCTCCGCCGCCACCGCCGCCCGCGCCAACACCGGCACCCACGCCTACACCCCCGCCCACCCCAACGCCCACGCCCACACCCACGCCTACAGCAAGTGCATTTCCGCAAGTAGCCGTCCCCACGGCTTACAACACCGCCGAATTCCGCCAGTCTACCGGGCCGCGCCAACACAACGCCCATGCCGCCTGGACGGGGGGGCACAGCGGCAGCGGGGTGACGATCGCGGTGATCGATACCGGGATCGACAGCGACAGCCCCGAATTCGCCGGACGCCTTTCGCCCGATTCGATCGACCTCTACCCGTCGCGCAATTCGATCGATGGCAAGGATGACCACGGCACCAGCGTTGCCATGATTGCGGCCGCCGCGCGCAACGGAACCGGCATTCTGGGCATGGCCTGGGGCGCAACGATCATGGCGATTCGCGGGGACGAGCCGGACAGCTGCACCGCCGATAACCCTTCTGCTGCGGATGATTGCACCTTTCTGGATGACGATGTGGCGCGCGGGATAGACCATGCGGTCGCGCGCGGGGCCAAGGTCATCAATATCTCGCTGGGCGGTGGCAGCGGGGCCAGCGCCGCGCTGCAACAGGCGGTGCGCGATGCCGCCGCTGCGGGGGTGCTGGTGGTGATCGCGGCGGGCAATGACGGGCGAAGCTCGCTCGACAATTTCGGCAAGCAGATGCTGGCAGCGGGCGATGGCGCGGTGCTGGTGGTGGGGGCGGTGACCGAAAGCTACCGCATGGCCAGCTATTCCAACCGCGCGGGCAGTGACGGGGAATTCTACCTGGCGGCGCGCGGCGATCGGGTGTGCTGCACCTATGTCGACGGGCAATTGCTGGTCGAAGGCGGTTCGGTCTTTGTCATTTCGGGCACCAGCTTTGCCGCGCCGCAAGTGGCGGGCGCGGCGGCGCTGCTGGCATCGGCCTTTCCTAACCTGACCGGGCAGCAATTGGCCGATATCCTGCTGCGCAGCGCGTTTGATGCCGGGGCCACCGGCACCGATGCGGAGTTCGGGCGCGGTATACTCGACATCAACCGGGCGTTTCAGCCGCTCGGCACCACGAGCGTTGCAGGCGGATCGGGCGCGCTGGTGCTGGGCGCGGCGGGTGGCACGCTCTCGCCCGCCATGGGCGATGCGGCGGCCAATGCGGCGATTACCACGCTGATTCTCGACGAATATGCCCGCGCGTTCGAGGTGGACCTTGGCGGAACCTTCCGGTCCTCGCCATCACGCAATGTGCTGCATGGCGCGCTGGCGGGGCAGCACCGCCATCTGGGCGGGGCAAATGCGGCAATGGCGGTGTCCTTTACCGTGGACAATGCGGCACGGCCCGAAGCCCTGATGCTTACACCCGGAGAGGCGCAGCAGGCCCGCGTGCTGGCCGCGCGCGCGGTGCTGAACCTGTCCGCTGATACCAAGGCAGGCTTTGCCTATGCGCAAGGGGCCGACGGGCTGGTGGCGCAATTGCAGGGGCAGGACAGGCCCGCTTTCCTCATTGCCGGATCGACGCAGGGTGACAGTGGCGGCTGGCAGTCGACCGAAGCGGCCATCGCGCTGCGCCACCGCGTCGGCGCGTGGGGGCTGACGGTATCTGCCCAGAATGGCGAGGCTTGGGTCGATGCTCCGGCGCGCCATGCGGCGGCTTTGCGCGGCGAGGGGGAACCGGGACGCGTTGCGCAAATCGGCCTCTCGCTCGACCGGCGGCTGGGCGATGTGGAAGGCGCGTTGGGCCTTACCTGGATGGGCGAGGAAACGGGCCTTTTGGGCGCGACCTTCCAGCCCGGTCTGGGGCTGGCGGGGGCAGACAGCCTGTTTGCCGATATCTCTCTCGGCTGGCAGATCGCCCCTGGCTGGCGGCTGGGCGGCAGTTTCCGGCAAGGCTTCACCACCGCGCGGCAAAGCCTTGTGGTGGCGGGAGGATCGCGACTGGTCACGCGCAGCTTTGCGCTGGATGTCGAGCGGCGCGGCCTGTTTCAGGCGGATGATGCGCTGGCTTTGCGCGTGGCGCAGCCCTTGCGGGTGGAAAGCGGGCGGCTGGTGCTCGCGCTGCCCAGCCTATGGGATTACGCCACGCTTACCGCCACGCGGCAGGAGCAATGGCTGAACTTGGCGCCATCGGGGCGCGAAGTCGATGCCGAACTGGCATGGCGCGGCCATCTGGCGGGCGGGGCCACATCGGCCAGCCTGTTCTGGCGGCGCGATCCGGGCCACATTGCGGGTGCGCCCGACGATGCCGGGGTGGCGCTGCGCTGGAGCCGGGGCTTCTAGGATCAGGCCATCAGGCCGCGGGTGAAATCGACAAGGCCGGTCTGGCGGGTGCGCTTCAGCCGTTCGGCGGCGAGGATGGTCTGCACCTTGGCGAAGCAATCCTCGATCACATCGTTCACCACGACATAATCATATTCGCTCCAATGGCTCATTTCGGCACGCGCCCGGTCCATGCGGCCGCGCACGACCTCCTCGGAATCGGTGCCGCGCCCGCGCAGGCGGCTCTCCAGCTCGGCCACCGAGGGCGGTAGCAGGAATACGGTGACGACATCCGAACCGGCGGCCTGCGCCAATTGCTGCGCCCCCTGCCAATCGACATCGAACAGGTAATCCTGCCCCGCCGCCAGCCCGGCGGAAACCTGCGCACGCGGTGTGCCATACAGATTGCCGAACACCTCCGCCCATTCGAGGAAAGCGCCCTCATCCACCATGCGCCGAAAGGCGGGCACATCGGTGAAATGGTAATCGCGCCCGTCCACTTCGGTGGGGCGGATGGGGCGGGTAGTGACCGAAACCGACATGGCGAGCGAAGCGCCCTCGGCTTCCAGCAATTTGCGCGAAATCGTGGTTTTCCCTGCGCCCGATGGGGAGGACATGATCAGCATCAGCCCGCGCCGGGGCAGGGCAAGGCGCGCGCGTTCGGCGGGAACGAATGAATCGGTCATGCGCGCACTTGCCTTGGTTCGGCGGTGCATTTCAAGTCCGCTGTGGTGCGGTCAATGCTTGCCCTGCTTTTCCGCGCGCCGGGCCTTGCCCCGTTTGTAGAGCGTGTGCGCCAGCATCCCCGCCCCCACCAGCGCTGCACCGGGGACAGACCGCGTCGCCACGCGCAGCGCGATGACCCCGGCAATGCGGGCAGGGAGCGAAGGCTTGGGCGCGGCGCTTTTGCCGCCCCCTTTTGCCGGAGGGACGATCCCCAGCTTGCGCGCGATGAAGCGGTGCGCCACTTGGCTGCGCATCATGCGGGTGAGGCCGATAATCACCGCATCGGCCAGCAGCAGCCTGAGGACGGGATTCCGCGCCAGATTTTCGGCAGCGCCGCTCTCGCTGTCCTTAACGGCGGCTGCCGGAGATTTCTTCGAACTTTTGGCAGCCGACCGCTTTGTGCGTCGCCAGGCCATGCCGCGGCCGCCCTATTTCTTCCGGCCGAAATCGACCGTGACGACATTGGAGCCGTCTTCAGCCACCGCTGGCTTGGCCTCGCCGCCATTGCTGTCGTTTTCCGGCTCCTCGTGATCGGCGGGTTCGGCAAGTTCCGCTGCCTGGAATTGCAGGCCGAAATCCACTGCCGGATCGACAAAGGCCGTGATCGCGGCAAAGGGGATGATCAGCTCTGCCGGCCGCTGGTTGAACGACAGGCCCACCGAAAAGCCGGTTTCGCCCACTTTCAGATCCCAGAACTTGTTCTGCAGGACGATCGTCATCTCGTCCGGGAAGCGTTCCTTCAGATCGGCGCGTAATTGCACGCCGGGCGCGTGGGTCTTGAAGGTGATATAGAAATGATGCGCGCCGGGCAGCACCCCGCCTGCGGCCTCCACCTCGCCCAGCACGCGGCCAACCACGGCGCGCAGCGCTTCCTGCACGATTTCGTCATAGGGAATAAGGCTGTCGGGCGTGTCGTTGCTCATATTCTGGCTAGGTGACTATGCCAGCGCGCTTGGTCAAGGCGCAAAGCGCATTTGTGCCCCATGCAACAGCTTGCATGGGGCGCTTTCGTGCCTATAGGCGTTGCCCATGAGAACCGGACGGATAGAGCGCAAGACCGCCGAGACCGAAATCCTCGTCGAGGTGAACCTCGACGGGACGGGGAAGTATGACATTTCCACCGGGATCGGCTTTCTCGATCACATGATCGAACAGTTTTCGCGCCACTCGCTGATCGATGTGACGCTGAAGGTGAAGGGCGACCTTCATGTCGATCAGCATCACACGACCGAGGACAGCGGGATTGCGCTGGGGCAGGCGCTTGCCGCCGCGCTGGGCGACAAGGCGGGTATAGGCCGCTATGGCGAGGCGCACAGCCCGATGGACGAGACGCTGGTGCGCGTGGTGCTCGATATTTCGGGCCGGCCCTATCTGGTCTGGAAAGTGCGCTTCACGCAGGAAAAGCTGGGCGAACTCGATACCGAACTAATCGACCACTGGTTCCATTCGGTCGCGCAGGCGGCGGGCCTGACGCTGCACATCCAGCAGCTTTACGGCACCAACAACCACCACATCTGCGAAGCCGCGTTCAAGGGCTTTGCCCGCGCCATGCGCGACGCGGTGGAGCTGGATGCGCGCAAGGGCAGCGCGGTGCCCAGCACCAAGGGGCAATTGGGAGGCTGAGATGTTCATCTTCTCGCTCTCCTACGCCGCGCCGCTTGATGAGGTGGATGCGTTGCTGCCCGATCACCTCGCCTGGCTCAACGCGGGGCGCGAAGCGGGGGTGTTGCTGGCCTGGGGGCGCAAGCGCCCGCGCAGCGGCGGTATGATCTTTGCCACGGCAGCCAGCCGTGAAGAAGCCGAGGCGCTGGCGGCATCCGATCCCTTCATCAAAGGCGGCGTTGCCACGGTTGAAGTCATCGAATTTGTCGCCAGCCATGCCGGGGCGGGGCTTGAGGCGCTTCTCAAATGAGCGTTGCGCTGATCGATTACGGCGCGGGCAATCTTCATTCGGTGCATAATGCGCTGAAGGCGGCGGGCGCGGCGAATGTGGCGGTTACCGCTGACCCGGCCGTGGTTCACCGCGCCGAACGGATCGTGCTGCCCGGCGTCGGCGCGTTCGGCGCTTGCGCGGCGGGGCTGTGGGCCATCCCCGGCATGGTCGAGGCGCTGGAGGAACGCGTCATTGGCAAGGGCGTGCCGTTCCTTGGCATTTGCGTGGGCATGCAATTGCTGGCGACGCGCGGGCTGGAACATGGCGAGACGGCGGGGCTTGGCTGGATTCCCGGCGACGTCAAGCTGATCGAGCGCACCGATCCCGCGATCAAGGTGCCGCATATGGGCTGGAACGATGTGGCGCCATCCGCCCACCATGACGGCGCAGAGTTGATCGAGGCGGGCGAGGCCTATTTCCTCCACTCCTATCACTTCCAGCCCGATGAAGGCCGCCATGTCGCCGCGATGACCGATCACGGCGGCGGACTGGTCGCAGCGGTGGCGCGTGACAATATTCTGGGCGTGCAGTTCCACCCGGAAAAGAGCCAGCGCTACGGCCTCGAACTTCTCGCCCGTTTCCTCGACTGGAATCCGCAATGATTGTTTTCCCCGCGATTGACCTGAAAGCCGGGCAGGTGGTGCGCCTCGCCGAAGGGGACATGGCCCGCGCCACGGTGTATGGCGACAATCCGGCCGCGCAGGCGCTGATCTTTGCCGAGGCAGGCGCGCAGCATCTGCATGTGGTGGACCTCGACGGCAGCTTTGCCGGACGCGCCGAAAACGCGCACGCTGTGGAAGCAATTGTCGAAGCCTTTCCCGGCTATGTCCAGCTTGGCGGCGGCATCCGCACGCGCGCGGCGGTCGAAGGCTGGTTCGATCTGGGCGTCGCCCGCGTGGTGATGGGCAGCGCGGCGCTGAAAGACCCCGAATTCGTGAAGGACATGGCGCGCGAGTTTCCCGGCGGCATTGTCGTGGCGGTGGACGCGAAGGACGGGATGGTGGCGACCGAAGGCTGGGCCGAGGTGTCCGATGTGCCCGTGGTCGATCTCGCCCGAAGGTTCGAGGATGCGGGCGTTGCCAGCCTGCTGTTCACCGATATCGGGCGCGATGGCCTGCTCAAAGGCGTCAACATCGAGGCGACCGTGGATCTTGCGCGCCGGGTGGACATCCCAGTGATCGCCAGCGGCGGGGTGAAGGGGCTGGACGATATCCGCCTGCTGGCGCTGCACGCGCAGGACGGCATCGAAGGCGTGATTACCGGCCGCGCGATTTACGAAGGCAGGCTCGATCTGGCGACCGCCATTGCCATGGCGGGGAAGGCTTGAGAGCATGACCGTCCGCATCCGCGTCATCCCTTGCCTTGATGTGGCCGATGGCCGCGTGGTCAAGGGCGTGAACTTTGTCGATCTGAAGGACGCCGGCGATCCGGTGCAGCAGGCGCAGGCCTATGATGCTGCCGGAGCAGACGAACTCTGCTTCCTCGACATTTCCGCCAGCCACGAAGGGCGCGGCACGCTGCTCGACATTGTGCGGCGCACGGCAGAGGTGTGCTTCATGCCGCTGACCGTGGGCGGCGGCGTGCGCAGCGTGGAGGATGCGCGCGCGCTGCTGCTGGCGGGCGCGGACAAGGTGGCGGTGAACTCTGCGGCCGTATCGCGCCCTGAAGTTGTCACCGATATTGCCGAGAAGATGGGCAGCCAATGCGTTGTCGCCTCGGTCGATGCGCGCTGGGTGCATGACCCCCAAGGAAACGGGCATTGGGAGATCTTTACCCATGGCGGAAGGCGCGCGACCGGGATCGACGCGGTTGAACACGCGGTTCGGCTGGCAGAGATGGGCGCGGGCGAACTGCTCGTCACCAGCATGGACGGCGACGGCACGCAAAAGGGCTATGACCTCAAGCTGATCCGCACCATTGCCGATGCGGTATCGGTGCCGGTGGTGGCGAGCGGCGGGGTAGGCAATCTGCAACACTTGGTCGCTGGCGTGGTGGAAGGCCATGCCAGCGCAGTGCTGGCGGCCAGCATCTTCCATTTCGGCACCCATACCATTGCCGAGGCGCACGCGGCGCTGAGGGCGGCGGGCCTGCCTGCCCGTGGTTAAGCTAGGCAGTTAGGAAGTCTGGCGGCCTAAGTCCCAAAATTGGACGGTGAAACAAGCACATTTGCAGCGAATCGTCTAGTGTGCGCTAGGCTTGGCTCATGTTGGCCCGTATCCTTCTTGCCCTTTCTTTCAGCCTGGTGCTGCTTGCCTCCCCGGTCAATGCGATGGCGAATGTGGCGGCCCGCGCGACAGCAGCGGTGCCCGAAGCGTCGAGCCTGACCCTTTTCGCGCTGGGGCTGGCGGGCGTAATGCTGGGCCGTCGCTTTTCCAGCCGCAAGAAGGATGAAAAGCACGACTGAGCGTGCTTGACGATTGGCCGCGGGGATCGCATCCCTGCGCACCATGGATATTCTCGACCATCTCGAACAGGTGATTGCGCAGCGGCGCAATGCCTCGCCCGATGAAAGCTATGTCGCCAAGCTGCACGCGCGCGGCCTGCCGGTGATCGCGCGCAAGCTGGGCGAGGAGGGCGTGGAAGCGGCAATCGCGCTGCTTTCGGGCGATGATACGGAACTGGTGGGCGAAGCGGCAGATATCGTCTTTCACCTGTTGGTGGCGCTGAACGCGCGCGGCCTTGGCCTTGCCGATGTGCGCGCCGAACTGGCGCGGCGCGAAGGCGTATCGGGGCTGGTGGAAAAGGCATCGCGGGGAGAGGAGGGATGACCGTCGACGCAACCCAGCCTTACGATCCCGGCAATATCTTCGCGAAGATCCTGCGCGGCGAAATCCCGTGCAGCAAGGTTTACGAAGACGAATGGGCGCTCGCCTTTCACGATATTGCCCCGCAGGCGCCCGTGCATGTGCTGGTGATCCCCAAGGGCGAATATGTCGCGTGGGACGATTTTTCCGCCCGTGCCAGCGCGGAGGAGATTGCCGGTTTCGTGCGTGCGGTGGGCCATGTGGCGCGCGAATTGGGGCTGGTGGAACCGGGATACCGGCTGCTCGCCAATGTGGGCGCGCATGGCGGGCAGGAAGTGCCGCATCTGCATGTCCACCTGTTTGGCGGCAGGCCACTAGGCCGGATGATATCGGCCATCTGACCTAAAGATTTCGTGCAAGCTCCGAAATGCTTGCCCTGCGAGTCGCTGGCCCGCTAAGGCCGGGAAATGAGCGGGGAATTGCAACCGGTTTCAGGCGTGATTGATGGTGCGCGGCACCTGTTCCCCGTGCGCGTCTATTACGAGGATACCGATCTGTCTGGCATCGTCTATCACGCCAATTATCTGAAATATGCCGAACGCGCCCGATCTGATCTGTTGCGCCTGCTTGGCGTCGATCAACGCGCTGCGCAGGAAGCGGGCGAAGGCACCTATGCCGTGGCTGAGGCGCAGATCCATTTTCGCGCGCCCGCACGGCTGGACGATTCATTGACCGTTCAAACTCGCGTTGCTGAATTGGGCGCTGCCAGCGTCCGGCTGGATCAGCGCGTCGTCCGGGGCAAGGACGTGCTTGCCGATTTGACTATTCGCGTGGGCTTTGTCGGCCCCAATGGCCGTCCCCGCCGCCAGCCTGATGCATGGCGCGCGGCGTTTGCAAGTTTTATGGGGAATTCAACTGCATGACGATGATCGACCTTCTTGCTGCTGCCGGTTCCGGTGCGGGAACCATCGCGCCCACCCGGCTCGACCCGGTGGAACTGTTCCTGATGGCCGACATCGTGGTGCAGACGGTGATGGTGGGCCTGCTGCTGGCATCGGTGTGGGTGTGGATGATCATCGTTTCCTTTTCCATGCGTATGGGCAAGCTGGGCAAGGCGACCACCGCCTTTGAGACCGAGTTCTGGCAGGCCGACGATCCCGAAACGCTGATCTCGCGGTCAAAGGGGGATATTCCCGCAGGCCGGGTGGCGGGCGCGGGTCTGGCCGAATTTCGCCGCAGCGCCAAGAAAGGCATTCGCGACAAGAACGCCACGCTTGCGCGCATTGCGCTCGCCATGGAAGGGCAGGTCGCGGCAGAGGCGGACAAGCTGTCTGAACGGCTGACTTTCCTTGCCTCGACCGGCGCGGTTGCGCCCTTTGTCGGCCTGTTCGGCACCGTGTGGGGCATCATGAACAGCTTCTTCCAGATCGGGCAGCAGAACAATTCCTCGCTTGCCGTGGTCGCGCCGGGTATCTCGGAGGCGCTGTTTGCCACCGCGATCGGCCTGTTCGCGGCCATCCCGGCGGTGATCGCCTATAACCGCTTCTCCAACGATGTGGGCCGGTTCGAAGCGCGCCTGCAGCGCTTTGCCGACAAGGTGCACGCGCAGGTCAGCCGCGAGATGGAGGCGGGTTGACATGGCGATGAGCCTCAATTCCGCAGGCGGCGGGGGCGGGCGGCGCAGGGGCCGGTCGAGCCGCCGCGCGCCGATGGCGGACATCAACGTCACGCCTTTTGTCGACGTGATGCTGGTGCTGCTGATCATCTTCATGGTCACCGCGCCGATGCTGAACAGCGGCGTGCCGGTGGAACTGCCCGAAAGCCGCGCCAATGCGCTGGATCAGGAACAGGACCAGATCACTCTCTCGATCGATGCGGGCGGGGTGATCTATCTGGACGACAACGCGCTGGCGACAGGCGATCTGCCGGTGGCGCTGGAACAGGTTGCCGCCAGCCGCACCACGCCCGAAATGCCGCTGGTCACGCTGCGCGCCGACCGCGCGCTCGATTACGGGCGGGTGATGGCGGTGATGGGCGAGCTCAACCGCGCGGGCTTCAATTCCATTTCGCTGGTCACCAGCGGTTCAGCCGACGCTCCATAGCCTGACCGGAGCAAGGATCCCGATTGTGATGGCACCGCTCGCCAACCTTACGCGCGAAGAACGCATCGGCCTGTTGGTGGCCGGCACGGCGCATATTGCGCTGGCGCTGGCGCTGGCCTTGCACAACAAGGCGGTAGAGCCGATCCGTCCGGCCGAACGCATCACGGTGAGCCTGGCGGAAGATGTGGGCCTGGTGACCACCACGCGCGACCCTTCGCCCGAAAGCGCTGCCGCGCTGGCGCCGGAACTCGCGCCCCTGCCCGAACCCGAAGTGCTGCCCGCGCCGCCGCCATCGCCGGTGCCCAGCCCGGTGCAGACTGCGCGGCCCACGCCGACACCAACCGCCACGCCTACGCGCCGTGCGACGCCCACGCCAACGCCAAAGCCCACGGCAACACCTACGCGGCGCGCGACACCCACGCCGACAGCCACCGCCAGCGCACGGCCCAGCCCGGCACCGACGCAGCGGGCAACCCCCGCCCCCACCGCTTCGCCGCGCGCCACGCCTGCGCCCACCGCTACCGCCACGCGCGCGGCCGGAAGCCGGATCAACCAGGACTTCATGTCCGGGGTAGGGGATGGCGCGGGCGAGCGGGGGCAGGCCGCCCCCTTTGGCGCGGCGGAACAGGCCGCGCTCAATTCCGCCGTCACGCGCCAATTGCGCCCGCACTGGTCGGCCCCGTCTGGGGTTGACGTGGAGCTGCTTGTTACCATCATCGAGTGGGAGCTGAACGAGGATGGAACCTTGCGCGGCAACCCGGTGCTGGTGCAGCAATCGGGCATTACCGACAGCAACCGCCCGCAGGCCAGTCTCCACGCCGAACGCGCCATGCGCGCGGTCCGGCTTGCCGCTCCGTTCCGCCTGCCTGCCGATCATTACAGCAGGTGGCGCAAGCTTCGTTGGACATTCGACAGAAGGCTATGACCCATGCGTAATCCCGCCTCCGGTTTCCTTGCCGCCTTGCTGGTGCTGGCATTCGGCCCCGCGCCCGCGCTGGCGCAGGATGCAGCGCCGCCGCCAGCCGAGGACGAGGTGCTGACCGGCACCGTCACCGATGATTCGGATTGGCAGGATCTGGGCATTGCGATCGCCAGCTTTGCCACAAACGCCGATGTGGCAACGCCCGCCAATGCCAATGGCACCGCCGCGCTGGGGCACGAGATTTCGCGCATCGTGTTCAACAATCTGCGCAATAATGGCCTGTTCCGCCCAGTGGGGCCGGACGCGCTGCCGCGCCCCACTTACGCGCAGATCACCAATCCGGCCTGGGCCACCTGGCGGGGGCGCAATGCCGAGATGCTGGTGCAAGGCTATGTCCGCGCCAATTCCGACGGGCGGCTGACGGTTGGGTGCTATTTGTACGACGTGGTGTTGCAGGATGAATTGGTGCGCGATGGCTGGGTGGTGGAACCTGCCGACTGGCGCCGCGCGGCGCACCGCTGCGCCGACCTCGTCTATTCGCGCCTGTCGGGCGAAAGCCCGTTCTTTGACAGCCGCATCGCCTATATCGCGGAAACGGGGCCGAAGGATAACCGGGTGAAGCGCCTTGCCATCATGGATAGCGACGGGGCCAATCACCGCTTTATCACCAACGGGCAATCCACTGCGCTCACTCCGCGCTATTCCCCCGATTATTCGCGCATCGCCTACCTGTCCTATTCGGACGGCAATCCGCGCATCTATGTCTATGATCTGGGCACCGGGCGGCAAACGCTGGTAACGCAGAGCGCCAATCCCACCTTTGCCCCGCGCTGGAGCCCGGATGGCCGCTATATCCTCTATTCGATGGCGGTGGCGGGCAATACCGACATCTACCGCGTGCCATCCACCGGCGGCACGCCGCAGCGGCTGACCAACAGCCCCAGCATCGAGGTGGGTGGCTCATACTCGCCCGATGGCCGCTACATCGTGTATGAAAGCGACCAGTCGGGCAGCCAGCAATGCTATATCATGGATGCCGACGGATCGAACCAGCGCCGCATCAGCTTCTTTGGCGGGCGCTGCGCCACGCCCGAATGGAGCCCGCGCGGCGACCAGATCGCCTTTACCCACATCGCGGGCAACTTCCGCATTGCGGTGATGGATACATCGGGGCGCAATATGCGCCATCTGACCGATGCCTGGCACGATGAAGGCCCCACCTGGGCCCCCAATGGCCGCATCATCCAGTTCTTCCGTACCGAGAGAAATTCGGGCGAAACAGCAATTTGGCAGGTGGACCTGACCGGGCGCAACGAACGCCGCCTGAATACGCCGGTTGGCGCGTCTGATCCTGCCTGGGGGCCGATTTTGCCATGAAGTTGCCGCATTTTGTCTGTCTTAAGGTCGACGAAGCGTTGTCCAGGCGCGACGAAATGATTCTTTTCGTACACAGATGAGGAGTCTGAAATGAAGAAGATTGCCCTTTTTGGCGTTGTCGCTGCCGCCTTGACGGTGTCGGCCTGTTCCAAGAACCGCGTGGAAGAACTGCCCCCGCCGCAGGAAGTCGCCCGCCCCACCACGCCGACCCCGACGCCCGCACCCGTCACCCCGGCTGGCCCGGCAGCCGGCTCGCAGGCGCATTTCGCCGCCGCGATGAACGGGCGCGACGTGATCTATTTCGATACCGACCGCTTCAACATCGACAACGAAGACGCCGCCGCGCTGCGCGCGCAGGCCGATTACCTGCTGCAGCACACCGCCGCCCGCGCCACGATTGAAGGCCATGCGGACGAACGCGGCACGCGCGAATACAACCTTGCGCTGGGTGAACGCCGCGCCAATGCGGCCAAGAACTACCTCGTCAGCCTGGGCGTGCCCGAAAGCCGCCTGCGCACCGTCAGCTATGGCGAGGAACGCCCGGTTGCCACTGCGTCGAACGAACAGGCCTGGGCCCGCAACCGCCGCGCGGTGACGATCATGGTCAACTGATCTAGCGGTTGATCAGGGTGGAAGCCGTCTGGCTTCCGCCTTCAAGGGGCGCGCTGGCATAGGCTGGCGCGCCCTTTTCGTTGCCGTCAAACCCGTGAAGCGGGGCGACATACAGGGCAAAGGCGGCCATGGCGAACACGCTGAACGCGGCGGAAACGGCCAGTTGTTTGCTCATGGGAAAACCTTTTTCCTTGCAGTCGCCCGCCGCACATAGGCATTGGGTTTCGTATTGCAACCAGATTTGCGTCTTCAATTGTATCGGAGACACACCGCTACGGCTTCCTGTCCTTTGTGCGGTGCAGCATGGCCTTTGGGCGGTTTCATCACGCGGGCCGGGCGGGTATAGGGCAGAAGATGACAGCAGGATCGCACAAGTAATGGCGCGCGGCGGCCGGTCGATGGACTGGGGTTTTCCGCGCTGGCGTGGCTATGGTTCCAGCCGCGAGGCGGTGGAAGTGCGCCTGTGCGACCGTCACGGCTGCACCGAAAAGGGCGATTGCCCTGCGCCCAAAAGCCCCAACAGCCGCGAACGCTGGTATTTCTGCCAGGCGCATGCGGCCGAATACAATCGCAACTGGGATTATTTCCAGGGCCTCGACAAGGAAGAGGCGGAACAGCGCGCCCGCGCCGAAGCGCGCGACAATGCCGGCTATGCCGAGGCGCAGCATTACGGCTGGGGCGGCAGCGGCGATGGCACGCGCAGCCGCGATGAAATGCGCGCGCTCGAAGTGCTGGGGCTCGAAGTCGATGCCGGTTTCGAGGAGGTGAAGAAGGCCTGGCGTGCACGCGCCAAGGAACTGCACCCCGATGTCCGCCCCGGAGACGAGGCGGCGGCCAAGGCGTTTCAGGCAGCGCAGGTCGCCTATGAAGTGCTGCGCCAGGCCGAGGAACGCCGCGAATGGCGCGGGTGAGCGCGTCCTAGGCGAATATACGCAGGCGCCGGGTCACGCCTGCTTCACCCTGTTCGTTTACCACGCCCCGTGCTTGGGGATACCATCTGCATGATCGACGAACCGCTTCTGGCCCTCGCGCTTTTCCTGGGCGGCATGGCGGCGGCAGGAGTGCCGCTCGGCCTGCTGCTCAGGCAGGTGCGCCGGCACGCGGAGGCCCGCGCCGATCTGTTCGCCAGCATCAGCCACGATATTCGCACGCCGATCAACGGCGTGATCGGATTTGCCGATCTGCTGCGCCGGCAGGGCGCGCTGACGCCTGCGCAGACCGCCAGCGTGGAACATATCGCGCAGAGCGGGCAGACGATGGTGCGTCTGCTCAACGACATTCTCGATTTCACCCGCGCCGAGGCCGGCCGTCTGACGCTGGATATGGGCGAGGTTCGCCTGCATGACGAACTCGCCTATTGCACCGCGATGTTCGCCCCGCGCGCTGCGGAAAAGGGGATTGCGCTCACCTGCTCGATCGATCCCGCCGTGCCCGTGCTGATTGCGGGCGACGCGCTGCGGTTGCGGCAAGTGCTGCTCAACATTATCGGAAATGCGGTAAAATTTACCGATTGCGGCCACGTCCATGTGCAGGCCCGTGCCGAACCAGGCGCGCTGGCAACGCAGCTGTCGATCGAAGTGGCCGATACCGGGATCGGCATCGCGCCGGCGGCGATGCGGCATATCTTCGAACGCTACCGGCAAGCGGATGCCGGAATTGCGCGCAGCCACGGCGGCGCGGGGCTGGGCCTTGCCATCTGCGCGCAATTGGTGCGGCTGATGGACGGGTGGATTGATGCGGTGTCGCGCGAAGGCACGGGATCGAGCTTCATCGTGCATCTGCCCGTGCGCGTGCTGGCGGACACAGCGGCGTCATCACCTGTCAACAAACAGCCGGAATTGCGCGCCGCCTAGAGCGAAGCCACCGCCCAGCACACGCCCACGATCAGGAAAACGCCCGCCAGATCGAGCAGCACCCCTGCGCGCACCATATTGGCAAGCCGCACCCGGCCCGTCGCCCAGGCAATCGCGTTGGGGCCGGTGCCCGCGGGCAGCATGAAGCCCCAGCTCGCCGCCAGGGCGGCGGGCATGGCCAGCAGCATCGGATCGCCGCCCAGCGCCAGCGCCAGGCTGGCGACCACCGGCATGATCCCGCTCGCGGTGGCGACATTGCTCGCAAATTCGGTCACCAGCACCACCAGCGCCACCAAGGCCAGCGCCACCAGCACCATCGGCACGCCCGCCAGCGGCAGCAAGGCTTGCCCCAGCCACGCGGCCAGCCCGCTCTTGGTCATGCCGGCGGCCAGCGCCAGCCCGCCGCCGAACATCATGATGACGCCCCACGGCGCACGGTCGGCTTCCTTCCACACCAGCAGGGGGCGGCCCGTCCCATCGGGCAGCAGGAACAGCGCCAGCCCCGCGATCACCGCGATCGTGCCATCGCTCAGCGATCCGGCCGGCAGCAGCGGGATCAGCAGCGGCTGCACCAGCCAGGCGGTAAAGGTCAGCGCCACCAGCGGCACCAGCCGCTTTTCAGGCGTAGTCCACGCCGCATGCGTGTCGATGGCGGCGCGCGCGGCGTGCACATCGAACCGGTGTTCGCCCACGCGGCACACTTTGTGGATGATGAAGGCGGCGAGCGGCACGCCCAGCAGCACAATCGGCAGGCCGAACGCGCTCCATTGCGCAAAGCTGATGCGCAGGCCGATCGTGGTGTCGAGCAGGCCCACCGCAATCGCATTGGTGGGCGATCCGACAATCGTGCCCAGCCCGCCAATGCTGGCGGCAAAGGCAATGCCGATTGGCAGCGCGCCCGCAAGGCCCAGACCACCGGGTGGGCCGTCCGCTTCGTCAGCGGAGCCAGACAGGCCCGCCCCGCCGGCGGCCAGCACGGCCAGCGCCATCGGCATCATGATCAGCGCGGTGGAGGTGTTGGATATCAGCATGGAAAGCAGCGCGGCGCTGGCCATGAAGGCGAGGAGCAGCCGTGCGCCGCTCCCGCCACGCGCTGCGCCGCCGCCGCGGTCCACGCCGCGCAGGATTGCCAGCGACAGCCGGCGGTGCAGGCCGGTGCGTTCAATCGCCAGCGCCAGAAACGCGCCGCCCAGTATCAGGAACAGGATGTCCGAATAATAGGTCGAGGCGGTTTCCGCCGCACTCGATATCCCGGCAAAGGGCAGGACGACAAAGGGGATCAGGGCAGTCGCGGTCAGCGGCACCGCTTCGGTCATCCACCATGCCGCCATCCACCAGACAAGGCCCGCGACGATCCATGCAGCAACGGGCATGGTGCCGGGGGCGGGAAGGAGGAGGGTTACGGCAAAACCTGCCAGCCCGATCCAGAAACCGATGCGGCTGGCCGTCATTCAGCGCTCCCCTTTTCGCGCGATTCTCCTGCAGATGCGGCGCTTATTTGGGCGCCAGCACCATCACCATCTGGCGGCCTTCCAGCCGCGGGAAGCTTTCCACCTTGGTGGTTTCGGCCATGTCGTCCTGCACCCGGCGCAGCAATTCCGCGCCCAGATGCTGGTGCGCCATTTCACGGCCGCGGAACCGCAGCGTCACCTTCACCTTATCGCCATGCTCGATGAACTTGTGCATTGCCTTGAGCTTCACATCGTAATCGTGATCGTCGATGTTGGGACGCACCTTGATCTCCTTGATCTCCTGCGTCTTCTGGCTCTTGCGGGCGAGGTTGGCCTTCTTCTGCGCTTCGTAGCGATATTTGCCGACATCGAGGAACTTGCACACCGGCGGGTCCGCATTGGGCGAGACTTCGACCAGGTTCAGCCCGACACTGGCTGCCTGTTCGATGGCTTCATCGGTATACATGACGCCGAGATTCTCACCGTTCTCGTCAATGACGCGAACCTTCTCGGACTGGATAAACTGGTCGAAACGGGGGCCGGATTTGACCGGCGGTGCCATCATGCGGCGGGGCGGACGAGGTATGGGCGTGCTCCTGAAATGGTTGTGTGAAGCGCGCTATGTAGAGGCGAAATGGCTGTCGCGCTAGTGGCCACTTGGCGGGCTGGCTAATCGGCGCGCCTATTGCGCCTGCCACAGGGTGAAGCGGGCCAGCTTCTTCCCCGCAGGCACCAGCGCCTCGATCTTCCGGGCCGGTTGCAGCGCCGCCAGAATCGCCGGATCGGCCGCATCCATCCCGCCCGTCAGCGTGCCGAAAGCAGGCAGGATCAGACGGCCTGCGCCTTTCCCGTCCGCGCTTTGCACCGCGCAGTGGCGGCGGATGTGACGGCCCGAAACCTTGATTTGCAGGCGCGGGTGGAAATGGCCGGACAGTTCGGGCCGCACCTCGCCCGCTAGGGCCTCGTGCCGCAGGATGATGCCGGCAATCTCCAGCTCCTCCACGAAGGTGCCGCCGATCCCCTGCGACGGGCTTTTGCCGTGCCCCCGGTCATGATTCCCCGTCACCCACACGAAATCCAGCGACCGGGTCAGCGCGTCGAGCATTCCGGCCGCGTGCCTTTCCAGCCGCGCGGCTCCGCCCGCATCGTGGAAATTGTCGCCCAGTGTATAGACGCGCCGCGCGCCGGTTGCCCTGATCGCCGCCGCCAGCCGTTCGAGCGTTTCGCGGCTGTCATATGGCGGGAGGAACTGCCCCGTCCGGGCAAAAAAGCTGGCCTTTTCCAGATGCAGATCTGCCACCAGCAGCGCGTTTTCCCGCGGCCAGAACAGCGCCCGCGATCCCGCCGCGCCGCTTTGCGGGCACGGCACGAGCGCCAGCTCTTCCCCGCAGAAGCCGAATGTGAACGAAACGGGAACCATGGCCCGCTCTTGCCGTGATCGCCCGGCTTTGGCAAGGGAGTTTGCATGACCGATTGGACCGCCCAGACCGCCGCTGCCCGCCACTGGTTCGAAGCCTTGCGCGACCGCATCTGCGCCGAGTTCGAAGCGATCGAGCGCGAGGCGGGATCGGACGCAGCCTTTGCTTATATTCCGTGGAACCGCGAGACGGAGGATGGCTCTGACGGCGGCGGCGGTGTGCGCGGGGTTATGAAGGGCCGCGTGTTCGAGAAGGTGGGGGTCAATGTCTCTACCGTGTCGGGCGAATTTGCGCCGCAATTCGCCGCCAGCGTGAACGGAGCGAGCGCCGAGCAGCCGCAATTCACCGCCACCGGCATCAGCCTTGTCGCGCATATGGCCAACCCGCACGTGCCCGCAGTGCATATGAACACCCGCTTCCTCACCACGCAGGCGGCCTGGTTCGGCGGCGGGGCGGATCTCAACCCGCCCATCCCCTATGCCGAGGATACCGAAGCCTTCCATGCCCGCTTTCGCGCGGCCTGCATGGCGCATAACCCGACCTACTACGAACGCTTTTCCAAATGGGCGGACGAGTATTTTTTCATCCCGCACCGCAATGTCGCGCGCGGCGTGGGGGGCATTTTCTACGACCATCTGGAATGCGAGGACGATGCGGCGTTCGAACGCCATTTCGCCTTCACCCGCGATGTGGGCGAAGCGTTTCTGGATGTCTTTCCGCGCCTAGTGCGCAAGCGCATGGGCATGGAATGGACGCCAGAGGACAAGGCAGCGCAGAAGGAATGGCGCGGCCGCTATGTCGAATTCAACCTGGTTTACGACCGGGGCACGTTGTTCGGGCTGAAGACCGGCGGCAATATCGATGCCATCCTGATGAGCCTGCCGCCCGAAGTGACGTGGAGCTGAGGCGCGCGCCGCCTCTCCACGCTGTTTGTTGCACCGCCTAGGGCGTTTCGGGCAAGGCCGCTTCCATGCGATTGCCAATATCGCGCAGCGCCAATTGCCCCGGCTGGTTCGCCCTGCCGGAATAGAGGCTGGCGAGATAGGCGCGGTCGAAATCGGTCAGCGACTGGGGCGCGCGAACCGGATCGTCGAACAGCGACAGGACCGTGCGGTAGGCGGCGGCATCCTGTTCCACCGGACGCGTGCGCGCCAACGTTCGCATCGTGGCGTAATCGGCCAGCGCCAGCCCGTCCAGATCCTCCAGCAAATCGGTATCGAGCATGATGACCGAGGCGAGCATGTCGCGCCGCGTGCCCGCGTTCAGGCGCGAGATTTCGGTCGATTCGAACACCGGTGGCCGCCCGTCGCGATCCTGCCCGTCGCGCGTGCGGGTGGCGACGATATTCCACGCGAGCACCGGCCCGCGCGTTTCGCGCACCCGTTTGCGTTCGTCGAAGCTGAGGCCGTTCACCAATTGGTGGCGGCCTGCGACCATGTCGGCGAATTCGGCTTGCGGGTCATCGACGAAAGCGACAATCACATTGGCCGCGCAGCCTTCGCGCAGATCCACGGCAATCCCGGCGGCCTCCGCGTTGTAGTAGATGCGGTCGATGATGTATTGCGCACTCGCGGCCGAGAGACCCCACACGCCGGGGCAGATCGGGTCCTGAAACCGGGCCAGCGGTTCCCCCAGCACCGCGCCGCGCGGCGTGACCGCGCGCGCCTGCGAGCGCACTTCGCCGCCATCGACTTCGAGCTGTTGCCTGTCCGCTTCCACCACGATGGGATCGGCGCGATCCTGCGCAGCTGCCTGCGGGGCGAGCGGCAGGGCGGCAAGACAGGCCATGCGGGCGAGCGTTGCCAGACCGGATTTGCGCGTCAACATGATGTGATCCTTTCCTTTCTTGCTCTGGCAGGTTTGGCGCGGAACCGCCAGCCATCCCCGGCCAAGCGCCAATCGCCCTCGACGAATGGCAAGGCACCGCACCCGCGGTGGTCAACAGCGCCCTTGCGCGCCAGTCGTTGCATCGGTAACCGTCCACCCTTTCCCATGCCGACACCTTGCTGACCGGAGCCATCCTGATGCGCCTGCTTGCCGCGATCGCCGCCGTGAACCTTGCCGCGCTTGCCGCCTGTTCGGACGCCCCGGCAGAGCGGATGGTTGCCCCGATCCACACCACCGAACAGGCGTTTGATGATTACACCTTTGCGCAGCCCAACGTGGCCCGCGTCACCCATGTTGCGCTCGACCTGACGCTGGATTTCGCCGCGCAGGACATTTCGGGCACCGCCACGCTCGATATTGCGGCGGCGGACGGGGCGCAGGAAATCATCCTCGATTCGAACGGGCTGGAAATCGGCAGCATCACCGCAGCGGGCGGCCGCGAGCTCGCATGGGAAAAGGGCGCGCCGGTCGAAGGCAAGGGCGAGCCGCTGACCGTGGCAATCGGCGATGCGCGGCAGATCACCATCACCTATTCCGCCGCCCCGAATGCCGAGGCGCTGCAATGGCTCAGTCCGGAGCAGACCGCGAACGGCACGCATCCCTTCCTGTTCAGCCAGGGGCAGGCAATCCTCAACCGCAGCTGGATCCCGACGCAGGACAGCCCCGGCATCCGCCAGACATGGGATGCGCGCATCACGCTGCCCGCCGATCTGAAAGTGGTGATGAGCGGCATCATCCAGGGCGAGGCCGAAGATGCGCCCGCCGCCGCCGATGGCACCGCGCAGCACACCTACCGCTTCGTGATGGACAAGCCGGTCGCACCCTATCTGATCGCGATTGCCGCCGGGAACATCGCATTTGCCGAACTGGGCCCGCGTTCGGGCGTCTGGGCGGAACCCGCCATGCTGGAGGCGGCGAAGGCGGAACTGGTCGATACCGAAGCGATGATTGACGCAGCCGAAGGGCTTTACGGCGAATACCGCTGGGGCCGGTATGACATGATCGTGTTGCCGCCGTCCTTCCCCTATGGGGGCATGGAAAACCCGGTGATGACTTTCCTCACCCCCACATTCATCGCGGGCGACCGCAGCCTGACCGGGCTTGTCGCGCATGAACTGGCGCATAGCTGGTCGGGCAATCTGGTCACCTATGCCAGCTGGCGCGATGGCTGGCTGAACGAGGGCGTCACCTCCTATATCGAAAGCCGCATTTCCGAAGCCGTGTTCGGGCCGGAGCGGGCGATGCAGGAACGCGCATTGTCCTTCGCCGCGGTCGAGGAGGCGATTGCCACCCACGGCGCGGATTCCCCGATGACCGCGCTGCGCACGCCGGACGGGCTCAACCCGCTCGAATATGATTCGGCCATCATCTACGACAAGGGCGCGCTGTTCCTGCACACGCTGGAGGCCATTATCGGGCGCGACCGTTTCGATCTGTGGCTGCGCCAGTGGTTCGATACGCACGCCTTCCAGCCCGCCACATCCGAAATGTTCATTGCCGATCTGCGCGAGAAGCTGGTGGGTGATGACGCGGTGCTGGACGAGGCGCTGATGCTGGAGGAATGGGTCTATGGCACCGGCCTGCCCGCCAATGCCGCGCGCCCCGATCCGGCGGCTTTTGCCGAAGTGGATGCGGCCGCCGATGCCTATGCAACCGCTGGCATGCTGAACCCCGCCGCGTGGAACGGGTGGAGCACGGCGGAGCGGATGCGCTTCCTTCAAAAGGCGCCGCAGCAGCGCAGCGCCGCGCAGCTTGCCGCGCTGGACGAGGCATTCGGCCTGTCGGCCACCGGCAATAACGAGATACGCTTCCTTTGGCTCGAACTGGCGCTGAAGAACCGCTATCAGCCTGCCGTGCCGCAGGCCGAGGAGTTCCTGACGCGGGTGGGCCGGAACAAATTCGTCACCCCGCTTTACCGCGCCATGCAGGAGCAGGGCGCATGGGGCATGGCGATCGCGCGCCCGCTGTATGCGCGGACGCGGGGCAGCTACCATGCGATGACACGCGGCAATGTCGACAGCGTGCTGGGGGGCGGCGGCGCGTCCTAGGCGGCGGGAAGGATGCGCCAGCCAATCGGCTTGAAACTGCCGCCGTTCGAGGCATAGGCCGAACAGGCGGTGAGGCCGATCACCACATTCATCTGCGCCTCCAGCCGCAGACAATCGCCCGCGCGCGACGGCGGCGGCTCCACGCTGATGCGCCCGCTTGCCCCGTCAAACGGCACATTCATGAACACATTGAACGCGGTGCCGATGCTGTCGGGTTCGACGCCATAGGGCGCCAGTGCCTCGGCCAGATTGCCGAAGCAGCCGCGATGCGCCGGGTGTTCGGGATAGAAATGCCGGAATGTCGCCTCGCTGCACGGGGTGAGCAGGAAATCGTGGCACCCCACATCGTCATGCACGATTGTCAGCATGGGGTTCGACCGGTTCGACCACAGCGTGTTGCCCGTGGTCAGTTTCAGCGTTTCTTCGTAATCGAATGTGCGCCCGTTCGACAGCGCCTCGCGCGTGTCACCGGCGGCATAGGCAATGAGGTCAGCGACCTGGCAGCCTTCGACATCGGTGACTTCGAGCACCTGCCCCTTGGCGAGATGAAAGGCGGTGCCGCTGCGCGGGGGGATAATGCCGCCGGTCATCGGGCGCGCTTGTCGCAGAAGGGCGGCGACCAGTCGGCGCTGACCTTGCGCCCGGAATATTGCTGCGCCTCGCTCGCCTCGCCATGGCGGGCCAGCATGGGGTTGATGTCGCCCGCCAGCTTGCGGTCGCGTTCCAGAATCGCGGCGCGCATCTTTTCGTAACGGCCTTCCTTGCGCAGTTTCTCAAACTGGTCGTGGAGGTTGAACACCAGTGTCGGGCGGCCAAAGCGGCGGGCGGGGCGGCTGGCATGTGGATGCAGGCCGACCACGAAAAACGCCTCACCCCCGAAACTGAGCGAGAAATGCGGGCTGTCGGGGTCAGCGCTCACGCGGTTGTCATAGGGCTGGCCGCGCCAGTGATCCTTGTCCGCCAGCGATTGCAGGCGGTTCCACAAATGCGTCTCGAACTGCTTTTCGGTGAGGTCGTCCGGCCCTTCGAACACGACCGCCAGGCTGCGCAGCCCGCCCGGATTGCTGCGGTATTCCCATGCCCAGTGAAGCAGCGCGTCATGGATTTGCACATCGTTCCACGCGCTGGTGATGTCGCGGGCGAGCAGCATGTGCAGGCTGCGGCGGGCAAGGGCCGATTTCGCGCCCACGCAAGGAAAGGCTCGATCGCTGATCCAATCCTCCAGCTCGGCGCGCAGATCGGCACGCGGGGCAGACGCCGCTGCTGGGCGAGAGGCAAGCTGGGCAGGTGGCATGGTGTACAAACAATGCGCGACAGCAAATGTTCCCCTGGCGATGCGGACCGCATTTGTGCGGGTGTTTTTTGGCAATTTCCGGCCTATCTTTGGTGTCATGCTGCGCCAGTACGAACTCGTCGAACGCGTAAAGGCCTACGATCCGGATGCGGATGAGGCGTTGCTGAACCGCGCCTATGTTTACACCGTGCAGAAGCACGGCAGCCAAAAACGCGCCAGCGGTGATCCCTATTTCAGCCACCCGATCGAAGTGGCCGGTTTGATGACCGATCTGAAGCTCGATCAGGAAACCATCGTCACCGCGCTGCTGCACGATACGGTGGAAGATACGCTCGCCACGATCGAGGATATCGAGCTGAAATTCGGCCCCGATGTCGCCCGGCTGGTCGATGGCGTGACCAAGCTGTCCAAGATCGAGCAGATGCCGGAGAACGAGCGGGCGGCGGAAAACCTGCGCAAGTTCCTGCTGGCGATGTCGGAAGATATCCGCGTGCTGCTGGTCAAGCTGGCGGACCGGCTGCACAACATGCGCACGCTGCATTTCATCAAATCGCCCGAAAAGCGCCAGCGCATCGCGCGCGAGACGATGGATATCTACGCCCCGCTGGCCGAGCGCGTGGGGATGTACGAATATATGCGCGAGATGCAGCTGCTCGCCTTCGAGCAGCTCGAACCCGAAGCCTATGCCACCATCACCGGGCGGCTGGAACAGATCCGGTCGAGCGATACGGGGCAAGTCGATGCCATCGCGCTCAAGATCAAGCAGGCGCTGGCCGAGGCGGGCTTGCAGGTGGAGGTATGGGGCCGCGAAAAGCACCCCTATTCGATCTGGAAGAAGATGGCCGAACGCCATGTCTCCTTCGAACAAATCACCGATATCATGGCCTTCCGCGTGCTGGCCGACAATGTGGAGGATTGCTACCGCGCCTTGGGCGTGCTGCACACCACCTGGCAGATGGTGCCCGGCCGGTTCAAGGATTTCATCTCCACCCCCAAATCCAACGGATACAAATCGCTGCACACCACGTTGATCCATGCCGGATCGATGCGTGTGGAGGTGCAGATCCGCACCCGCGAAATGCACCGCACCAACGAATTCGGGCTGGCGGCGCATTGGGCCTACAAGCAGGAAGGGCGGCCCGACGGGCAGGTTGGCTGGCTGCGCGATCTGATCGAGATTGTCGATGCCAGCCACGATGCCGAGGAACTGCTCGAACACACCAAGCTGGCGATCTACCAGGACCGCATCTTCGCCTTCACCCCCAAGGGCGCGCTGTTCCAATTACCGCGCGGGGCGACTGCGGTGGATTTTGCCTTTGCCGTGCACACCGATCTGGGCGCGCAGACGGTGGGGGCGAAGATCAACGGCCGCCATGTGCCGCTGCGCACCCCGCTGGGCAATGGCGATGTGGTGGAAATCATCAAGAGCCCAACCGCCAGCCCGCAATTGTCGTGGCTGGGCTTTGTCGTTACCGGCAAGGCGCGCGCCGCCATCCGCCGCGCGGTGCGGCAGAAGGAACGCGCCGAAATTGCCGAGATCGGCGCCAAGCTGTTCGAGGATATCGTCGAACGCCTGCCTGCCAAGGTGGGCAAGAAAGGCATCAAGGATGCGGTGAAGCGGCTGGAGATGGAGGACGAGGAAGACCTGATGGTCGCCATCGGTTCGGCCAAATTGTCCGACCGCGAAGTGATGGAAGCACTTGTTCCCGGCTCCACCGCCGATCTGCCCGACGAACCGCATATTGCCCGTGCGATCAGCATCAAGGGGCTGACGCCGGGGATGGGCTTTCAACTGGCCGAATGTTGCCACCCGCTGCCGGGCGACCGGATCGTGGGCCTGCGCCGCCCCGGCAAGGGGGTGGAAGTGCACGCCATCGATTGCCGCGAACTCGCCAATGGCGAAGATGCCGATTGGGTCGACCTGTCCTGGGGGGAACATTCGCGCGGCGCGGTGGGGCGGCTCAACGTCACGCTGTATAACCGGCCGGGGACATTGGCGGAAATGGCGGGCACCTTTGCGCGCAACAACGCCAATGTGATGAACATCGTGCTCACCCAACGCGACGATCCCTTCCACACCTATGCGGTGGATCTGGAAGTGCAGGATCTGGCGCATATCACGCGCATCGTATCCAGCTTGCGCGCCAGCGACAGCGTAGCCGAGGCAGAGCGGGTTTAGGCAGCGGCCCGCCGGTGGCCATGCGATTTTAGCTTTCCGTTCGCATCGAGCGCAGTCGAGATGCCTTGCGCAGGTGTCTCGACTTCGCTCGACACGAACGGGGCAGGGGCGGGGATGGTGCCAGTGCCCGGCAAGGCTAGAGCAATTCCAGCGAAACCTGCACCGCATCCCCTTCGGCCAGATCCTCGGCGCGGCGCACCGCCTGTTTTACTGGCAACAGATATCCACCCTGCGCTGTGCTGGGAAACACCGATGTGCGCCAGCACGTTGCGCCAATGCGCGCTTCAACCTTGACCGAGCCGAAGCCCCGATTTCTTGCCGCGCCTGCGCCCAGTTCCAGCCGCCGCATCGCTTCATGCGCGGCAATGGCATTGCCCGCATCGCCATCCAAGGTCACAAAATGCCAGCTTCCCGACCCGTCTGCCCCTGCCCAGCGCCACAGCAGGCCGGAATGGTGCACCGTCTCGCTCATTCGCGGGTGCGCCGGATCGGCACCTGCACATTGCATATGTCCACCCCGCCCGCAGGCACGGTGTAGAAGGCATCGTTGCGGTTGGCGCGGCTGGCGACATAGCGGGCGAAGCTGGCGCTTGTGGTGGAAAGATATTCAAACGCGGGCGGATCGGACAGGTCGCTGCCCAGCCGCACCGACAGGATCGGCGTATCCTCGGCGCGGGTTTCGTAAACCCCCGCATCCCCCGTGCCGCGCGGCAAAGTGGAGAGATGCGCGATCCCTTCGATCACCCGGCCAATCACGGCAATGTTGCGATCGAGCTGGCGCGGCGCATGGCCGATCACGGCGTAAAGCTCTGCCCCGGTGCCGGTATCGGGCGCCAGATCGCGCGCCACGCCGACATGGCCGTAGCAATGGACGGGCCAGGCGTTCAGGCGCATATCATCGGCGGCAAGCGGCCATCCGCGCAGGATAAAGGCATGCGGCGCATAGGCATCCTTGCCGAATGGCCATGCGATTCTGGTGCCGAAAACTTGCTCGAAGATTGCGACTTGCTCACCCAGAGCATGGTCGATCATCCGGTGCACACCATCGGCCGCATAAGGGGCGTCGGGCGACACCACCCCTTCGGACAGCGGCTTTTCGGCAAACTCCTCTCCCTCGCCGCCGCCCCATTGCGCTACCCAGTTATCGACCACGCGGTACACGCTTGTTCCGTCCCACCAGTGGGCGCGGGCAAGCGTGCGGATATTCTCCACCCACGGCTGGCTGAAGGGAGGGGGCAACAACTGGATCACCACCTGACGCACGCGCCCTTGCGCATCGGGGGCAAGCTCCATCACCAGCAGGTCTTGCGGGGCGATGGCCACCCATTCTTCGGGCGCAGATTCAGCCACGATGGAGGCGGGCGTGACCGGATCGGCCTCTTGCGCGGCGGCAGGAGCGGCGAGGAACAGGGCGGCAAGCAAACGCATGAAACTGCCTTTCGTTGCTGCGAACAAAGCCAAGCAATCCAGAGCTTTGCTGCGCGGTTGCAGACTGCTTCGTTGCGACGATCCTCGCAAGGTCTTGTTTGCGGTGTCTACCCCGCCATCTCTTCCAGCGCGTGCATATCGTCATCGGACAGGCCGAAATGGTGGCCGATTTCGTGGATCAGCACATGCGCCACCAGATGCTCCAGCGTCTCGTCCCCGCGCTCGCACCATTCGAGCAGGATTGGCAGGCGGAACAGGCGGATACGGTCGGGCAGCGTGCCCGAATGGTCGATGCTGCGCATGCCAACGGGCAGGCCTTCATACACGCCGGTCAGATCGAACGGGCTTTCAATGCCCATTTCGTCGAGCAGCGCGTCCTCGGCAAAATCCTCCACCGCGATCACGACGTCGTCCAGATGCGCACGGAATTGCGCGGGCAGGCGCGCCAGCGCAGCGCGGGCCAGGGCTTCCATTTCGGCGGCGGAGGGGGCTTCCCCGAAAACGCGTGTCATGGGCACAGAGATAGGGGCGGCGCTTGTGCTTGTCATCCGCTGCACGGCCAGCTAGGGAGCCGCCTCTGTTCAAGACAGGCATGCGGAGCGGTGGCCGAGTGGTCGGGCCGCAGCGCAGCGCAGGCGGAAGCGAAAGCTTCCAACGCGCACGCCTTGCGCGCAGCGCAAAGCAGGACTAGGGCACGCCTCGCCTGAAGAGGCAACGGAGCGGTGGCCGAGTGGTCGAAGGCGCACGCCTGGAAAGTGTGTATACGGCAAAACCGTATCGAGGGTTCGAATCCCTCCCGCTCCGCCATTTCTACCCTGTCGAACGTTCTCCGCACGCGGACGCGGCGCTGAAACGCCAAGGAACCGCGCGGTTCGGGCGCGAACCTCTGAACTGCGACGTCGGCACACTCGGCTTTGAGCGTTCTCTCTCCGCCCTTTTTCTCTCGACCTCTGGACTGCGGCCGTTCTGGTACGGCTTCTAGAGCATTGTACTTAAACGAAAGATTCGGACGCGCTGAGCTCGAATTTCGAATGCTGTTCGGCGGCCGGGAAAACCCTCCATCCAACGCGGCTCCTTTGGATTCTAGATCATCGACTTTTCGAGGAGTTCCTTGCGGCGCTCCCAATCAGGCATGTGGCGGTTCAGGAGGCGGAAGAAGCGAGGTGAGTGGTTCGGCTCGACGACATGGCAGAGCTCATGCACGATCACATAATCGATGCAATCTCGCCGCGCCGCTATCAGCATGTCATTCAGCAGGACCCGTCCCGACGACGTGTGGCTGCCCCAACGCTTCTTCATGGGACAGATCATCAACGGCGGCGGTTCGATTCCCAGAGCCGCCATGATGGGGCGCGCTTCGTCATAGCGCTCCTTGAGCACCTTCCGCGCGCGCTGGCGCATCCAGCGGCGAACCAGCACCCGGGTCCAGTCGCGATCGTCCGGAAACCGCGTCTCGACCACGAGTCGGCCGGACCGGATCAGAACCCGATCCTTTTCGGCGGTATCGATCTTCAGGCGGTACTGCCGGCCTAGATAGCGATGAGTTTCTCCGCCGATGAACTGCCGTGGGGGCGTTCTCGGCCGAAACTCCGCGAACCGCCTCTGCTGCCGCAAGATCCAGCGCGCGCGCCGTCGAACGCGCTCGTCGATCTCGGCCGGATCCGCCTCTTCTGGAGCCGCGACGGTGACGGCGCCATCCGGGAGTACCGAGATCGAAAGAGACGAGCGCGGACTTTGGGTAAGAGTGTATTCGATGACCGCGCTGCCGTAGCTCGTCGACCTGATCATCACGCTGCCTGACGGCGAGCGACCATCAACAGGCGATCGATGAGGGCGTCGATCGCCTCCGGCGAAATCGGTACGTTGTGCTCACCCCGGATCACATCGAAGATGTAATCGTCGATGTCATTCTTCATGGCGTTCTCGACGTCCGGATCCTGCGCCCAGTCCACACGCCGATGGCTGTTGATGATGCCGACCAGGTGGGCGGCGGCTTCCGCGCTCAATGTCTCGGTGCTGGCCTCGCCGGAGCCCTGGACGCCAGACAAAGCTTCGCGAAGGCAACCGTAGAAAGCTCGCCCGAGCGGATCGTCCCTGATCGGTTCGGGGATATCCGTCGTATCTCGTCGCACCATCTGGTTGCGGATGTCGCGCACGCGTTTGAGATACTCGAGGTCGGAGATGCTCTTGGCCCGGAAATCCTCGATCGCCTGGCGGATGAGCTCCGAGAACCGCTTGTAATATGTCGGATCTTCCTCCCACCGCTCGTCGATGGTCCGCTTCGTGGCATGGGCGATGGAGTCCGCCCGGCTTGCCGCCGATGCGTTGGAGTTCAGAACCTCGGCAAACGCATCTTCATCGAAGATGTTGACGAGGTCGGTCATCGGCCGGACGTCGTCCGCGACGACGTAGGTATCGAGCAGCTTTTCGATCCGCTTGCGGTACTGGCCGTAGTCCACGGCATCCTGGTAGCGCGTTCTCACGGCGCGGCGCAGGTTCTCGAAACGGCGAAGGTCGTCGCGATAGCCGGCGATGCGACGCTGGTTCGAGGGCTCGTTCGCGAACTCGTGGCTCGACAGCGCGATGGCCAGGGTCCTGGAGAAGGCATTGAGACGGTCGTAGAACTCGTCGCGCCGGGCCTCGTCGGCCAGATGCTGCTCCAGCGCCTCCTCATCCGCCGTATTCGCAACGCCCCTGAAGACGTCCCACAATTCCGAATGCCGTTGGCCGAGCTTCTCGATCTCGGTGTTGATCGACGTGACCGTCCCAGCGAGGTCGGCCTCATCGAAGCCTTCGAGCGCCGAGTAGCTCGACAGGGCCTGGTTCAGCTCGCCGAGAACGCTGCAATAGTCGACGATGTAACCGTAGTCCTTGCCTTCCGCGACCCGGTTCACCCGTGCGATCGCCTGCAACAGGTTATGTTCGGTGAGCGGGCGCGCCAGGTAGAGGACGGTGTTGCGGGGAGCGTCGAAGCCGGTCAGCAGCTTCGAGACCACGATCAGGATCTCGGGATCTTCCCGTTTCTTGAACGCCTCGATGATGCGCGAGTTGTAGGTCGCCTCGTCGCCGTAGCGGTCCATCGCGGTCTTCCAGAAGCGCTTGACTTCGTCCGACGAGGCCTCGTCGATCCGCTCTTCGCCTTCGCGGTCGTCGGGCGCCGAGATGATGACTTCGGAGGTGACCACGCCCAGCTCGTCCAGTGCGCGCTTGTAGAGGATGGCGGACCGCTTGGAAGGCGTGACAAGCTGTCCCTTGAATCCCGTCCCTTTCCAGGTGCGGCGGAAATGCTCCGACACGTCGAACGCGATAAGCGCGATGGTCTGCTCCGTCTGGAACAGCCGCGCCGTCCTGGCGTATTTCCGCTTGAGGTCCGCCTTCTGGTCCTCGGAAAGGCCGGCGCACACCCGCTCGAACCAAGCGTCGATGGCGGTCTCGTCGACACGCTGCTCGACATGACGGCCCTCGTACAGGAGCGGCACGACCGCCTTGTCCTTGACCGCCTGGTCGATCGCGTAGACGTCAATGATGCCGCCGAACTTGGCGGCGGTATTCTTCTCGGTCTTGAGAATCGGCGTGCCGGTGAAGCCCAGATAGCAGGCGTTCGGGAAGATCTTCCGCATCCGGGAATGCAGCCGGCCGTACTGTCCGCGATGGCTCTCGTCGACCAGCAGGAAGACGTCCTCCGACGGATCGGAAAAGTCGCGGACGTTCAGGGCGGTGTCGAACTTGTTGATGAGGGTGGTGACGACGGCCCGCTTCTCGGTTGCGACGAGATCGAGCAGGTTTCGGCCTGTGGTCGCGCGCTTGGGCTCCAGGCCGCACGCCTTGAACGTGCCCTCTAGCTGTTCGTCCAGATCGATCCGGTCGGTCACCAGGACGATGCGAGGATCGGGGATCGACGGTTCGAGGCCGAGGGCGCGCGCCAGCATGACCATCGTCAACGACTTGCCGGAGCCCTGGGTGTGCCAGATCACGCCGCCACGGCGGCGCCCTTCCTCGTCGCGCTCGCCTGTCACGCGGCGAAGGATCTTGCGGACAGCGAAGAACTGCTGGTAGCGCGCGATCTTCTTCTCACCGGCGTCGAACAGCGTGAAGCGGCGCGCCAGATCGAGCAGACGCTCCGGGCGGGCGAGCGCCCACAACACCCGGTCCTGTTCGGTGACGAGTCTGTCGCCTTGTCCGAACCGCGCGTCGTAGGAGGCGCGGTCCTCGCGAAAGCCGTCGGCGAAGGTCTGACGGTTCTGGTCGGCATCGAGTGGCGCATTGATCGCGGCCAGGACGTCGGCCTCGCGGTCCTCCAACTCGGCCCATTTCGACCAGAAGGATGCCGCAGTGCCGACGGTGCCATAGCGCACGTCATTCTTGTTGGTCGCGACGAGAAGCTGGACCGTCCGGAAGAGACCGGGAATCTCTCCGTCCTGCTGGTTACGGATGTGCTGCGAAACCGCCTGCTCCACCCCTGTCGACGGGCCCTTGCACTCGATCACCGCGAAGGGAATGCCGTTCACGAACAGCACAAGGTCCGGGCGCCGCGTATCCGTCGTGTGCTCGCGCTCGACATCGAACTCGGCACAGACATGAAACACGTTTGCCGACGGATCTGCCCAGTCGACGAACTTGACCTGGAACGCCCGCGTGATCCCGTCCACCGTCTGCTCTACCGCCGTCCCCAGGAGCAGCAGGTCCGTCAGTTCCTCGTTGATGCGGAGCAGGCCGGACGGGCGCGGGCGCTTCAGCCGCTCAATGGCTTCGGCAAGTCCGCCTTCGGTGAAGGGGTAGAACTGCCCGCGGAGCTCCACCCGGTTGATGCGCGCAAGGCTCTCCTTCAGGATGCCATCCAAGTAGACATTCGCGCGCTTGCCGCCTCGTTCGCGCTCCGCCTCCTCGCGTGTGAGCAGCCGCCAGCGGGGCTCCATCTTCTGGAGCAGGTGCAGCGCCGGAAGCTGCGACAGGTGCTTCTCGGTGTCCTGGATGCGGGCGGTTGATGCCTTGGTCATTGGCAGGCTCCCGGTCGGCCCGGATTCGCTAGATGAACTCGATGACCGGTAAAATGATGTTTCAGTTCAGAGGCTTGAGCCGGTCCGATGGAATGGGTCCTACAGGCTTCGCCCTTGGACCGGGCCACCCGCCCATCAACAAATCCTTGACATTCGGGCGCTATGCTCGCATGTATATCCACGAGTTCACTGCCTATCGGCTTTGAACCAATCGAGGCTTCGGGCGCTGAGCCAGCATGGCGAATCAGCGCCCAAACTTTTTCAACGAAGCGCATGGAGGCAGTCCTCCCTTGTCCAGAGGGGCGAGGTGCGGATCTTGGCCACGCTGTTGTCCGCCTGAAAGCAGGTGACGAAGTTCGCCCTCAGCGCCCCGTCGCGGTTCAGCCCCAGCGCCAGAACGACCACGAAATCCTCATAGAGAAGATCGACCCTTCGCGCCGGGTCGTAGCTCCGCGTCCTGGCAACCCACCCCTGGTAGCGGACGGCCGCCGGATCGGTCAGCGTGGCGTCGATCCAGTTCATGCGCTCAGCCCGCACCCACGAGAATGCGTCCTTGGCGCCGTCGCGGTTGGTGCTTTCGTAGAAGGCGTGGTCAAACTGATTCTGCCGGAAGAAGACGCGAATACCGTCATGCGTCTCGATCGCTTCACGGCAGTAGGTGCCAATAAAATGCTGCCGATAGGCGGCCTCGTCGGGCAGTTGGAGAAGCGGCGGCAACGGCATCACCAGCCTCCGCCCAGACGGATCTTGAAGACGTTGAACTTCTCTTCCGTCCTCGATGTCGGTCCGATCTGCCTGCGGTTGAGGCGTTCCTCCAGTCTCCGAACGACCGCCTCCTTGGCCGTTCCCGCGCCGAGGGTCTGATTGATGCGGCTGGAAGCAGCGCCGAGCAGCACGTCGCACAGCTGAAGGAGAGCAACTTCCGGCGATGGCAGCGACTGGATGTCGGCGATCGTGGCGGAGAGGTTGGAATAGTGCAGGCAGCGCTGGAGGTCGCGCAGGCGCTTCCGATCCCGGTTGGTCTTCAGGTCGCAGAAGATGCGGTACTCGTTGAAGTCCAGGATCCAGTGATGCAGGAGCTGGTAGTAGAACTTGTAGAAGCCCAACTCGCCGTCGTTGCCATGCAGGGCGAGATTGACCTGCTCGCGATCGACGGCGATGCAGCGGAAACGCATGTCCATGCCGAAGGACATGAAGACGTCGATCAATTCCTCGTAGAAGGCCTGCTTCGACGGCGAGATCTTCGTCCACTTCATCTCGCCCCACACCGCATGGTCTGTCCGCAGCGCGGCGATCCTGGCCTTGGCCTCCTCGCGCATCTCGGCCGGCAGCCAGAGGCTGCCGATCATCAGATAGCGGGCACGCGGGCGCTGGGATGTGAAGAGATCCGGAAGAGCCTCGTCGCAGTAGACCTCGAACTTCATGACGCTGCCTCTGCCTGTGGCACCCGGAGGCGTCCCGTCAGCAGCTCGGTCGCGAGCGCGTCGCGTTGCCTGGCGAGCGCCGCCCGCTCGGCCTCGAGGGCGGTGATTTCGCGCTCCGCATCATCGAGCATTTCGACGATGGCGCGCTGCTCGTCGAGCGGCGGCAGATGGAATTCGAATTCGGCCAGGCTCGCATAGTAGATGCGGACGCGGACGCTGCCGTTTCCGGCGATGGTCATGAAGTCGGCCCATGCCTTCGTCCGACGCAGGTGGTTGAGGAAGCGCGGATGAAGCCGGTCTTCCTTGCAGGTGAACACGACATAGTCGGGGCTGACGATGACGTCGCCCTCGTGCTCCGACATGGCGATGGAGCCGATGTTGATGCGCATGGGGTTGTAGGCGAAGCCGTTGGGCGGCAGGACAAGGTAGCGGCTGATATTCTCCGCGACGACATGCTCGCGCATGGGAACGATGCCTTCGGCCTTGGTCACGCCCATGACGAGGTCTCGGCCGTAGCGGTCGCCATTGCGCCCGGTCAGCTGCCTGGTAACCTCCGAGAGCGCGACCATCGGCCAAGGCGCATTCCGGTCACCAAGACGATGCGCGCCGTGGATGAGGCGCTCGCGGATCGATTCCAGCAGCCTTTCCTTATGCTCGATCTGCCTTGAGAGCCGCTCCAGAGCTTCGTCCCAAGTTGACAGCATCTCTGCGACGCGCATCTGTTGGTGGCGAGGCGGAATCTTTGTAGGTAAAGCTTTAAGTTCTTCCCTCGTGAACTGGGGGATTGTCCCACTGGGAATCAACTGGTTCATCGACACTAGAAACGGGACCAGCGGTCGAAGAAATCCCGGTTCAATCTCCTTAGCGCGAATAGCCATGAGCTGGCGGCTGATCGCGTATTGCCGATCGGCCATTGCAATCGACCCGCACCCCGATCCCTTCACAGTAATGAGTAGATCACCGCCCTCGCAGACGGCAGATGGTGAGGTGGTCCATTTTGTCGCGTGGGGCCTTTGGCCGACAAAGTCAGATGGTCCGGTCAAATAGGGCACTCCCCGGCCATCTTCATTAACCAGTGAGGCCAATACATGCTGCCCACTGATAATTTCGGCAACATCGCCAAGATATGCGTCGATCCACTTGCTTCCGCCAACTGGCTCGCGCGTGGTCGGAGCAACCGATGTTGGGCGCTGTGCCTTGGCGTCAGACATTGAGCCCCAGCTCCTTCAGGTGCTCCCGCATCTTTGCGCGCAGGGTTGTGAGCTCGTCCTCAAGGGCGTCGATCTCCTTCTGCACCTCCGCGATGTCGACTTCCTCTGCCGGCTCGAACGTGTCGACGTAACGGGGAATGTTGAGGTTGAAGCCGTTCTCCTTCACCTCCTCGACCGGAACGGCGCGGGCATAGCGCTCCACATCCTTTCGTGCCCGAAGCGTGCTGACGACGCGGTCGACATGACTATCGAGGAGCTGGTTCTGGTTCTTGCCCTGCTGGAACTCCCGGCTCGCGTCGATGAAGAAAATGTCGCGGCGGTCGGACAGCACGCCGCCCTTCTCGCGCCGGCGGTCGAACAACAACACCGCGACGGGGATGGTGGTGGTCTGGAACAGGTTCGGCGGCAGGCCGATGACGGCGTCGAGCAGGTTCTCCTCGATCACCGCCTTGCGGATGATGCCTTCCTTGCCGGCCCGGAACAGCACCCCATGCGGGACGACCACCGCGACGCGCCCCTCGCGCGTCTTCGCGGCTTCGATCATGTGGGTGATGAAGGCCCAGTCGCCCTTGGACTTCGGCGGCACGCCCCGCCAGAAGCGTCCGAAGCGGTCGTTCTCGGCATTCTCGGCGCCCCACTTGTCCAGGCTGAACGGCGGGTTGGCGACGACGACGTCGAACTTCATCAGGTTGGCGCCGTCCACGAGCTTCGGATCGTTGAGCGTGTCGCCCCATTCCAGCCGGGCTCCGTCGATGCCGTGCAGGAACATGTTGAGGCGCGCGAGGCCCCACGTGCCGCGGTTCACTTCCTGCCCAAACAGAGCGAAGTCCCGCGAGCCGACCTCTTCCGCAGCCTTGATCAGCAGGGAGCCCGAGCCGCAGGCTGGGTCGCAGATGCGATCGCCCGGCTGCGGTGCCGCGATCCTGGCCAGCACACGGGCGACCTGACGCGGCGTATAGAACTCGCCAGCCTTCTTGCCCGCCTCCGAGCCGAAGCGCTCGATCAGGTAGATGTAGGCTTCGCCGATGACGTCCTCGGCGGTCTTGTGATCCTCGCCGTCACCGACCACCCGCGAGGGCCGCAGATCCAGCTTCGCGAAGTCCTCAATCAGCGACTTGAGGCGCCGGTTGCGGTTCCTGGTGTCGCCAAGCTTCGTCTCGCTGTTGAACATGACGTCGGCGAAGGCGTCGCCAATCTTGGTCTTGTTCCGCTCGGCGATGGCGTCCAGCGCCTGGTCGATCAGCTCGCCGATGTTGTCGGCGTTGCGCTGGCGATAGAGGTCGTCGAAGCTGGCGCCTTTCGGGATGACGAAACGCTCGCGCGCCATCTTCCGCTCGACGCGAAGCTGATCACCCTTATAGCGCTGGTCCGCTTCCTGGTAGTGCTCCTTCCAGACGTCGCTGACGTACTTGTAGAACAGGAAGACGAGGATGAAGTCCTTGTATTCCGAGGCGTCAATCACGCCGCGGAAGGTGTCGCATGCCGCCCAGGCGATCCGCTTGACGTCGTCGAGGGTGGTTCTGTCTGCCATGGTTTTCTCCCTGGGATCGGGCGGGCGCCGGCGCGCCCGCCCGTCCTCGATTGCTGTCAGCGTACGCCGCACACCGGATTGAACTGCGCCCGGAGCTCCCGCTCGATCCGCATCCGCGCCGGCTCGTCGCAGTAAAGCGCCGCGACCGCGAGAGTACCGTGGTTGTTGCGCCCCCACTGATCCCGTCGGTCGTGGTTGGCCACACGGTCCTGGATCCAGCCGGCCTCGCCGATGTCGATCACCGTGTAGCGGTCCGCGTCGGTCCGCCGGCTGAGGATCGCATAGACGCCGGAATTGTTGCGAAGGTTGGCCGTGTTGCCGAAGGGGCCCTCGAAGCTGTAGTTGCCGATCGTGATGGACATGCGTAGATTGCCTTTCGTCTAAGACAGTTGGACAAAGGACCTCAGGGTGTTGGCGCACCTTTGAGGCCCGAGATGGAGCCGGGAGCGTTGGCGCGCTTCCGGCTTTTCTTCGCGATCTCCCGCAGAGCCAGGTCGAATAGCCGGCCCCGCGCTACGCGAAGGCGGTCCATCACCTCGATCTCGCGCCGTTCGAGCCGGGCGAGGTCGGCGAGCCTGATCTGGCTTGAGAGGTCGGGAAGCTCGATGTGCAGGGCTTCGAGGGCCTGCCTGGGAATCTGCGGAACATGGGTTCCGACGGCATCTTGGCGCAATGCGCTCTGGGTCGACGCCGCCTCCAGGAAGGCGACGAGGAAGTCGGGATCGATGCCCCTTGCGCGGCGTCGGAGGATATAGAGGGGCGCCGCCGCCACGGCAGGACCTTTGACCTCCTCCACCTTGCCGACCGAGTAGCGATTGCCGCGCGGCTGCAGCACGACGTCGCCCGGCCGCAAAAGTCCCCGTGTCGAACTGGGTGGGGCCGCGATGCGGGCGGCGCCTGCGAGGTCGACCGTGCCGTCGCCGACGAGGTCGCGCGCCTGCACGACGATGCAGGCGCCGTTCTTTTCGCTCTCGATGCGAGTGCGGAACGGAACCCCCGGCAGGATCTCGACGACTTCGGACAGAAGCATTTCTTCACCACGCCAACGCTTGTCTGCAAAGAATATAATCGCTGGCAAGCGGCCCGTCAATCTTGCTGCAGACACGCCGTTGCTGCAAACGTAAAAAGCGCGCAAAAGGTGGGGGCTTGGCGCAGGCGTATGCTGCTAAGTCTTTGATTCATATTTATGTTCTGAGGCCAGCGCTGCCCGCTGCGCCGACCAATCGCCAGGAAACGGCTTGAGGAGTAGTTCGAGCTGCCAGGTTGATGGCTGCCTTCCGTCGAGAATCGCCTCGACGATGTCCGGGGCCAGCAGGGTCAGGCGCAGGACCCGGCACAGGTAGGACTGGTTGATCTTTTCGGCCTCGGCCAGTTCGGTCACCGAGGCGAATCGGCCGCTCTCCATGAGGCGCTTCCAGCGGTGGGCCCGGGCGATCGCCTTGACCATGGTGTTGTCGACGCGCGGGCGGGGCTGGCCCCAACAGGCCCCCTCGGGCATCACCACCTGCTTGCGCCCGCCACGCTTCCGGAGGGTCAGAGGCACACGGACCGTCAGCGTGCGCCCGTCATCGGTGGCGGCGTCGCCGGCTCTCATGCTGCCCTCCGCGGATCGTCGGCCATGCCGCCAAGCTCATGAACCAGACGAGCCAGCCCATCGACGCGGAGGCGGATATCGACGCCTCCCTGTCCGACCTCGACGCGCTCCACGAGGAGCTGGACGATGCGGGCCTGCTCGGCGGGGAACAGCTCGTCCCACAGCGGGTCGAGCCCTTCGAGCGCGTCCCTCACCTCGGCCTCGGACAAACCGTCGATCTCGGGTCGCGCCGACCGCCATGTGCCGACGATCACCTCCGGGGCACGAAGGAGGCCGCGTAGTTGGTCGACCACCGCGCCCTCGATCTCGGCGGCGGGCACGCGTCCCACCGGGCAGGCATCCGCGCCGCGCTTCAGAACCGACTGGCTGACGTAGTAGCGGTAGAGCTTGTCGCCGCGCCGCGTGTGCGTCGGCGTCATGGCGCAGCCGGTCGGCCCGAAGATGAGACCCTTCAGCAGGGCCGGGGTCGCGGCCCGTGTCCGGCCCGCGCGCACCCTCGGGCTCTCGCGCAGGATTCCATGCACCTTGTCCCACAAGGCGCGCGTGATGATAGCTTCGTGCTCTCCGGGATAGGCGGTCCCCTTGTGCACGGCGTCACCGATATAGACCCGGTTGTTGAGCAGCTTGTAGAGGAAGCCCTTGTCCACGAGACGTCCGCGCCGCGTCCGCACGCCTTCGGCCGCGAGTGCCCGGGCCAACGCGGTCGCCGAACCCACCTCGACGAAGCGCTCGAAGATCATCCGGACCGTCGCGGCCTCGGCATCATTGATCACCAGCTTGCGGTCCCGGACCTCGTAGCCGAGCGGCACGAAGCCGCCCATCCACATGCCGCGTTTGCGCGAGGCGGCGATCTTGTCGCGGATGCGCTCGCCGATCACCTCGCGCTCGAACTGGGCGAAGCTGAGCAGGATGTTGAGCGTCAGCCGCCCCATGGACGTCGTGGTGTTGAACGACTGGGTCACGCTGACGAAGGTGACGCCGCCGCGATCGAACACCTCGACCAGCTTGGCGAAATCCATCAGCGAGCGGCTGAGCCGGTCGATCTTGTAGACGACGACCACGTCGATCCGGCCGTCCTCGATGTCGGCAAGCAGGCGCTTCAGCGCCGGCCGGTCCAGAGTCCCGCCCGAGAAGCCGCCGTCATCATAGGGCTCGGGGATGAGCAGCCAGCCTTCGGGCTTCTGGCTGGCGATATACGCTTCGCAGGCTTCGCGCTGGGCATCGAGGCTGTTGAACTCCATCTCCAGCCCTTCTTCCGTCGACTTGCGCGTATAGACCGCGCAGCGCAGCTTGCGGATGGGTTTGGCAGATGCGGGCGATTTCGTCATGCCTGGCCTCGCCGGTTCTTGAGGCCGAAGAAGACCCAGCCGTTCCAGCGCGTGCCGGTGATGGCGCGCGCGATGGCGGAGAGCGAGCGGTAGGGACGCCCCTGCCATTCATAACCGTCGTTCAGCACCGTGACGGTGTGCTCGACGCCCTGCCATTCGCGGATCAGCCGCGTGCCGGCGATCGGCTTGTCGTCGGCGCGGATCCGGCGCAGCACGATGTTGCCGCCGTCGAGTTGCTCGCCCAGAGCTTCGAGGCGCTCGACGGTCGCGGGCTTCAAACCGCCATAGGCCAATTCCTGGATCCGATAGGCGAGCCGGCTTTCGAGGAAACGCCGATTGTAAGGTGGCGCCTCGGTGTCGAAGAGTTCGCGCCACTGCTTCTTGAGGTCGGGCGTCGGCGTGGTCTTCAGTGCGGCCAGCCGGGACAGGATGTTTTCTGTCATGGTCATGCGTCTCCTTTGCAAATTGGAGTTCCATGACCGCTCCGGTCGGGCGGGAAGTGAAGGCAACTTTCTCCGCGGTCGCCAAATACTTGCCTTGACTGGCGTGCCTTGAGCCGAACCAGCCCGCGCGCAAGAATCCTGCAGACCTCCCCGATTCGCTCGTCCGGCGTCATATGCCCGGGGTGGATCGGGTTCGGCATGTCCATCGCAGAGGTCACCTAAGGGATTGGATTCCCTTGGCCTCTACTCACGGTGCGGACGATCCGTCCCAAGATGATGGCTTTTGAATCGACTCCGCCAGGCATTTGCGATAAGAACATAAGACGAACAAATGCGAGGCAATCATGGGCGGCTGAGATGGCTAAGAACCTGAAGAAATTCGTCAATCCCAAGTTCACGCGGACCGTTGATCTTGGCTTGCTGAGTCGCCTGTTCGAGCGCCACCGCGAGGCGCTGAATGGGCTGGACCTTGGGGTCTTCAGGGATGAGGCGGCGCAGGACGATGCTCGAAGCGCCGTCCAGGATTTCTTCGCGGGACCGGAAGAGAACTATCCAGAGGGACTCGTCGCCGACCTGCACCGGATCGCCGAGATCGGCAACGCGGCAGGCCTCGACATCATCCTTCAGCAGGCCGCGCGGCTCGGGATACGCGTGATACCCGAAGCGAAGGGTGACGAGCCGGAGGCTCACCAGGATCCCAAGCACGTCGCCCTGCGCGTCTTCCTCGACCATCCCGATGTCTTCGACGCCGCGTCGGACATGATGGCGCTCATGGCGCGCACGTCGCTCGCTGAGTTCGTGGGCCGCGACGAAGGCGTTGAGGCGATCATGGACGATCGCGCAAAGGCTGAGTTTGAAACCGCGGCCGCCGCGATGTTCGAGCAGGATCTGCGCAGCAATTACTGCCGGGTCGGCTGGTATGACGATGCCGACGAACTCGTCCTGGTGATCGAGCATGGCTCTCCGATCACCACGACCGACGTCCTGCAGAAGGATCATAAGCGCGTGATCAGCTTCCGCGCCGCCGAACACGCGGTGCTGTCCTACAACTCCACGACGGGCCTGTTGAAGATCGGCGGCGTCGCCAAGGCGCGTCGCGGCGACCTCGCGGAACTGTTCGCCGACAAGATCCTGGGCAAGCCCGAATTCTTCGCCGGCGATGACGCGCAGAACCTCTACACGCTCGACCCGGTGCAGCGCGCGGGCTTCGGCTTCGCGTTCAACCATGATTTCGATCCGGGCATCCAGCGGGTCCAGATCACCGAGGTCCAGGTCGACCGCGTCGGCGCCGATCCGAAGACCGGCGAGACACGAAGCTTCTACTCCTATGTTGCGCGCGACGGACGCGACAATGCCCTGGCCAGGCTGGGCGAGATGATGCGGGGCGCTCGTCTCGGGTCGGATTGGCGCCTCAACCACATCGTCATCCGCGTTCATTTCGCGACCGGCGGCAAGTCGGCGAGGAGGGTGACCGTCAAGCTCAAGCCGCCGGCCCAAGCCATGTTCAAGCGTCAGCAGTTCGAGGACCGGATCATGACGCTCCTTCGCCGCAACGGACTGCTCAATGACCGAGACGCTGCCCAGGCTGCTGTTGCGGCTGAGTGAGGCGGGCGATCCCGCAATTCTTTGGGGCCGACAGGCTGCGCCTCATGCCGGGCGTGATTTCGAGCGACTGCTCGATCGGGGCGTCCTGGTCGAGCAGGCGCCCGCAACGGAGTGGGATGTGTGCCCAGCCTGTGATTGCGGTCTCGACGCGCGGCCCATCCATCAGGTCAACGGGCGACACATCGCGGTTTGTCCGACGGACCTGCGCAACGACGTCGTTCTCGGCGCTGACGATTTGCGGAGCTTTCGGATTCATCCCTCCGCGCTGGTCCGCGAAATCGCCATGGCGTCCGGGTTCGGAGGCACGCCGGCGCCGGTGGCGGCAGGCGTCTGGCATCTGGGGGAGACGTCGGACCAGCGGGCGCTGTTCCTCGCACTGTCGCGGGATGCAGTGCTTCAACCGGGAATGATCGGCCTGATGCGTTCGGCCGCCCGGTCGTCGCCCATCATAGTGATCGCGCCCGCGATGGCGGCGGACGAACTCGCCCGCTTCGTCGAAGCTGCGATCTCCGTCATGTCGATTGACGGTTGTCTGGGCAGGAACGCGACGGGCTTCGCGATCGACCTTTCGAAGCTGGAATCCGCTGCGACTTTCGAGCCGCGTCTGGTCATTTTCCGTCAGAGCCAGCGGGTGATCCTGGATGGCATCGAGATGCACATCCCGCAGCAGCCGTTCAAGCTTCTCGTGATTCTGGCCGAGGCTGTGGGAACTCGGAAAGGCCATTTGACCCCGCAGGAAATCGAGGCCGAGAACAGCGGCCGCAGCGCTGGCGACCTGATCCGTGACCTGAGAAATGCACTTCACGACGATCAGAAGACGCTGATCAGGACCCGCCAAAGCCCGACCCGCTATTTCCTGGGGCTGGCTGCTGGAGAGTTTGATCTGCGGCCATAGGGCAGCTGGCCCGCGTCTCGGCCCGTCTTCCCATTCTCGCCCATCCCAAACCCATCCCGCTCCCACCTGACGGATCGGCGGCTTCGGCAGGCTTGAGGCCATCAACAGCGATGACCCGAGGCCATACCGATGCATTCTTCGATTTCCCGAGACGACCTTCAAATCCTTCTCAATGAGGCGGACATCGCCGCCCGCCGCCTCGTCCGCGGGCTGCGGCTTGCCCCTGCCGAGCTCGACGATGTCCGCCAGGACCTGCTCGTTGATCTGATCGCCCGGCTTCCCGCCTACGACGCAGATCGCGGCACGCTCGGCGCCTTCGCCGGCGCCATCCTCGCCAATCGGGCGACGCGCATCGCCAACAAGGTGAAGCGGGAGCGCCGGATGTATGGCACGACGTCGATCTCGCTCGATGAGGTCATTCCCGAGAGCGACGGGCTGACCCGTGGCGACCTCGTCGCCGAAGCCGACGGGCTGTCGGCGCTCTTCGGCCAGCCCGTCGATGCATTCGCCGCCGCCGAGGAGCGTATCGATGTCGAGCGCGGTCTCGGTTCGCTCGAACCCGCCGATGGCGCTCTGTGCGCAGCCCTTTCCCGCACCAGCGTCGAGCGCCTTGCCGCGAGCGGGCATGGCGCCCGCAGCAGCATCTACCGCCGCATCAAGGACATCCGCCTCGCCCTGACGGCCGTCGGCATCCGGGCCGCGTGAGACGGTTCGGCGAGCGCATGAGTAGAGCCCATCATGAACGTCATTGCATCCAGATTCCCCGCTGTCCGGATTCCGCTCACCGAGATCGATCTCTGCGGCTGGGTCGGTCAGGCAGCCCCCGGCGACATCCTCGAATATCACCGCGGCTTCCTCGCCCTCGACACCATGTCGCAGGGCACGCGGCTTGCCGAGCGGGAGCGGGCGGAACTCGCGCGTGTCGCGCGCCGCGCCTGGTGGGCGGCCGAATGCGGACTGATCCATCTCGTGCAGCGTCGCCATCGGACCAACGATTACAGCTATCTCGCCATTGCTCGCCCGAAGCCCCGGCGGACCGCGGTTTCCCTGTCCTCGCTCCTGCTGGCGGAGGCGGCGTGATGGTACCGGCTCGCAGCAACCGCCCCAGCCTCGACGACATCCGCACCATGCCGGTCGGCGAGATCGCAAAGCTTCCGGCGGAGCATCTGGCGCTGCTCCAGGAAGATGCCGACGCGGCCCTGGATGCCGCCAAGCGGCTCAAGGAGTGGCTCGAAGGCGCGATCGCGCTTCGCTATGCCGACGCGGCAGCCGCCAGACGCAGGGCCGCAGGCAAGGACACCGGCCTGGTTCGTTTCGCGGACGGCGCCGTGATGGTCGCTGCCGATCTCCCGAAAAAGGTCGACTGGGACCAATCGCTGCTCGCCGCGCTCGTCGAGCGCATCCGCGCGAGCGGGGAGAACCCGGCCGACTACGTCGACATCGGCTTCAAGGTCCCCGAGCGCAAATACACCGCCTGGCCCGCCGCCATCCGCGAGGCATTCGCCTCCGCCCGCACGGTCCGGACCGCCAAGCCGACCTTCCGTCTCACCATCACGAACGAGGATGCCCGATGACCAGCTCTGCTGCCCTGACCGAGATCCGCAAGCGCCACTACGCGCTTGAAGCGCTGCCCGACACCATCGTCATTCCCGTGCTAGGCGAGATCCGCCGCGAGCAGGTGGTCAAGCCGATCGAGGACGCCACGCTCGACGATATCGCCTTCGCCTTGCTGGGTGTCGAGGCCGAGTTCAGCGCCGTCGGTGACCGCCTGCACGCTCTGCGCAAACTCTATGGTCTCGCCCGGCAGGCGGGCGCGCGCGGGAGTGAGTGCGCGCTCGATGTCGCGACACGCGACGCTGGAGTCCGCTGATGGCGCTGCGTATCGTCAGCGCCGACGAACGGCTGTCCGCCGCCGGCGCCAAGACCACCATGGCGATCTTCGGCCCGAGCGGCGTCGGCAAGACATCCTTGCTGAAATCGTTGCCGCCTGCCGAGACCCTCTGCATCGACCTCGAGGCAGGCATGAAGTCGGTCCAGGACTGGCCCGGCGACAGCATCCCGGTGCGCACCTTCGCCGACGCCCTCGACATCGGCTGCCTTGTCGGTGGGGTCAACCCATCGGCCGATCCGAGCGGCTTCTTCTCCGAGGCGCATTACCAGCATCTCAGGGAAAGCTATCCCGAGCTCGTTCAGATGATTGCGGGCAAGCGCATCATCTTCGTCGACTCGATCACGGACCTTACGCGCCAGGCCATGGCCTGGGCGAAGACCCGGCCCGAGGCTTTCTCCGACAGGACCGGCAAACCCGACACCCGCGGCGCCTATGGCCTGCTCGCCCGCGAAGTCATCGGCCTGCTCAAGCATCTGCAGCACGCCCCCGGAAAGACCGTGATCTTCGTCGGCATCCTCGAACGTGTCACCGACGAGTTCAACCGCACGACCTGGCAGCCGCAGATGGAAGGCGGCAAGGCCGGCCGTGAGCTTCCCGGCATCGTCGATCAGGTCATCACCATGAGCCTGTTCGCGCGCGACGGGGACGGCTGGCGACATGAGCCCGAGCGCGGCGAAGACCGCCGCCTCGTCTGCCGCGCCGGCAATCCCTTCGGCCTGCCGGCGAAGGATCGCAGCGGCCGTCTCGATGTCACCGAGCCGCCCGACCTCGGCGCGCTGCTCTCCAAGATCAACGCAACCCGGAAAGGATGACGAGCCATGAGCTTCGACATGAACGACGCCGAGCCGCAGAAGAGCGGCGAACTGATCCCCGACGGCACCTTCGCCAAGATCACCATGACCATCCGGCCGGGCGGCACCGACGGCCAGAGCGAGATCGACCGGGGGCTGCTCAAGGCCTCGAACGCGCCCGGCAGCGACGTGCTGATGGTGGATGCCGAGTTCACCGTCGCGGAGGGCCCTCACGTCCGACGCAAGTTCTGGCAGATGTTCACCGTCTCCGGCGGCAAGGTCGACGAGCAGGGTGTCTCGATCGGCTGGAAGATCTCCAAGGGCAGCTTCCGCGCGATGATCGACAGCGCGCTCGGGCTCGATCCGCAGGACATGAGCGAGGCGGCGAAGGCGAAGCGGATCCTGCGCGGTCTGGCCGACCTCAACGGCATCACCTTCGTCGCCAAGATCAAGGTCGAGCCCAGCGACGACCCGCGCTACGGCGACAGCAACAAGCTCGACCGTGTGGTTCTGCCGAGCGAGCCGGAATGGCGGAAGGTGATGGACGGCGAGGTCCTGGCGCCGAGCCCCAGCACCCGCGCGCGGCCGAAGGCTGCATCACCCGCATCGCCCGCAGCTCCGGCCTGGGGGCAGCCCGCCGCATCGCCGCCCGCGAGCGCTGCCCCGGCCTGGAGCCGGTCGGCACAGCCGGGCACGGCTCCGGCAACGGCCCCGGCAGCCGCATCTGCAGCGACGCCGGCCCCGAGTGGCCCGGCCTGGCTCAACACCTGACCATCATGACGGCCGATGAGTGGCAGGCGCACGTCACGCGCGAGGCAGCGAAGGCGATGGGACAATGGCTCGAAGGACGCGGAAGGCTTCACCAGCCCATCGCCGCTCTCACGCTCCCCGAACTGGAAGCCATGGCGGCGAACGCGATCGCGCGGTTCATCGTCCTGGCCTCACACCGGATCAAGGATCAGCCGGACGACGCAGAGGACCTGACCCGGCTCTTGCTCGGGTAGCCGTCTGCGCCGTCTGCGGACGCGAGGCGCGGGGCTTCGGCTACGTCCACCGGCTGCAGTGGGACCAATTTCCGCACCACCGCTTCTGCTCGATGCGCTGCCTCGACGCCGGTTCGGCCCTCGCGAACAGGAACAACGGGATGATCGACAAGACCGACATGGAGACCCGAGCGATCAAGGAGGCGCGCCGATTTCTCGCCGAGACGCTCACCGAGCTCGACCTGATGGCGCCGTTCTATGACCGGAAGCCGGAAGAGATCGACCGCATCATCGAGGCCTGCGTTGACGGGTTTCAGGAGTCGATGCAGCGCCAGGCAGCCGCCCGCGACCCGCTCGACGATCCGATTCCCTTTTGAGGTGGCGCATGGGAATCGATCTCAACCACGGCTCCGGCTTTATCTATCGCCGCGTCGGCCACGCGATCAGCGTGTCCGATCGGGTCAATGCCCTGATCGATGCGGCGCTCGTCGCACGCAATTGCCGGCAGGCGCCGCGCAATTATCTCGGAGGCAGTCGGATCGGCGAGCCCTGCGCCCGCAAGCTCGTCTACGAGGTGACCCATACGCCCAAGGATGAGGGACGGGATTTCGACGGCGCGATCCTGCGCATCTTCGACGCCGGCCACCAGTTCGAGACGCTCTCCATCTGCTGGCTGCGCGGCGCGGGCTTCGACCTTCGCACCGAGCGCGCGGACGGCGGACAATTCGGGTTCGAGACGGCGGGCGGGAGACTGCGCGGCCACATCGACGGCGTGATCGTCGCCGGTCCCGATGTTGGTCTGCACTGGCCCGTGCTCTGGGAGCACAAGGCGCTCAACGCCAAATCCTGGAACGACCTGGTCAAGCGTGGCTTGCGCGCCTCCAAGCCGGTCTACTACGCACAGGTCCAGCTCTACATGGGCTATCTGGAGCTGGAGACCGCCCTCGTCACGGCGCTCAACAAGGACACCGAGGCGCTCCACCACGAGGTGGTCGCGTTCGATCCGCCCTGCGCGCAGGCGCTGTCTGACAAGGCCGTGGATATCCTGCGCGCCGCGACAGCCGGCGAACTTCCACCGCGTATCGCCACAGCCCAGGACTTCTATCTCTGCCGCATGTGCTCCTATGCGCGGCGCTGCTGGGAGGGCGAGCGATGAGCTTCATCCCTTCTGCGCAGCAGGCGGCGGCAATCGCCGCGATCGAGGACTGGTTTCGGCACGGCACGCGCAATCAGCAGGTGTTCCGCCTGTTCGGTTACGCAGGAACGGGCAAGACCACCATCACACGGCATGCAATCGGCGAGCTCGGTCTTGAACCGATGGATCGCACGGGCGGCTCGGGCGGCGTGCTCTATGCCGCCTTCACCGGCAAGGCGGCCCTGGTGATGACCCGGAAGGGAACGCCAGCCTCGACGATCCACAGCCTGATCTACAAGGTCTCCGAGGCGACGCCGGAGGAAATCGAGCGCGTCACCCGCGAGTTGGAGACGCTGCGCAAAGGCGTGCGCAGTATGGGACCGGCCGAGCGCTCCTTCGCCGAGACCCGGATCCGTCAACTCGCGCTCCGGCTCGCCGACATCCATCAGCCTCGTTTCATTCTGAACGAGCAGTCGCTGGTCCGCGACGCCGACCTGATCGTGCTCGACGAGGTCTCCATGGTCGGCGCCGAAATGGCGAGCGATCTGCTTGCTTTCGGCAAGCCGATCCTGGTGCTCGGCGACCCCGGCCAGTTGCCGCCGATCAAGGGCGACGGCGCCTTCACCGACGCCGATCCCGACGTGATGCTGACCGATATCCATCGCCAGGCGGAGACCAGCGCGATCATCCGACTTGCGACGCTCGCGCGGCAGAGCATGCCCATTCCCTACGGCGAGCACGACGACTTCGTCTGGAAGATGCGGCGCTCCGACATCGGCCCGCATCAATTCCTCAAGGGCGGTCAGGTGATCTGCGGCCGCAACGCGACGCGGCTCTTTCTGAATACCGCCATGAAGCAGGCGGCCGGCTTTCCGGACGCTTACCCGCGCGGGCGCGGTGAGAAGATCATCTGCCTCAAGAACCGGCACGATCTCGGTCTCGTCAATGGCATGTTCCTGGACCTTTCGGACATCCGCGACGAAAGCCCGCTCGCCTTCAGCGCGACGGTGCGCACCGAGGACGGGACGAGCGTTCCCGGCCGCCAATGGTTCTACAAGGGGCATTTCGACGACCACGTCACCTATGACGCCGAGCGCCTGCGCCGCGATTGGCGTGACATGCGGGGGCTTGTCGAGAGCGTCTGGGGCTACGCCATTACCTGCCACAAGGCTCAAGGGTCGCAGTGGGAGAACGTGATCGTCTACGACGACGGCCTCGGGCGGACCGCCGAGGACCGCGCCCGCTGGCTCTACACCGCCATCACGCGCGCGGAGCAAGGGCTGGTGATCCTTGATTGACTTCAACGACATCGCGCCCGCCAGAACGCCTGCGGTCCATTACGATCTCGACGCCATCGTGGCTGGCCTGCGTGACAGGACCGACGCCTGGGTGCCGCAGCATTTCCCGAACGGTCGGCGCAACGGCGACGAATGGCGTCTCGCCAACATCAATGGCGCGGCGCCGCGAAAGAACGGCTCCTGCGTGATCACGCTCCGAGGTGAGCACGCCGGCGACTGGATCGACTTCGACGGCGGCCGGGGCGGCGGACCGCTGAGCACGCTGGAACAGGCGACCGGTCTCAAGGGCCGCGACCTCTTTGCCTATGCCGCCGATCTGGTCGGATGGTCGGCCGCGGCGCCAGCGCGTCGCGAACCCTCGGCGGTCTCCGCGAAACCGGAGAAAGATCCTGCCCGAGAAATCGAGATCATCCTCTCCCGGGCCATCCCGATCGCCGACACACCGGGCGAGGCCTATCTGCGCGCACGAGGACTCACGGTCCCGACACCGTCCGACCTCCTGTTCCATCCGGACCTCGCGCACTGGGAAAGCAGGACCGGGTTCCCGGCCATCGTCGGCCTGGTTCGCGACTGTGCCGGCAGCGTGGTTGCCCTGCACCGCATCTATCTGCGCCCGGACGGGGCGGCGAAAGCCGAGGTCGAAAAGCCGAAGAAGATGCTGGGCCGGGTCGGCGGCGGCGCCGTGCGCCTGGCGCCGATCGGCGACAACGCTGTCCTTGGTCTCAGCGAAGGCATCGAAACGGCGCTCGCCGTGATGACGGCCTGCCCGGGCATGGCGGTATGGGCAACACTCTCGGCCACCAATCTCGAACAGGTCGTCCTGCCGCCAGAGGCCCGGCGTGTCGTTCTGCTCGCCGACCACGATGCGTCGGGAGCGGGCCTTCGTGCAGCCGAAGCGGCGGCGCGACGTCTCCGCGCCGAAGGCCGCAGCGTCGCCATCGCCCTGCCGCGAGCGGAAGGCGATGACTTCAACGACGTCCTGCTGCGCGACGGCGCGGACGCGGTCCGCCAGATCGTCGACGCGGCCGAGCCGTGTGCAGTGGCGGACGCCGCCGATGCAGATGACGGTGGCCGAAACCGTCCGATCGGCTTCGTCGAGCCGCAGGGCCGCCTGCCGCAACTGCGCGCCGATGAGGGTGATCTCGCCCGGGCTCATGCACGCAGCTGGGGTTTGCTTCTTGCCTCGAACAGGACGCCCTGGCTCTTTCGCAGCGGCGGCATGCCGACATGGGCCGTGCATGACGATGACGGCCTGCCCATGGCCCGGCCCGTCACGGAAGAGCGCCTGCGCCACATGCTGGCCAAGCTCGCCGATTGGCGGCGTCTGGCGCGAAACGGCGATCTCGTCCCCGCGCATCCGCCGACGCCGCTCATCAAGTCACTGCTGGCGACACCCGATCCCGGCCTGCCGGTCCTGGCGGGGATCGTCACCACGCCGGTCTTCGGCCGCAATGGCGCGCTCCTGACCGAGCCCGGCTATCACCCCGATGCGCGGCTGCTCTACCAGCCGACACCAGGCTTTGCCGTGCCGCAGGTGCCGGAGCGCCCGTCGCCGGCGCAGATCGCGGCCGCGCGCAGTCTCATCGTCGACGACATGTTGGGCGAATTCCCCTTCACCGGCGAAGCGGAGCGGGCGCATGCCGTTGCCCTGATGCTGCTCGGCTTTCTTCGCGCCATGATCGACGCGCCGACGCCGCTCCACCTGATCGAGAAGCCGACGCCCGGCACCGGCGCGACCCTGATGGTCGACGCGATCGCGACCGTGCTCACCGGCGTCAGCGCCTCCGTCATGACCGAGGGCCGCGACGATGAAGAGTGGCGCAAGCGGCTGACCGCCAAGCTGCGGCAGATCCCCTCGATCGTGCTCATCGACAATCTGCGCCAACCGCTCGACTCCTCCGCGCTCGCCGCAGCGCTCACCGCGCCCTTCTGGGAGGACCGCATTCTCGGTGCGTCCGAGATGACGCGACTGCCGATCCGCTGTGTCTGGATCGCGACCGGCAACAATCCCGAGTTCTCCAACGAGATGGCGCGCCGCATCGTGCGCATCCGCCTCGATGCCCGCGTCGATCAACCCTGGCGGCGCGATGGGTTTCGACACCCCGATCTCATGAGTTGGGTTCGTGCCAACCGGCCACGTCTGGTCGCGGCCTGCCTCACCCTGTGCCGGGCCTGGATTGCCGCCGGCAGGCCACGGGGCGCGCGCATGATCGGCAGCTACGAGAGCTGGTCGCGCATCATGGGCGGCGTCCTCGAAGTCGCCGGGATCGAAGGGTTTCTCGCCAATCTCGACGAGATGCTCGCTGCTGCCGATGGTGAGGGCGCGATCTGGCGCAGTTTCATCGGCGCCTGGTGGGACCGCTTCGGGACGGCGGAGGTCGGCACCGGTGATCTCTACGAGGTGGCGTTGGCCTGCGAGCCCCCGCTGCCGCTGGGCACCGGAGGCGACCGATCGCAGCGCACGCGGCTCGGCAAGGCGCTCGCCCGCATGCGGGACCGGGTCTTTGATATCGACGGCCGCAAGATGCGCGTGCGCACGCTGGGCATTTCCCATCAGGCCAAGCGCTGGCAGCTCACGATCGAGGGGGAACGTGGGGAACGTTTTCCGCAAGGTGTCGCAGGACCGAGCGGGGAACGTTGTGGCGAAGAGGGGAACGTCGATAACCAACGTTCCCCGGCACAACCCATTGCAACCAAAGGCTCAGGGGAACGTGGGGAACATGGGGAACGTTTTTCGACACCAACGCATGCGCGCGGCTGCGCCCACGCGATGGAGGATGGGGAAAAACGTTCCCCACCTTCGTCACCTTCCCCAAACGCTTGTTCTTCAGCGGCTTATGCCGGGGAACATGCGGGGGAACATCCCTCACCACGTTCCCCGAACGGCAGGGCGCCGGACTGGCTCAAGGAGGTGCTCTGATGGGCATGCTCCGTCAACTCGGCCGTCTTCAGGCGGCAGCGACCGGTCCGCCGCGCTGGGTCTTCGCTCCGGAACCCGACCCTTGCCCGCGCGCCTTGGAGATAATCGTGATCTCGACCATTGAAACCGGCCCCACCGAAGCGGGGGCCATCGCATTCCGTCCGCATCCGGCTCATGCGCACCGCGCCATTCTCAGCCTCGATCTCGGCACCACAACCGGCTGGGCCTTGCGCAGCTTTGACGGCCTGATCACGAGCGGCACGGCTTCCTTCCGGCCGAGCCGATATGACGGAGGCGGCCTGCGCTACCTGCGCTTCCGAAGCTGGCTGGATCAGATCGCCGCCGATGCCGACGGTCTTGCGGCGATCTATTTCGAGGAGGTTCGCCGCCACATCGGCACCGACGCTGCCCATCTCTATGGCGGCTTCCTGGCGACGCTTACCGCCTGGTGTGAGCAGCGGACAATTGCCTATCAGGGCGTTCCCGTCGGCACGATCAAGCGGCACGTCGCCGCCAAGGGCAACGCCGACAAGGCCGCCGTCATGGCCGCCGTTCGCGCCCGGGGTTTCTCGCCCGCGGACGACAATGAAGCGGATGCGATCGCACTCCTGCTCTGGGCCATCGAGACCGATGGAGGCGTGCGATGAGTGGGGAGACGATGCTCAGGCATGCCGCGTCGGTCGTTGCCGAGCGCCGCAAGATATATGGCGATCCGGCCGCCGCGATGGCCGTGGTCGCCAGACGCTGGTCGATCACGCTCGGCCGGCCCATCACGCCAGCGGAGGTCGTGCTCTGCCTCATCGATCTGAAGCTGGCGCGGCTCGGACACGATCCTAAGCATCAGGATTCGATCCTCGACATCGCCGGCTATGCAGCGGTGCTTCAGGAGGTCGGACGATGAGATGGCTGCCCAAAGGATATGGCGGCGAACGCCGGTCGGCCGAAGAGGTCAAGCGGGAGGGCTGGCGCGAGCAGGGCCTCCTCGTCGTCAGTCCCACCGATCCGCGCCTCACCTGGCCCGAGCGAGAACTGGTTCGCCAGCTCGGCGAGAAGCTCTATGGCGGACGGCGCCAGCCGACGGAGCAACGGCATGGCTGATTGGACTCGCGAACAGGTCGAGGAGCGGCTGATCGAAGCTGCCGATGTCATGAAGCGCCTCCCCGAGGTTCGGGTGCAGGGCTATTTCTCGGTGTGGCCGAAGATCGTTCACGAGTTTGCTGACCTCGTCGGTCAGGAGCCGCCGCGCATGAAGCGTCCGCCGCCCTTGCCCGACGCCATCAGCCGGATGGAGGCGACGCTGCCCTGGCTCAGATGGCTGGAGCCCGACGATGCCCGGCTTGTCTGGACGCGCGCGGAGGGCACGCCGTGGAAGCCGATCTGCTGGCGCTTTGGGATCTCCCGCGCCACCGCGTGCCGCCGCTGGGAGTACGGCCTCAGCGTCATCACCTGGAAGCTCAACGGACAGAAAGTGCCGGCGAAACGTTCGCGCGCCTTCCTCGTCGACCGCGTGCGCTCGTCAAGTTCATTTTGATGCGTGAGACAATTTTCGCTGAGACATTTCCCGGCGAGACACAGATCGGCGATTTGGGTTAGTTCTCGGGTATGCTCGGGCGAGCCGCGCGTGGGCGCGGTTTCGAGATCTTCCGCACCCGAAAGAACACGCGGTCAGGCGGCGTTGCGAGGAGCGACCTCCTGCTCGATCTTGCGCCGCGTGGTGCGGTCGGCAACATCGAGATCGTAGCGGGCCTGCAGATTGATCCAGAACTCCGGCGATGTGCCGAAATAGCGCGCGAGGCGCATGGCCGTGTCGGTCGTGATCGCGCGACGCCCAAGCACGATATCGTTGACCCGCGAGCGTGGCGCCTTGATCGCGTTGGCGAGTTCGTAGGCGCTCATCCCCAACGGAGTCAGGAACTCATCACGCAGGATTTCTCCCGGATGGACTGGCGGCAGACGACGGCCCGTCGTCACCTCCGAGAAATCGACGATGCGCCTGTCGAGATCCTCACGCTTGATGGTCATGGTCATCACTCCTCAGTGGTAGTCGACAATCTCGACCTCCCACGCCTCGTTGTCGCGCCAGACAAAACAGATCCGCCACTGGTCGTTGACGCGGATGCTGTGTTGACCCTGCCGGTCACCGTGCAGCGCTTCCAGGCGATTGCCGGGCGGCACCCGCAGATCGTCCAGCAGTGTGGCTGCATCGATCGCCAGCAGCTTGGCGCGAGCCCGCCGCTGGATTTGCTGCGGCAGGTCGCGGACGGCGCAGCCAGCGAAGATCGCCGCTGTGCGTTTGTCGGCAAAGCTCTTGATCACGGCAAAGCGTAACGCAAAACGGGACGTCCTGTCAAGCGGGACGCTCCGTCTTACGGTACGGCGTTAATATCAACGAACTCAGAGAGATAGCGGTTCCTCCCTGGCCGAAATCGTATGCTGGCGGCAATGGCGCAACGCTTTCCCAGTGACGGCGCCGAAATAGGCCATTTCGTTTCGCCCGCATCCTTGGCCTCGCGAATTCAGACACTTGGGCGTCTGCGTGCCTCGGCTATGGCGAAGCCGCCGGTCGGGGGCGTTTCGTTTCGAGCGCATAGGCGAAGCGGCACTGGTTTCGCCGGCACAGCGCGTCGGCTGGTTTCGCGACCGCCGGATCAGATCCTTCACCCATCGCACCGGACCGACCATGGACGTCGTCGAAACGCCGATCGACAAGCTCGTGCCCTATGCGCGCAACCCGCGGCGCAATGAGGAGGCCGTCGCCACGGTCGCCGCCTCGCTGGCCGAGTTCGGCTGGCGTCAGCCGATCGTCGTCGACGAGGACATGGTGATCATCGTCGGCCACACCCGCTACGAGGCGGCCAAGCGGCTCGGCATGACGAGCGTGCCGGTGCATGTCGCCCATGGCCTGACGCCGGCGCAGCTGCGCGCCTACCGGCTGATGGACAACCGCTCGCATCAGAATGCGAGCTGGGATGACGAGCTGCTCAAGCTCGAACTGGCCGATCTGAAGCTCGACGAGTTCGACCTGTCGCTGACCGGCTTCGAGGACGATGAACTGGCCCGTCTCCTGGCCGAGGCGCCCGTCGAGGGGCTGGTGGACGAAGACGAGGTTCCTGAGCCGCCCGCCACGCCCGTCACCCGCCGCGGCGATCTCTGGATGCTCGGGGACCACCGCCTGCTCTGCGGAGACTCGACTTCGGCCGAGGACGTCACCCGCCTGATGAACGGCGAACGCGCCGCACTGTTTGCGACCGACCCGCCCTATCTCGTCGACTATGACGGCACCAACCATCCGACGAAGAAGAACGCGTCCGTCCGCGCCAAGAAGATCGCGAACGAGGACCGGTCCGACGACTACATCGAGCAGAAGCACTGGGACGATTCTTCACAGGGGCCGCAATTCTACGAGGCCTTCATGCAGGTCGCCATCGACTGCGCCATCAAGGAGGACGCGGCCTGGTATTGCTGGCATGCCTCGCGGCGCCAGGCGATGCTGGAAGCCTGCTGGTCGAAGTTCGATGTGCTGCATCACCAGCAGATCATCTGGGCCAAGAGCCGTCCGGTGCTCACGCGCTCGATCATGCTGTGGGCGCACGAGCCGTGCCTGTTCGGCTGGCGCTCGGGCAACAAGCCGCGCGTCAATCGCGAAGGATTCGAGAACTGGCCGACGACGGTGTGGTCCATCCCGTCGAGCGAGATCGAGACGCGCGAACACCCGACCTCGAAACCGGTGCGCGTGTTCACGCTGCCGATGGAGCTGCACACCGTGCCGGGCGAAATCTGCTACGAGCCGTTCTCGGGCTCGGGCTCGCAGCTCATCGCGGGCGAGAGGACGGGCCGGCGCGTCTACGGCCTCGAACTCTCCGAGATCTTTTGTGACGTGATCGTCAAGCGCTGGCAGGCCTTCACGGGGAAATCGGCAAGGCTGGACGGCGAGAATCGCAGCTTCGACGAGGTGAAGACCGAGCGCATCGGCGCTCGTGACAGCGATCAGGACGCCGCATGAAGCAGTCGCGCCGAATGTCCTTGATCGAGGCGTTGAGCAATGTCGCGATCGGTTACGGCGTGGCCGTGCTGACCCAGATCGCGGTCTTCCCGTTGTTCGCTCTGCAGGTGTCCCTGGGCGACAATCTGTTGATCGGCGCTCTGTTCACGCTGGTATCCGTGGCGCGTAGCTATGCCGTACGGCGCATCTTCGAACGGATGCGCGCGTGGTCTGCATAAGCGAAACGCCGCCGCCCATGGCGGGCAGCGGCGGCTCAGTGAGGATGGCGTTTCAACTGGCAGTCGTCCCGAGCAGCTTCGCCCTGAAGTCGGCGCCCACCGGCCGGCTCTCGCCCACGGTGCGACCGGCGCGGAGCGCGCCGGCACGGCCGACAAAATAGTAGCCGACCTGCTCGCCGGTTTCCCGGCGCGTTCGCGTGAGGACCGTGTAGCGGGTCGAGCGTGCATCAGCGATGATCGCTTCGCCTCGGTGCTGCAGGGCGGCGACGAGACGGTCGTGGATGGTGATCCTCGCCATAGCCTCAGCCCTCCCGGCTGAGGCGGTAGACCCGACCGCGTCCGTCGACCTTCTCGGAGGTCACATCGAGCCCGAGCTTCTTCTTGAGCGCCCCGGCGATGGCGCCGCGCACAGTATGCGGTTGCCAGCCGAATGCGGCAGCGATTTCGGCGATGGTTGCTCCGTCGGCGCCCTGCAGCATGGCGATCAGCTGGGCCTGCTTGCTGCCTTCGCGGGCATTTGGCTTCGATGGCGTCTTGACGGCAGCATGATCGCTTTGCGTCGATTCCGCAGCGTCACGCGAGGCCTCCGGCTCGATGCCGATGGCGGCGAGCCCGTGCTCGGTGATCGCGAGTGTGACGCCGTGGCCGTCGCCGGTCTCGCGCCAGATGTGTTCGCCGATGCGCGTGTCGGCATCGATCTCTTCGAGCAGGCCCTGCTTGATGAGCGAGGCGATCACTTTCTGCGCTGCGCCGCCCTTGAGGTTCTTCGGGAGCGGTAGAGCCAGCATGTTCGCGCGCTGCGCGGCGGCGCTGAGGACGATCATCTGTGTGTCGGAGAGTTTGGTCATGGGGCAATCCTTCTTCAGGAGAGGCGCGCGACCATCGCGGGCCTTCTACTGCCCCGAGCCCCGAGGGCGAGCCCATCGGGGCGAAGGCGGGAAGTGGCGCGTCTAATCGGCGTGCTCGCCCTCCTTGAAGGCGGCGTCGGTGATGCGCTTCAGGAGTTCGGCGTAGTGGCTGAGCGTTCCGACGTGGCCCCAGTTGATCTCGTCGGGTCTGGTGTCGAAATGGTCGTCGCTCAGGACCTTGATGCGCTCCAGCATCGCGTCGATCTCCGCCTTCTTGGCGATGAAAGCGTCGAGGGCGGAAGCGGTGTTTCGGGACTTGGTCATGGCGGTCTCCAACGCTTGATGGTGACCCCATACAGGCTCTGATCGGCAACCTCATCAAGTCAATAAGTGCATCATTTCATTGCTTTTTCGAGCCGACGATGGGGCTCCTGACATGACCTGATCTTGCCCGGGAGCGGCCCCCGTTCATGGCGACCAATACCCAACCCATCGCGGTCATCGCCCGGCTCCTGGACCTGACCGAAAGGCGGGTCCAGCAGCTGGCGCGCGACGGGATCATCCCGGCGTCAGCTCGCACCGGCCCCGAACGCGGACGCTACGATCTCGTCGGCACGGTGCGCGGCTATGTGCGTTACCTGCGCGAGCTGGCGACGCGGTCGCAGACGGGCGCCGCCGATTTCGGTGTCGAGCGCGCCCGGCTGATCAAGGCCAAGGCCGATCTCGCCGAAATGGACGCAGCTGTCCGGCGCGGCGACCTCTTGCCGGCCGCTCAGGTCGAGGAGGCGTGGATCGCCGTGCTGGCCCGTCTGCGCGCGCGCCTGCTGGTCCTGCCCGACAGGCTGGCGCCGCTCGTCCACGAGGAGATTACCATTGCCGGCACGCGCGCGCAGATCCGCGACGCGATCACCGAAGCGCTCGCGGAACTCGCCAGCCTCCCGGCCATCGCCGTTGATGCTGAAGGGGCCGGCGCGGCTGGCGCAGGCGACGCGCAAGGCGCTGACGATCCTGGCGCCGCCGCCGACCCTGACGATCAGTGAGTGGGCCGACGCCAGGCGCCGCCTGAGTTCCGAAGCCAGCGCCGAGCCCGGCCGCTGGCGTACGGAGCGGGCCATCTACCAGCGCGGCATCATGGACGCGATCTCCGATCCGGCGGTCGAAAGCGTCGTCGTTATGTCGTCGAGCCAGACCGGCAAGACGGAGGTGCTGCTCAACACCGTTGCATTCCACATCGACCAGGACCCGGCGCCGGTGATGGTGGTGATGCCGACGGAACGGGATGCCGAGACCTGGTCGAAGGACCGCTTCTCGCCTATGGCGCGCGATACGCCCTGTCTGCATGGGCGAATCTCGGATCCGAAGTCGCGGGACGGGTCGAACAAGATCCTGCACAAGAAGTTTCCCGGCGGGCATCTGACCATCGTCGGCGCCAATGCGCCTTCGGGCCTGGCCAGCCGGCCGATCCGCATCCTTCTGTGCGACGAGGTCGACCGCTATCCGTTCAGCGCCGGCGCCGAGGGCGATCCGGTCAATCTGGCGAAGAAGCGCACCGTCACCTTCTGGAACCGCAAGATCGTGCTGGTCTCGACGCCGACCATCCGTGGCGCGAGCCGGATCGAGACCGCCTATGCCGAAAGCGACAGGCGCCGCTTCTTCGTGCCGTGCCCGGAATGCGGCGAGCATCAGACGCTGGTCTGGGAGCAGGTTCGCTGGGACCGCGAGGCGGACGGCGCCCACCGGCCGGAGACCGCGCGATACCAATGCCGCCATTGCGGCGCGCATTGGAGCGACGCCGAGCGCTGGGCCGCCGTGCGCAGGGGCGAATGGCGGGCCGAGGCCCCGTTCGACGGCATCGCCGGCTTTCACCTGAACGAGGTCTACTCCTCCTGGGTCCGTCTGGAAGCCATGGTGCGCACCTTTCTGTCAGCGAAGGATCACGGCGACGAGGCGATGAAGACCTTCGTCAACACCTCGCTGGGGGAGACCTGGGTCGAGACGGGCGAGGCGCCGGACTGGCAGCGGCTCTACGATCGCAGGGAGAGCTGGCCAGCCGGCACAGTGCCGATGGGCGGCTTGTTTCTCACCGCCGGCGCCGACGTCCAGAAGGACCGGATCGAGGTCGACGTCTGGGCCTGGGGGCGCGGGCTGGAGAGCTGGCTCGTCGACCACATTGTCATCGAGGGCGGCCCCGAACATGCCGCCGCATGGTCCGCGTTGGACGGTCTCTTGGGCCGCAACTGGCCGCACGCCTCGGGGACGGCGATGGGCCTGTCGCGCCTCGCGATCGACACCGGCTTCGAGGCGCCTTCGGTCTACGGCTGGGCCCGGCGCGCCGGCTTCGCGCAGGTGGCGCCGGTCAAGGGTGTCGAGGGTTTCAATCGGGCGAGCCCGGTCTCCGGGCCGACCTTTGTCGATGCGACAGCCGGCGGCAAGCGACTGCGGCGCGGCGCGCGGCTGTGGTCGGTCGCGGTCTCGACTTTCAAGGCCGAGACCTATCGCTACCTCCGGCTCGGACGGCCGACCGACGAGGAGCGTGCCGGAGGCGCGCGCTTTCCCGCAGGGACCATCCACCTGCCGGCTTGGGCCGACAGCGAGTGGTGCAAGCAGTTCGTCGCCGAGCAGCTGGTGACGGTGAAGACCAGGCGCGGGTTTCAGCGGCTCGAATGGCAGAAGCTGCGCGAACGCAACGAGGCGCTGGATTGCCGGGTCTATGCCCGTGCCGCCGCCTGGATCGCCGGCGCCGACCGCTGGGGCGAGGAGAAATGGCGCGATCTCGAACGCCAGGTCGGCTCGCTCGATCCGAGCAACACAGCGGCGCCAGAGACGACGGCCTCTGACCCCGGCGCGCCAGAGATCGCCTCCGCGGGACTGGTGCGACGAGCGCCTGCCCGGCGCGGCCGACGGGTGTTCACGCCCAGCTATCTGAGTTGAGACCGAGACCATGACGCTTGAGGACATGATCGCGCGCCGCGATGCGCTGCTCGCCGCCCGATGGCGCGGCGTGCGCACCGTCGAGGTCGAGGGGCGCCGCATCACCTATGCGAGCGATGCCGAAATGGCGGCCGCCCTCGGCGACCTCGAACGGCGGATCGCCGAGGAGCAAACCGGCGCGCGCCGTCGCATCGTTCGCACGACGGCAAGCAAGGGGCTCTGACTCGTGCTGGAATCGATCACACGGTGGCGCCGCCGCATCGGCGCTCTGGTGGGCGGCTTTGAAGCGGGACAGGCAAGCCGAAGGCTGCGGCACTTCCAACCGAGCCGGGCGCATCTCAACACGCTGATCGCCGCCGCCGGCGCCGACATCACCGCGCGCGCCCGATGGCTGGTCCGGAACAACGGCTATGCGGCGAACGCCATCGAGAGTTGGGCCGGCAATGTGGTGGGCGACGGCATCAAGCCGTCGTCCCTGATCGCCGATGCCGAACTCAAGGCGCGCGTGCAGCGCCTCTGGCTCGACTGGACCGACGACAGCGACGCCGAGGGGTTCACCGATTTCTATGGCCAGCAGCGGCGCGCCGCGCGCGAGGTATTCATCGCCGGCGAAGTGTTCTTCCGCTTCCGTCCGCGCCGGCCCGAGGACGGGCTCATGGTGCCGCTGCAGCTGCAGATGATCCCCTCCGAGATGCTGCCGCTCAGCCGCAACGAGCAGCTTCCCGGCGGCAATGTCGTCCGTCAGGGCATCGAGTTCGACCGGATCGGCAGGCGCGTCGCCTACCACTTCCTGCGCCGCCATCCGGGTGACGTGACCGATCCAGGGCTCGCCGGCGAGACCGTGCGGGTGCCGGCGGCCGAGGTCATCCACGTGATCGATCCGGTCGATGCTGGGCAGTTGCGCGGGATTTCCCGCTTTGCGCCGGGCATCGTGAAGCTGTTCCTGCTCGATCAGTACGACGATGCCGAGCTCGACCGGAAGAAGGTCGCGGCGATGCATGCGCTCTTCATCACCACGCCGGCGCCGGCGGAGCCCTTCGACATTGCCGAGAGTGACGAAGGTGGCGAAAGAACGATGGACCTGCAGCCCGGCCAGATCGTCATGCTGGAGCCGGGCGAGGAAGTGCAGACCTCGGCGCCTGCCGATGTCGGCCAGACCTACGAGCCGTTCCAGTACCGCACGTTGCTGCAGGTCTCGGCGGCGCTCGGCATCCCGTATGCGTATCTGTCGAATGACATGCTGAAGGCAAACTACTCGAACTCGCGGCTCGCGCTCCTCGAGTTCCGCCGCCGCATCGAGGCCTACCAGCACTCGGTCATGGTCTGGCAAATCTGTCGACGGGTCTGGGCGCGATGGCTCGATACGGCGGTCATGGCGGGCGCGATTGCCTTGCCCGATTACGAACAGCAGAGGCGCGTTTATCTCGGCTGTTCCTGGCTGCCGCCCAAATGGGACTGGGTCGATCCGCTGAAGGACGCCCGCGCCGAGATCGAACAGATCGAGGCCGGGCTGAAGAGCCGGACGCAGGCGCTCGCCGAGCGCGGCTATGACGCCGATCAGGTCGATGCCGAGATTGCTGCGGACCGTGCGCGAGAGCGTCAGCTTGGCCTCTCCTTCGGCAGCGCATCCTCCGACCCCACGCTGCTGAACGATGCTCAGGCAGCACCAGCGGACAACCAGGCGAAAGTCGCCGCCGACTGAGGTTTCCATGACGCGATTGAATCCGCTGCTCACCCGGCTCGGCGGCCGGCCCTTGGCGATCGCCCCGCGGGCGCTCGACGGCCTGCTCGCCGCCGGCCCAATGCTCGATACACGGCCGGCCATGCTTCCGGCCCGCGATGCGCCGCCGGTGGCGAGCCATTCCGTTACCGGTCCCGGCATCGCCGTGGTGCCGATCCTCGGACCGTTGGTGACGCGTGGCGACTGGCTCACCAGTCTTCTGGGCGCCAGCGACTATGGCGAGATCGCCTCCGCCGTGGAAGCCGCGCTGGCCGATCCTTCTGTGCGGGCCGTGTTGTTGGAGATCGACTCGCCGGGCGGCGAGGTCGGCGGTCTCTTCGACCTGGTCGATCGCCTCGTGTCGTTGCGCGAAGCCGCGCAGAAGCCGCTCTGGGCTGTCGCGAGCGAAAGCGCGCTGTCGGCTGCCTTTGCCATCGCCAGCGTGGCGGACCGCCTCTACGTCACCCGGACGGCGGAGGTCGGATCCATCGGCGTCGTGGCCATCCATGTCGACGAGAGCGTCGCCGACGTCATGGCTGGCCTCAAATGGACGCTCGTTCACGCGGGCGATCGCAAGATCGAGGGCAATGCCCACGAGCCGCTCTCGGATGCCGCGTTGTTGGCGATCCAGGCGGATGTCGACGCGCTCCATGCCGACCTCGTCACCCTGGTGGCGCGCAATCGGAACATGAGTCCCGACGCCGTGCGCGCCACCGAAGCCGCGATCTATCGGGGTCAGCGCGGCATAGACGCCAGCCTGGCCGACAAGCTCGGCACTGTCGATCTCGCTCTTGTGGATCTCGCCCGGGCGCTGGACCCGCCACGCCTCATCATGGGCGCATCGCAACGCGCCCGCGCTCATCAACCTTCAAGGAGAAAGACCGCAATGACAGTAGAATCCGACCTCAACCCGGCTGCCGAAGACGCGGCTGTCGAGGAGACGAACGCGTCCGATCCGGAAACTCTCGGAACGCCGCAACCAGCGGCGCCCGCCGCGCCGCCGGAGGCGACGGAGGCGCAGACGGATCAAACGGCCGAGCGGCTGCGCGCCGAATATGCGGAGATCGCCGCCATCGCCGCCCAAGGCGCCCGGCTGGGGGTCGCCATCGACGCCGCCGACGCCATGGCGAAAGGGGTGGCGCCGCACGCGCTGCGAAGCTCCATCCTCGATGCCCTCGCGGCACGCGCCGAGGCGAGCTCTGTGGTCGCCGTGGGGCCGTCACCGGCCGGCTCGCCGGCCTCGAACGGCGGCGAAAGCCCCATTGTGCGTCGTGCGCGTGAGCGCGCCTCGGCCAACCGCAGCTGACGACAAGGAGGATCATCATGACCGTTCTCACCATGTCGCCGACCCTCGGCGACCTGCTCAAATACGAGCTCAACGCGAGCTACTGCCGCGAGGCTGTGACCCTCAAGGCTGGCACGAACTACGCGCTCGGATCCGTCCTCGGCCGGATCACCGCTTCGGGCAAGTACCGGCTCTCGCCGGCGGCCCAGGTTGTCGGTGACGAGGGCGCGGAAGTCGCAAG
>NZ_JBANRN010000015.1:0-20000 GCF_037154155.1 Alteraurantiacibacter lauratis
ACAAGGAAAAGACGCGGCTCACCAGCGAGATAGTGGCCGATCTGCCGGTGCGGCCCGGCATCCTGCGCATCATCGACGAGGCGCGCGCGGCGGGTGTGCGGCTGGGTGTGTGCACCACCTCGAACCCCAAATTCATCGACGCGGTGCTCGACCTGTTCGGTCCGGAACGGAAAGCCGCCTTCGAATTCGTCCATGCCGGCGATGTGGTGGCGAAGAAGAAGCCCGCGCCCGACATCTATTTGCTGGCGCTGGAAACGCTTGGCCTGCCGGCATCCGATTGCATGGTGATCGAGGACAGCCGCAACGGCCTGCTCGCCGCTACAGGTGCGGGCATCCCCACGCTGATCACCACCAGCACCTATACGGCGGAAGAAGACTTTTCCGAGGCGGTGAAGGTGGTGCCCGAACTGGGCGATGATCCCGTGCTCATCACTATCAACGATCTCAACGCGCTCAACGCGGCTGCCAAGGCCGCAGCCTGAAAAGCCGCGAAACGAAAGGGAGACTGAATGTCCACGCTTACCCTTGCCGATATTGAAAAGGCCATCGACATCACCTGCGACACGGTGATCCGCAACGAGAAGTATTTCTCCGACCTTGACGGGCTTGCCGGTGACGGCGACTTCGGCACGTCGCTTGCCACCGGGTTCAAGGTGATCAAGGCCGATCTGCCCACCATCGACAAAAGCGCCATCGGCGCCATGCTGCTCAAGATCAGCATGATCTGTTCCAAGCATGTCGGCGGTTCGTCCGGCCCGATCTGGGGCACCGGCTTCATGCGCGCCGGGATGGCGGCCAAGGGCATGACCGAGGTGGATTACGCCACGCTGACCGCGATGGTCGGCTCGGCGCTCGAAGGCATCATGGCGCGCGGTGGGGCCAAGCGCGGTGACAAGACGCTGCTCGACGCGCTGATCCCGATCCACGAAACGATGCAGACGATGGACGGCAGCGATCTGAAGGCGGTTCTGGCGGCCGTTACCAAGGTCGCCGACGAGGCGATTGACGAGACCCGTTCGCTCGTCGCGCATCGCGGCCGCGCCAGCCAGGTGGGCGAGCGCAGCAGCAATACGCCCGATCCGGGCATCGTGGGCATCGCCACCATCCTTTACGACTGGTGCAAGCACTACGGCGTGGACTACACTCCGAAAGCTGCGGAGCTTGCCCGCTGATTCCCCATGCGGAATCCCCCAAGGTTTTCCCGTTTCAACCGTTCCATGGAGAGGAATGACATATGAAGAAGTTCGTCAACGATCCGGCCAATTTCGTGCCCGAATTCATGTCCGGCGTGCTGGCGGCCAATGCCGACCTGCTCGAAGGCAATCTCGAATTCCAGATGATCAAGCGCAAGAACATCGACGCCAGCAAGGTGGCGATCGTGCAGGGTTCGGGTTCGGGGCATGAGCCCGCACACGTGATGGCCGTCGGCCCCGGTATGCTGACTGCCGCTTGCCAGGGCCCGGTGTTTGCCGCGCCGCCGGTTGATGCCTGCTACGAAACGATCAAGGCCGCCGCGACCGATGCGGGCGTGCTGGTGCTGGTGAACAACTACCAGGGCGACCGCATGGCATGGGACATGGCCTGCGAAATGGCCGAGGCCGAGGGCATCAAGCTCAAGCAGTTCATCATCAATGATGACGTCGCAGTGCAGGATTCGCTCTACACCGTGGGCAGGCGCGGCGTGGCGGGCAATTTCTTCGTGATGAAGGCCGCCGGCGCCGCTGCCGAAGCGGGTGCCGATCTCGACGCGGTCTATGCCGTGGCCGAAAAGGTGAACGCCAATGTCCGCACGATGGGCGTGGCGCTGACCAGCTGCATCCCCCCGCAGAAGGGCGATCCGATTTTCGACATCGGCCCCGATGAAATGGAAGTGGGCGTGGGCATTCACGGCGAACCGGGCCGCGAACGCACCAAGATCAAATCCGCCGACGAAATCACCAAGCTGCTGTTCGATGCGGTGCAGACCGACCTGCCGTTCAAGTCGGGCGACCGCGTGGCGCTGATGGTCAATGGCCTCGGCGGCACGCCCCCGGCCGAACTCTATGTGGTTTACAACAAGGCCGCCAAGCTGGCCGCCGAAACCGGTCTGACGATCGCGCGCAATTATGTGGGCGAATATTGCACCGCCATCGAAATGGCCGGCGTGTCGCTCACCATGCTCAAGCTGGATGACGAGCTGGAAAAGCTGCTCGCAGCCCCTGCCGAGACCGCCTGCCGCATTTTCTGATCGCGCAGGTTTAGCCTAACGAAAAGGCCCGGCTCTCTCTTGAGAGCCGGGCCTTTTTGCTGCACCTTTGCTGCGGGGACGAAAGCCTAGCGTCCACCCACCCGCGCATCGGCGATATCGACCACTTTGGGCGCACGCGCGAACAGGGCGGCATAGGGGTCGTCGCCGGTTTCCATCTGGTGCGGTTCGGTGCCTTCACGCACCGTTGTGCGGCGCATGTCGCGCTTGTGGTTGGCGTAATCGAATTCGCCGCCCTTGTGCATGGTGCACAGATTGTCCCAGATCACCAGGTCGCCTGGATTCCATTTCACGCTGAAGATATATTGCGGCTGGGTGGCATGGGCGATCAGATCGGCAATCAGCTTGCGCCCTTCGGCCTTATCCATCCCCTCCACATCCATGGTGTGCGCCGCAATGAACAGCGCTTTGCGCCCCGAACCGCGGTGGACATGCACCAGCGGGTGACGCGCCTTGGGCCGCTCGTCGATTTCCTCCTCGGCAATGGGGGCGCCCGCCTGCTTGCGGCTCCACCACAGCGAATTGATGCCGATCTTGCCTTCGAGCAGATCTTTGGTTTCCTGCGGCAGATCCTCGTAAGCGCTGCGCGTGTCGGCAAACCACGTCTCGCCGCCTTCGGCCGGAACCTGATGCGCCAGCAGCAGCGAATAGGATGTGCGCTTTTCCATGAAGGCGCTGTCGGTATGCCACAGCCGGTCACCCTTGCGGTATTCAATCGCGGCAGGATCGCGCGTAATCTCGCCATCGACATTGAGATTGCTGGCATCGAACAGTTCGCGGAAAGGCAGGCGCATCTTCACGCCCTCGCGCGCGGGAACGCGTTCCAGAAAGCCGAAATTGCGGCTGAAGGCGACATGCTGTTCATCGGTCATGCCGGTATTGCGCCATACAGTGACGCCCCATGTGTCCATCGCATCGGTCACCTGCCGCACCTCTTCCGGAGACAGCGGGCGGGTGAGGTCGAGGCCTGAACATGTCGCGCCGAAGCGCGGCGTGATGGGATCAATGTGCAAAGTCATCAGTTCTCTCTCCTTGACTTTGTCTATACCATCGGTGGATCGACAAGGCGAGAGAAAACGTTAGTATGCTAAGTATAGGAGAGCGGCGATGAAGGCGATTCTGGGACTTGCAGCGGGTTGCATGGTGTTGGCCGGATGTGCCGCCACCACTGCGGATGGCGGCCTTGCCGCGCGCCCGCCCGCCGGGGAATGTGATGCCAGCGGGGTGCAGGGGCTGATCGGGCAGGTCGCCACGGCAGAGCTAGGCACACGCCTGTTGCGCGAAACGGGTTCAGCCACCTTGCGCTGGGTGCCGCCGCGCAGCGCGGCAACGATGGACTATCGGCCTGATCGCCTTACAGTCTCCTATGACGACAATATGCGGATAGAGAGGATTACCTGTGGCTGACCCTACTGATCTTGGCCCGCACGATGGGCGCCAGCGCATCCCCCCGCTGGGCGCTTTCGAGGAACAGGCCAAGTTCACCCGCGCCATCCGCGTAGGCGACCGCATCATCGTGGCGGGCAATATCGGGGTGGAGGCGGATGGCAGCATCAGCCCCGATGCCGGGCGGCAGGCCGAACGCTGTTTCGAACAGATCATCGACTATATCCAGCAGCTTGGCGGCCGGTCGGATGACATTGTGCGGGTGCGCATGTTCGTGACCGACATCAATGATGCGATGGCGGTGACCAACGCCTTCACCGCCGCCTGCGGCCATGCGCGGCCTGCGGGCACGCTGGTAGCCATATCGGCGCTGGCCGGCCCCGCCTTCAAGGTGGAGATCGAGGCCGAAGCCATCGTGGGCGCGGGGCAGTAGTCCTTGCCGCATAGCCAGCCCGAAATCCTGACCCGCCGCCTGGGCGCGCTGGGCGTCATCACGCTGAACCGCCCGCGTGCGCTCCATGCGCTGACCACGGCGATGTGCGAGACGATGGGCGCGGCCTTGCGGGAATGGCAGGGCGATCCCACCGTCGCAGCCGTACTGATCGAACACGCCCCCGGCACGCGCGGATTTTGCGCGGGCGGCGATGTGGTGGCGGTGCGCAATTCGGTGCTGGCAGACGGCGGCGCGGCGGCGCGGGCGTTTTTCCTGTCCGAATACCGGCTCAACCACCTGATCCATGCCTATCCCAAGCCCGTGATCGTTTTCATGGACGGGGTGACGATGGGCGGCGGCGCGGGCATCGCCTTGCCCGCAGCTTTTCGCATCGCGACCGAAAACACGCTGCTCGCCATGCCCGAAGGCGCGATCGGCCTGTTTCCCGATGCCGGCGCGGGCCACCATCTGGCGCAGCTTCCGGGCCATCTGGGCGCGTTCATCGCGCTGACGGGCGCGCGGCTGGACGGCGCCGAGGCGCTGTGGGCGGGGCTTGCCACGCATTATCTGGCGGCGGATGATCTGGCCGAAGCGAAGGAGGCGATTGCCCGCGAACCGCTGGCGGCGGGCGATATATTGTCCGACCTGTCCAGACCCGCGCCCGCCGCCCGGTTGGAAAGGAATGCGGAGCGGATTGCACGCCTGTTCGCCGCCCCCACGCTGGAAGGGATCCTTGCCGCGCTGGCGGCTGATCCTTCCGACTGGGCGGCGAAGGAATACCGCGCAGTCGCCACCAAATGCCCCGCATCGGCCAAGGTCGCGCTGCGCCAGCTTGCCACCCCAACGGGCGATTTCACGGCCGAAATGGCGCGCGAATATGCCATTGTCTGCCGCATGATCGCGCGGCCCGATTTCGCCGAAGGTGTGCGCGCGGTGCTGGTGGACAAGGACAGCGCGCCCGTCTGGCATCCGTCCGCACCCGAAGGCGTGACCGAGGCCATGCTCGACGCGATCTTCGCGCCATTGCCGCATGACCAGGAATGGACGCCATTGGCCTGATCGGTTTGGTGCCCTGAAAGAAAATATAATAAGGGTTAGCCCTTGCCATGCTGCACTGCACAAGGCATTTCGGTGCGCCATGAAAAGCTTAACCCATCTCCAGCGGCTGGAAGCCGAAGCCATTCACATCATGCGCGAAGTCGTGGCCGAAGCGGAACGCCCTGTGTTCCTCTATTCGGTCGGCAAGGACAGCGCGGTCATGCTGCACATCGCGCTCAAGGCCTTTTATCCTTCGCCGCCGCCATTTCCGTTCCTGCACATTGCGAGCGGCTGGGATTTCCAGGACCTGCTTGACCTGCGCGACCGGCAGGCGGCGCGTTTCGGTCTGAACCTGGTGGTGCACCATAATGCCGAAGCGGCCGCGCGCGGGATCAACCCGATCGATACACCCACGCCGATCTATTCGCAGCTGATGCTGACCGATGCGCTGAAGGCAGCGCTCGATGCGGGCGGCTATGACGCGGCGTTCGGCGGCGGCCGCCGTGACGAGGAGAAGAGCCGCGCCAAGGAGCGCATCTTCTCCTTCCGCACCGCCACGCACAGCTGGGATCCCAAGAACCAGCGGCCCGAATTGTGGAACCTGTACAACGCGCGCAAGAACAAGGGGGAAAGCATCCGCGTTTTCCCGCTGTCCAACTGGACTGAGCTCGACATCTGGCAATACATTCTGGCCGAAAATATCGAGATCGTGCCGCTCTATTACGCAGCCAAGCGCCCCACTGTGGAACGCGACGGCTTGCTGTTGGTGGTGGATGATGAGCGGATGACACTGCGCCCTGGCGAAGTGGTGAAGGAGCAGAGCGTGCGCTTCCGCACTCTGGGCTGCTACCCGCTTACCGGCGCGGTGCAAAGCGAGGCGGCAACGCTGCCCGAAATCATCCAGGAAATGCTGCTGACCACCACATCGGAACGCAATGGCCGCGCGGTCGACAAGGACCAGTCGGCCAGCATGGAGAAGAAGAAGCAGGAAGGCTATTTCTGATGCTTGCGCGGCGCGCAGCCCCTGCACGGATGGTCGGCGGCGGAGACAGTGCGTGATATCGCACCCGCACCGCTGCGTGTTCGTGCATGTGCCCAAGACGGGAGGGCAGAGCGTGGAAAGCGTGTTTTTGGCGCTTCATGGCCTGTCGTGGGAAGATCGTCGCCCCCTGCTGCTTTATGCCAACGATGATCCTGCCAAGGGTCCGGACAGGATGGCGCATTTGCTGGCGCGCGAATATGTGGCGCTTGGACATATCGATCCGGCGCAGTTCGCTGGCTATTTCAAATTCGCCTTCGTGCGCAATCCGTGGGCGCGGCTGGTTTCGGAATTCGAATACCGGCAGAACAGCCACCTGCCGACGTTCGAACAGTTCGTGGACGCACGCCTGGCGCAGCTCGACAGTTTCTCGGACCATTCGCGCCACATCGTCCCGCAGACAGATTGCGTGACCGATGAAAACGGCAATTACATCGTCGATTTCATTGGCCGGTTCGAAACGCTGGCGCAGGATTTTGCCACGATGGCGCGCCATCTGAACCTGCCGAGCGAGCAATTGCCCCACCGCAACAAATCGGGCAAGCCGCGCAAGGCCGGACTGCTCGACCGCCTGCTGGGCAGAGGCCGTGCGCCTGCAACGAAGCGCCCATGGCAAGGCTATTACACCCCGGCCCTGCGCGACCGGATCGGGGCGTTTTACGCCGAGGATATCGCGCGCTTCGGCTATTCTTTCGATCGCGGCCACAGCGCCGCTCCCATCATCCCGATTTCGTTATCCGAGCCAGCGAGACAAGCATGACGTCCACCGAACCCGTCTACCAGGCCGATGCCCTTATTGCCGAAGACATCGATGCCTATCTGGCGCAGCACCAGAACAAGACGCTGCTGCGCTTCATCACCTGCGGCAGCGTGGACGACGGCAAGAGCACGCTGATCGGCCGCCTGCTGTACGACAGCAAGATGATCTTCGAGGATCAGCTCGCCGCGCTCGAAGCCGACAGCAAGCGCGTGGGCACACAAGGTGACGCCATCGATTTCGCCCTGCTGGTGGACGGACTGGCCGCCGAACGCGAACAGGGCATCACCATCGATGTCGCCTACCGCTTCTTCACCACCGAAAAGCGCAAGTTCATTGTCGCCGATACGCCGGGGCATGAACAATACACGCGCAACATGGTGACCGGCGCGAGCACGGCGGATCTTGCGGTAATCCTGATCGATGCGCGCAAGGGCGTGCTGACGCAGACGCGCCGCCACAGCTTTCTGGCGCATCTGGTAGGGATCCGCCACATCGTGCTGGCGGTGAACAAGATGGACCTGGTGGATTACGACCAGTCCACTTTCGAACATATCGTGGCCGATTACCGCAGCTTTGCCAAATCCATCGGAATTACAGACTTCACCCCAATTCCGATTTCGGGGTTCAAGGGCGACAACATCACCAACGCGCCCAGCCCGAACACCCCCTGGTATGACGGGCCCAGCCTGATCAACCATCTCGAAACCGTAGAGGTGGACAACACCACCGCGCAGGCGCAGCCTTTCCGGATGCCCGTGCAGTGGGTGAACCGCCCCAATCTCGATTTCCGGGGCTTTTCTGGATTGATCACCAGCGGCACAGTGAAGCCGGGCGATGCGGTGCGCATCGTGCCTTCGGGCAAGACCAGCACGGTCAAGTCGATCGTCAGCTTCGATGGCGAACTGGACGAGGCGGTGGCAGGCGAGGCAGTGACCATTTGCCTGGCGGACGAGGTCGATTGCAGCCGCGGGAATGTGATCGCCGCCGCAGGCAATCCGCCCGAAAGCGCCGACCAGTTCGAAGCCAATATCATCTGGATGAGCGACGACGACCTGATTCCGGGCCGCGCCTATTGGCTGAAACTGGCGACGCAAACGGTCAGCGCCACCATAGCGCAGCCCAAATACGAGATCGACGTCAATTCGATGGAGCATCTGGCCGCCAAGACGCTGAAACTGAACGGCATTGGCGTGGCCGAAGTCACCACCGACAAGCCGATCGTGTTCGAACCCTACGAAGCCAGCCGCTCGCTGGGTGGGTTCATCCTGATCGACAAGCTGACCAACGCCACCGTGGGTGCAGGCATGATCAATTTCAGCCTGCGCCGCGCGCAGAATGTGCATTGGCAGGCGCTGGAAATCACCCGCGAACAGCACGCCGCGATGAAGAACCAGAAGCCCGCCGTGCTGTGGTTCACGGGCCTGTCGGGCAGCGGCAAATCGACCATCGCCAATATGGTGGAGAAAAAGCTGCACCGGATGAACCGGCACACCTTCCTGCTGGATGGCGACAATGTGCGCCACGGCCTCAACAAGGATCTGGGCTTTACCGAAGCGGACCGGATCGAGAATATCCGCCGCGTGGGCGAAGTCGCCAAACTGATGGCGGATGCGGGCCTGATCGTCATCACCGCGTTCATCAGCCCGTTCCGCGCTGAGCGCGAAATGGTGCGCGCGATGCTGCCCGAAGGCGAATTCTTCGAAATTCACATCGACACACCGCTCGAAGTGGCAGAAGCGCGCGATGTGAAGGGGCTTTACCAGAAGGCACGCGAGGGCAAGCTGAAGAACTTCACCGGGATCGACAGCCCGTATGAAAAGCCGGAAAACCCCGAAATCCGCATCGACACCACCGCGATGACGGTGGAGCAGGCGGCCGACCTCATCATTGACCGGCTGCTGGGTTGAACGGCGTGACTGGAGCCAACATGACCGACGCCGATCTGGCCGCCCATCTGGCCGAAGTTGCGGGGCGCATCCTGCTGGAGGTGCGCGCCAGCGGCATGTTTGAAGGCAAGAGCCTGGGCAAGGCAGGCGACCAGACCGCGAACCAGTTCCTTGTGCACGCGCTGCGCCAGCAACGGCCGGATGATGGCCTGCTCTCCGAAGAAAGCAAGGATACCGAAGAACGCCTGTCCAAATCGCGCGTGTGGATTGTCGATCCGGTCGACGGCACGCGCGAATATGGCGAGGAACGCGCCGACTGGGCGGTGCATGTCGGGCTTGCGATCGATGGGGTTGCCACGCTGGGCGCGGTGGCGCTGCCGGGATTGGCAGGCGGCGTGGTGCTGCGCAGCGACCAGCCGCGCACCCTGCCCCCCGCTCCCGAACGCCCGCGCCTTGTCGTTAGCCGCACCCGCCCTGCCGCCGAAGCCGTGGCCGTGGCCGAGGCGCTGGGAGGCGAGCTGGTGGGCATGGGCAGCGCCGGGGCCAAGGCGATGGCGGTGGTGCTGGGCGATGCCGAAATCTACCTCCATTCGGGCGGGCAATATGAATGGGACAGCTGCGCGCCTGTGGCGGTTGCCGCCGCGCACGGCCTGCATTGCAGCCGCATCGACGGCAGCGCGATGCGGTATAATCAGGCGGACACTTACCTGCCGGACTTGCTGATCTGCCGCCCCGAATGGGCCGAGCCGGTGCTGGCTTTCTTGCGCGAACGGGCGGGTTGACGCCTCAGCCCATGCCTATCAGCCCCAGTTCCACGGTCCCGTGATCGCCAATGTGCGCGTGGGTTCCATCAGATTGACGAACAGCGTGGCGCCGTCGGGCGAGAAACACACGCCAGCCGGCTCGGTCTCCACCCGCAGCCGGGCAAAGGGATAAACGCCGCCTGCGGTGGTGACCCCGCGAATATAGTTCACCTGATTGCCCGACCGGTCTTCGCACACGATAAGATGCCCGTCGGGCGCAATCGTCAGATTGTCGCCATAAGTGAAATCGTCGCCCGATGCGCTTTCGAAAAACAAGTCGAGCATGTCGGCGCCATTCGCATTGCTGGCCGGACGCAGGCGGAAAATCTGCCCGAAACGCCCCGGCCCGCCCGATGTGCAGGTGAAATAGAACTCGCCCTCGCCCATCCAGATGCCTTCGCCGCGGGCAAACAACGTGGCGCCCTGCGCCGCGCCGCGCTGACGCAGATCGTCTTCGGGCGCTTCGACATTGTCGAGATCGATCCAGCGGCAGGCGACGGCCTGGCCCACAGCTATCTGGCGGTTTTCCCAGTTGCGCGAATCGGCCACGCCTTCAGCTGCCAACGCCTGCAATTGCCCGCCCGCGGCCAATTGGCCGGGAATCGCCGGGATGAAGCGGTACAGCAGGCTGTCGGGCCGGTCCTCGGTCAGGTAGACGATTCCGCTGGCCGGATCGACCACGGCAGCTTCGTGGTTGAAACGGCCCATCGCGGTCAGCGCCACGGGAATCACCTGCCGCTCCGCATTGGCAGGCACTTCAAAGACATAGCCGTGATCGCGGTTGATCTGTCCATCCGCGCGCGAGACATTCTCCTCGCACGAAAGCCAGCTACCCCACGGCGTGACCCCGCCCGCGCAATTGCGGATCGTGCCCGCCAGGCTGCGGTATTGCCGCTTTACCGCCAGCGTTGCGGCATCAATAACCAGCGTGGTTGTGCCGCCTGCAAGGGGCACCAGGCTGCGCGCCACGGTATCGTAAGCCGGGCCGTTTGCGCCGCCGCTGTCGGCTATGGCATTCAATTCGTGGTTGCGCACCAGCGCCAACTCGCCATTGCCGATGTCAAAGCAGCCCATGCCGTCCGCCCGGTCGGGCACCGTCCCGCCATCGGTCATCGCATCGCCCAGCGTGGAGAGCACACGGTAGGAAAAGCCCGGCGGCAGATCAAGGATTGCCGCAGGATCGGGCACCAGCGCGCCGTAAGCATCGGCCGCGGGCAAAGCCGCAAGGCCACCCGCAGCGCGAGCGGCACAGCCCGCAGCGGCAAATGCGGCAAAGGCGCTGCCCGTGGCGCTAAGGAACTGGCGGCGATCGGCAATCATGGGGCACTCCGTCAAAACAGCGTTGGCGCAGCGCTAGGCACGCCTTGCGACGGTTTTATGTCGGCATTGCGCTATTGGGCAATGTTCGTGATATACTTCACAGGAAAATGAGAGGAACGCCATGAAATCGCGCCATATCCTGCTTGCCGCCACGGTGCTGGCGCTGGCCGTCTCGCCTGCGCTGGCGCAAACGCCGCAACCGGGTGGCGCAGCGCTGCTCGCCGCCGACACGCGCGGCACGCCCGATGAACGCGCCGCCGCGATGCTGGCGCAGATGACGCAGGACGAAAAGCTCACTCTGCTGATGGGCTATTTCGGGGAGGACTTTGCCCCGGCAAACTACACCCGTGTGCCAGAGGCGCGCGCGGGTTCGGCAGGCTATGTGCCCGGCATCCCGCGCCTTGGCATTCCGGCGCAATGGCAGGCCGATGCGGGTATCGGCGTTGCCACCCAAGGCGGCGCGGCCAGCAAACGCGGGCGCACCGCGCTGCCATCTGGCCTTGCCACAGCGGCCAGCTGGGACGTGGACGCCGCCTTTGCCAGCGGCGCGATGATCGGCAGCGAGGCGCGCGCCGACGGGTTCAACGTGCTGCTGGCGGGCAGCGTCAACCTGATCCGCGAGCCGCGCGGCGGGCGCAATTTCGAATATGCGGGCGAGGATCCCTTGCTGGCGGGCGTGATGGTGGGCCGCCAGATTGCCGGCATTCAATCCAACAACATCATCTCCACCTCAAAGCATTTTGCCGTGAACGCGCAGGAAACCGACCGCGGCGCAGGCAATTCGGTGGTGGAGGAGGCGGCCTTGCGGATGGCCGACCTGTTTGCCTTTCAGATCGCGCACGAGATTGGTCAGCCGGGATCGGTCATGTGCGCCTATAACCGGGTGAACGGCCCCTATTCGTGCGAGCACCCCTTTCTGCTGACGCAGGTGCTGCGCGAAGAATGGGGCTGGCCGGGCTACGTCATGTCCGATTGGGGGGCGGTGCATTCGACCGCGCCCAGCATCGTCGCCGGGCTGGATCAGGAATCGGGCTTTGGCCTGCAAAGTGATGCGTGGCTGCGCGCCGATAGGGTGGCGGCGGCGCTGGAAGCGGGCGAAATCACACAGGCGCATATCGACACCGCCGTGCGCCGCATCCTGCGCAGCATGTTCGCGCACGGGCTGGTCGACAACCCGGTTGCCGAGGGGCAGGCCATCGACTTTGCCGCCAACCGGGCCGTGTCACAGGTGGCGGCGGAAGGGGGCATTGTGCTGCTCAAGAACGAGCGCGGCCTGCTGCCTCTTGGCGCCACAGCGCGCCGCATCGTGGTGATTGGCGGCCATGCCGACAGGGGCGTCTTGTCGGGCGGCGGGTCCAGCCAGGTCTATCCCGGCGAGGGGCCGGATGGCGGCAATGCCGTGCCGGGGCTGGAGCCGCGCACATGGCCGGGACCAGTGGTCTATTACCCCTCCAGCCCGCTGGAGGAACTGCGCGCGCTGCTGCCCGATGCCGATATCTCCTTCCATGACGGGCGCGATCACGAAGGCGCAGCGGCCGCCGCCAATGCGGCCGATCTCGCCATCGTGTTTGCCAACCAATGGGCCAGCGAAAGCATCGATGTGCCGCTGCATGTGGAGGACGATACACTGGTGGAATCGGTGGCGATGAACCAGCCCAACACCGTGGTCGTGCTGCAGACCGGCGGGCCGGTGCTGATGCCATGGGCCGCGCGCGTTCCGGCCATCGTGCAGGCGTGGTATCCGGGCCGCAATGGCGGCGCGGCGATTGCCCGCGTGCTGACCGGCGCGGTCAACCCGTCGGGCCACCTGCCCGTCACCTTCCCGCGCGCTCTTGCCCAATTGCCGCATCCGGGCGATCCGCAGCCGGGCGATGTCGTGTATTCCGAGGGCGCGGCGGTGGGGTACAAGTGGTTCGATGCCCACGGGCACGACCCGCTGTTCCCCTTCGGTCACGGGCTGTCCTATACTAGCTTCGCCATGAGCGATCTGGCGGTGGAGGCGCGCGGCGAAGGGCTGGTGGCGCGCTTCACACTGACCAATACCGGCACGCGCGCCGGCGCGGATGTGGCACAGATCTATGTCAGCGGGCCGAACTGGGAAGCGCCGCAAAGGCTGGGCGGCTTTGCCAAGGTCAGCCTCGAACCGGGCGAGACGCGGCAAATCGAAGTAGCGGTCGATCCGCGCCTGCTGGCCGTGTGGGATACCGCGAATCCGGGCTGGACCCGTGCGGCGGGCACCTACACCGTGCGCCTTGGCGAAAGTTCGCGGGTGATGGCGGACAGCGTGGAGATCACCCTGCCCGCCAGCCATTTGCCACCCGGATGGAAGCCGTAGCGGGGTTATTCCAACCCCAGCGCGGCCACCACATCGGCCCAGCTTACCAGCTTGAAGTTCTGCGCCGCGGGCGCATTCCGCCCGTCCTGCGCCACGAACAGCCCTTGCGGATAAAGCGGCCCGAAATCGCCAAGCGCGAGATCGATCCCGTCGGTCTCCTCGGTCGCGCCGAATTGCCGGGCGGCAATGCGGAAGCGGCCCACAGGGGCCATGTCGGGCAGGCGGAACACGGCATAGGCGTTGTCGCCCTGGCTCGACGCCACCAGATAGCCGCCATCCGCGCCGGCGGGGGCCAGCGCCACCCCTTCCAGATCGGCAACCAGATAGCGGTTGTCGATCGGCGCGACCAGATCGCCCGTGGTGCTGCCCGCCGCAAAACGCCACAGGCCGCCCGCTTCCTCGCCCACATAAAGGGTGCCGTTGCGGTTATCGACCACGCAGCCTTCGGGCTGGGTGGCGACGGTCAGCACACGTTCCATGGTGAAGGCAGGCGCCGCGCCCGACAGGTCGATGCGCACTTCATGCGTGCGCCCTTCCTTCAGCACCGAATAGGCACGCAGCACGCCGCCCCGGTAGCCGAGGCACAGGCCATACCCCTCGCCCGCACCGCCGGGGCCAGTGCCAAGAGGCTCCAGCACGGCGGTTTGGGTGTTCAGGCGATAGACCTGCAAGGCGGCATTCAACAGATCGTTGCGGTCGCTCGCCACCACGATGACGCCGTGATCCGCTGTATCGACCAGATCGACATTATTCACCCGGCCGCTATCCACGAAACTGCGCCGCGCGCCGTCCAGCCCATAGACATACAGGCCCGCCTTCTTGTCGGTCGCGACGATCAGGCTTGCGGCGGGATTGGCCGCGTTGCGCCAGATCGCCGGATCATCCGCCGCATCCTCGTTCGCCGTGCCCACCGGCACCGTCTCGCCCAAGGCGTAGACGGCAACCGGCGGCAGACCCTGCGGGGCAGTGGCGCACGCGGCGAGGAACAAGGCACCCGCCGCTGCGGCAAACAACCGGGCGCGCATCAGAAGGCATACCTTGCGATCAACTGGAACACCGGTCCTGCCTGTTCGCTTTCCAGTTCGTATTCATCAAAGCTGCGGTCGATCTGGTCCTGCACCGTGGTGAACTTGTTGAACACCTCGTCCTTGGTGGAATCAAGGAGGTTGGAACCCACCGCACGGATGGTGAAGTTGTCACCGAAGCTCTTCTCCACGAAGATTTCGAGATCGGCGCCATAGGTTGTGGTCACCTCCTCGCCAATCACGCGGCCAAAGGCGGCGCCCTGCTTGCGGTATGTCACGCCGAACGCTGCGCCGATGGCATTGAAATCGTGAATGAAGCCCATGTTGTAGACATATTTGGACTGGTCGTTGAACCGCCGGCTGCCGAAGATATCGGTAATCGAGCTGTCAATCAGGCCGAGATTGCCGAAGATGCCGGTATCCGGCAGGCCGAGGAAAGCAAGGCTGGTCGAAAGGTCGAATTCGATGCCGTACACTTCGCCGTTGCCGGTGTTGCGCGGCTGGAACACGAAGGTTCCCGGACCTTCGGAGCCTTCGACGCCGGTATTGGCAAGCTCGACAAGGTTCTTCACATCGCGGTAGAATACGTTCACGCCGACCACGCCGGTGCGCCCGATGCGGTGTTCATACCCCAGATCGCCGCCCCACGCCGTTTCGGGCAGCAAGTTGGGATTGCCGAGCAGGTCGTTATCGCCCAGTTCCGCTTCGAGCAGCACGGGACTGATGAAATCGAACCGGGGACGGCGAACCGTCCGCGCGCCGGAAATGGTGATCCGGCCCTCGCCCACCGCAATCTTGGCCGAGGCTGACGGCAGGAAGTAATCGAAGCTGGTCTCAAGCGCACCGATCCGCACATCGGTGTTTTCCCAGCGTATGCCCGCCTCGAACGTCACCGCGCCGGCCTGCCCCTCGATCAGCGCGAACAGATCGCGGCGATCTTCCTCGATCTTGCCCGGAGCGGCAGCCGGTAGAGTGAAGGGCGTGGCGAACTGTTCAGGCGTTTCGCTGAACTGGTCGTATCCTTCGCGATCGGCGGCTGTCAGGTTGAACCGGTTGCGCACGCTGCGCACATCGCTCAGGCGGTCCTTGTTCTGGGCAAAGCCTCCGAACACGAGATCAAGATCATCAGCGAGCGGAACCTGATGGTCGATCTCGACCACGAATTCCTTGTCGGCAATGTCGGTCAGCGACAGATCGCCGGTGAAGCGCGGCGTGCCGCGGTCGAAGTCGACCTCGTATTCGAATTCATCCTGAAAATCATCGAACCGTGAGAAGGAGACGCGCACACCGGTTTCGCCGGCGGCCCATTCCTGTTCCACCTTGGCGCTGATCGCCCAGCTTTCCTGCGTGATGTCGTTGACGTTGATATTGTCGGTCAGCAGATTGCCGGGGTTCGCGGTTCGCACCGGGCCGTTGATGGCGGTGGGATCGTTATATTCGAAGGACCGCTCGCTCTCGGTGCGTTCGGTGCGCACGAAATTTCCGGCTATCTCGAAGAATGTGCCGCCGGAATCGATCACATAGCTGCCGTTGAAAGCGTAATCGGTGCCGTCGCGCGTATCGGTCTGGTCTTCCCGGTTGTCGAAATCATCCGCAAAGAAGTCCGCATTGTTTTCCGGGGAGTCGCTGAAGCGGAAGCTGCTCTTGATCTTGGGGTTGTAACGCCCCTGAACATTCGCACCGATCAGGATGCGCCCCGGCCCGGCTTCGCCGCCGTAGTAGAAGCCGGCGCTGGGCTTCACTTCGCCGTCATCAAACAGAAGGCCGCCGCCCCGGATATATCCGCCATCGAGCGACAGACCATCGCGCAGTTCGATGTTGATCGTGCCGGCAACCGCATCACCGGTGCGGCGGGCGGAAGAGGAGCGGACAATCTCCACGCGTTCGATCAGTTCGGCCGGTACCCGGTCGAGGAAGAACGAACGGTCAGCCTGCGAGCCAGGCACGCGCTCCCCATTGATCAGGATCTGGGTATAGCCCGGATCAAGTCCACGAAGGCGCGCCCCGTCGCTCTCCAGAACGTCCGACAGAAAGGTGACGCTGGGAACGCGGCGCAGCGCATCGCCTGCAGTGAGCGGCTCAAAGCGCTGGAAGAACTGCTCGTCATAGACGAGGACGGGCTCGGCCTCTTCGCTGCGATCGCGAAAGCCAATCGCGCTGATCACCACAATATTGCTGGCGGAACGGATTTCCTCCTGCTCGACCGGATCGGTTGTGCCAGCAGTCTGCGCGAACGCCGGAGTGCAGATCACGGCCGCAATCGCGGCGGCGCAGGTGGAGAGGGTGTAACGGGCGTCTGTCATCGGAACTGGTCCATCCTTGGCTAAAGATGGAGCGCCTTTCGGAGCCGCTTGTTGCACTGCAGCGACAAAAATATTGCACTTCAGGGACAGGAAAGGGATGTGGCAAGCCAGCAACAGGAGGAAAGGTTGCGGGCCTTTGCGCGCCTCGTGCGCAGCAGCGGCGAAGAAGCGCGCAGTCTTGGGACAATCCCGATGGTCGAAACGCAAAAAGCCCCACCGGCAGGGCGAGGCTTCTGGGTATGGTATTGGTTGCGGGGGCAGGATTTGAACCTGCGACCTTCAGGTTATGAGCCTGACGAGCTACCGGGCTGCTCCACCCCGCGTCACCGATAAAAACGCACGCGACGCATAGCCGCATAAGACGCCAAAAGGGCCATCCCACGAGGGGACAGCCCTTTGACTGTGAATGGGTTTTGAGCCTTGCCTGTACACGCCGGCTACAATGCCTGGCGACGTCCTACTCTTCCAACGCTTGAGCGTTAGTACCATCGGCGCTGCCTGGTTTCACGGCCGAGTTCGAGATGGGATCGGGTGGGTCACAGGCGCCATGATCACCAAGCAATGAAGCCGGCGTGACGGACAAGGGTTTAAATCGATGCACCCTGCTAAGGGATGTATTGTTGAGGCATCATCGGGCTTGAGACATCCTCCACAATGTGCGGGCCACAGGCCTGACATTGATGGTGGGATCACCAAGCGCGAACAGAACTATTAGGACCGGTTAGCTCCATACATTACTGCACTTCCACACCCGGCCTATCAACGTGATGGTCTATCACGGTTCGATGATTGCTTATCTTGAGGGAGGCTTCCCGCTTAGATGCTTTCAGCGGTTATCCCGTCCATACATAGCTACCCTGCTGCACTCCTGGCGGAATGACAGGTACACCAGAGGTATGTTCACCCCGGTCCTCTCGTACTAGGGGCAACTCCTCTCAACAATCGACGCCCACGGCAGATAGGGACCAAACTGTCTCGCGACGTTCTGAACCCAGCTCACGTACCACTTTAATTGGCGAACAGCCAAACCCTTGGGACCTGCTCCAGCCCCAGGATGTGATGAGCCGACATCGAGGTGCCAAACACTGCCGTCGATATGAGCTCTTGGGCAGTATCAGCCTGTTATCCCCGGCGTACCTTTTATCCGTTGAGCGATGGCCCTTCCACGAGGGACCACCGGATCACTATGACCGACTTTCGTCTCTGCTCGACTCGTCAGTCTCGCAGTCAGGCAGGCTTATGCCATTGCACTCTAACAGCCGGTTTCCAACCGGCCTGAGCCTACCATCGCGCGCCTCCGTTACTCTTTAGGAGGCGACCGCCCCAGTCAAACTACCCGCCACAGAGGGTCCCTACACCGGCTAACGGTGCGAGGTTAGACATCAGAAAACAGCAGGGTGGTATTTCACCTATGGCTCCCCTCGAGCTGGCGCCCAAGATTCAAAGCCTCCCACCTATGCTACACAACTCTTTCCTAATGCCACTCTGAAGCTGCAGTAAAGGTGCACGGGGTCTTTCCGTCTAACCGCGGGTATCCCGCATCTTCACGGGAACTTCAATTTCGCTGAGCATATCCTGGAGACAGTGGGGAAGTCGTTACGCCATTCGTGCAGGTCGGAACTTACCCGACAAGGAATTTCGCTACCTTAGGACCGTTATAGTTACGGCCGCCGTTTACTCGGGCTTCAATTCGGAGCTTGCACTCCTCCTCTTAACCTTCGAGCACCGGGCAGGCGTCACACCCTATACGTCGTCTTGAAGCCGACTTAGCAGAGTGCTGTGTTTTTGCTAAACAGTCGCTACCCCCTGGCCTGTGCCCCCTGACAAAGCTTGCGCTAAGCCAGGGCCTCCTTCTTCCGAAGGTACGGAGGCAATTTGCCGAGTTCCTTCAGGATACTTCACTCAAGCGCCTTGGTATACTCTACCTGACCACCTGTGTCGGTTTCGGGTACGGTCTATACGGTGGGGCTATTTCCTGGAACAACTTGGCTGCCGAACCAATCCGATAAGGATCGACAACGTCCATCATCCGTCACACACCACCAGGCCCACGAATATTAACGTGGTTCCCATCGACTACCCCCTTCGGGCTCGTCTTAGGGGCCGGCTCACCCTGCGCCGATTAGCGTTGCGCAGGAACCCTTGGTCTTTCGGCGAGAGGGCATCTCACCCTCTTTGTCGCTACTCATGTCAGCATTCGCACTTCCGATACGTCCACGGTCGGTTACCCTCCCGCTTCACTCGCTTACGGAACGCTCCGCTACCGCTCAGTCCGAAGACTGAACCCTAAGCTTCGGTGCATCACTTTAGCCCCGTTACATCTTCGCCGCAGGAACCCTTATTTAGACCAGTGAGCTGTTACGCTTTCTTTAAAGGATGGCTGCTTCTAAGCCAACCTCCTGGTTGTTTTGGGATTCCCACATGCTTTCCCACTTAGTGATGACTTGGGGACCTTAGCTGTAGGTTAGGGCTGTTTCCCTTTTGACGACGGACCTTAGCACCCGCCGTCTGTCTGCCGGACAAGACTCGTTGGTATTCGGAGTTTGGTTAGAGTTGGTAGATCTCGCGACCCCCGCATCCATCCAGTGCTCTACCCCCAACGGCATACATCCGACGCACTACCTCAATAGTTTTCGCGGAGAACCAGCTATTTCCCGGCTTGATTGGCCTTTCACCCCTAAACACAGCTCATCCGAGAATTTTTCAACATTCACCGGTTCGGTCCTCCAGTGCGTGTTACCGCACCTTCAACCTGGCCATGCCTAGATCGCCGGGGTTCGGGTCTAATTCATCGAACTCAGTCGCCCTATTCAGACTCGCTTTCGCTGCGCCTACACCTAACGGCTTAAGCTTGCTCGATAAATTAAGTCACTGACCCATTATGCAAGAGGTACGCTGTCACCCCCTATGGGGCTCCAACTGATTGTAAGCATTCGGTTTCAGGTACTGTTTCACTCCCCTAATCGGGGTGCTTTTCACCTTTCCCTCACGGTACTTGTTCGCTATCGGTCATGTACGAGTATTTAGGCTTGGAGGGTGGTCCCCCCATGTTCAGACAGGATTTCACGTGTCCCGCCCTACTCGAGTCTCATCTCATCACTTTCGCATACGGGGCTGTCACCCGCTATGGCCACTCTTTCCAAAGTGTTCTGCTAGTTGAAAGATGAGCACTGGCCTGGTCCCGGTTCGCTCGCCACTACTACGGGAATCTCTGTTGATGTCTTTTCCTCCGGGTACTGAGATGTTTCAGTTCCCCGGGTTCGCTTCACCAAACCTATATATTCAGTCTGGTGATACCCTATCCACCTCTTCTGACACCCCCGAAGGGATGACAGAGGAAATGGTGAAGGTGGGTTTCCCCATTCGGAAATCGCCGGATCGAAGCTTGCTCACAGCTCCCCGACGCTTATCGCAGCGTGCCACGTCC
>NZ_JBANRN010000015.1:22500-94325 GCF_037154155.1 Alteraurantiacibacter lauratis
TATGTTGGCGACCGGGCGGTGGGAGGCGGTGAAGCCGTCGTCCCGTCCGGTGAGAGGCCATATATGGATGGGGTTGAGTCGGGTCAACGCCTTTTTGCAATTTTCTTACATTCTCTCGAAAAATGACCTGAAAACAATGCTTTATTGGCCTACTTTTCAGATCATCCCGGCAAGCAACCTATATGGCAAGGGTTGCCTGAACCACGGCTTTACCCCTTCGTCCACCCCCTTCCGGACACCTGATTTACGCCTTGGCCAAGGCGAAAATGCGGCGCAATTTTCGAAGCGTCGGACAGTGCGAATCTGATTCGTGGGAATCGGCGAACCTGATTCTCGGATCGCTGCGATTCCCGTTTTTCGAGCGATTCAGGTTCACTGCCCCTGCCATTGACCCGATCTTTACGGCCCTGCGGTATCGCGCTCCCTTTAGAAGGAGCAGTCTGGCAGATCATGGTGGCCCAAACCCCGAACCGCGAATCTCTCCCCGCGCTGAGCGTGGCGATGAGCGTCTATAATGGCGAGCGCTTCCTGGCCGAGGCGGTCGACAGCATCCTTGCGCAGAGCTTTGCCGATTTCGAATTCCTCATTCTGGATGACGGCTCCACCGACGCCACGCCGCAGATCATTGCCGATTATGCCAAACGCGATTCGCGCATCCGCCCGATCATCCGGGAGAATCGCGGACTGGTCGCCAGCCTCAACCAGCTGCTGGACCAAGCCCGCGCGCCAATCATCGCCCGCATGGATGCCGATGACATCGCCATGCCCGAACGCTTTGCCAAGCAGATGGCCTTTCTTGCCGCGCATCCCGATCACGGCGTGGTAGGCAGTTGGAGCCGCGACATGGCCGAGGATGGCGGCCCCTATGTCACCATGGGCCACGATCATCCGGTGACACATGCCGAGTTCCTGCACAATATCCGCCACGGCGGCCCGCTGCTCTGCCATCCGGCGGTGATGTACCGGCGCGACATTGTGCGGGCGCAGGGCGGATACCATGCCGCCTTTCGCCATTGCGAGGATCTCGACCTGTGGCTGCGGCTCGCCTCGGTCACCAGGATGGCAAACCTGCCCGAACGGCTGATCCGCTATCGCCATTATGCGGGGCAGGTGTCCAAGCGCCACGCGACCGAACAGCAGGTGGGCGCGGCGATCGCCTATGAAGCCTGGCGCGTGCGCGACGCGGGCAAGCCCGATCCCACCGCCGATCTGGATGTGCTGCCCCCGATTGAAGAGCTCGACGCCTTCTTTGGAGAGCCCGGCGTTGCCGCCCGCGTGCGTGCCGCCGTGGCGCATGGCATAATGCATTCCCCTGTGGCCCTTCGCGATAACGGGTTCGAGATCATGCTCGACCATGTGCGCGGGGGCGGAAATCAGGCGGGGCTGTGGCGCACCGTGGCGCGCCTTGCCAAGCTGGGCGAGCCGGGGCGCGCGCTGCGCTTGGCTGCCGCTCTGGCGACAAGCTGACCGCGCAAGAGCCATGACCAATCCCGCCCCTCCCCTTCCTGCGGCGAACCCCGCCGCACGCGAACCCGCCGCGATGAGCGTGCGGGCGGCCGCGGTGTGGGCGATGGCGGGGCAATACGGTTCCTTTGCAATCCAGTTCGTCACCTCGGTCATCATCAGCCGCTATTTCCTCGCGCCGGCTGAGGTGGGGCTGTTCTCGATCGCGCTGGCCGCGGCAATGCTGGTCGCGGTGCTGCAGGACTTTGGCCTCTCGCGCTATATCTCCGGCCTGCCCGACCTGACGCCGGAGGAAGTGAACCGCTGTTCGAGCGTCGCCTTCATTTTCTCTCTGCTCGTCACCGCGATCATCGCCGCGCTGGCATATCCGTTGGCGGCGTTTTACCGGATGGAAGCGCTGGCCCCGCTGCTGCTGATCATTGCCGGCTCCTATCTGTTCCTGCCTTTATCGGTGGTGCCGCTGGCGCTGATGGCGCGGCGGATGCGGTTTGGCGGGCACTTCGCAGTGACGGTGGGCGGGGCGAGCGTGCATGCCGCCGTGGCGCTTACCCTTGCATGGATGGGCTTTTCCTCCTTCGCGCTCGCCTGGGCGGTGCTGGCCACGGGCTTTGCGCGCGGGGTGATCGCGCAGGTGCTGCAACCGGCCAAGACCTTTCCGCTGCGGCTCGATGGCCTCCGCCCCGTGCTGTCCTTCGGCGGCAAGGCATCCGCGCTTTACCTGACAGGCGCGCTGGGTTCGCGTTCGCCCGATCTGATCGTGGGGCGGCTGGTCGATCTGTTTGCGGTTGGCCTGTTCAGCCGCGCCACCAGCCTTGCGGAGCAATTCCGCGTGCTGATCGCGGGCGCGATTGGCGGCGTGTTCTACCCCGCCTTTGCGCGCATACGCGATTCCGGCGGGCCACTGGCACCGGCCTATCTGCGCGTGGTCGCGGGCTATACCGCAATTGTCTGGCCGGGCATGGCGGGCCTCGCGCTGGCAGCATGGCCGCTGGTGATGATGCTGTATGGCCCTGTGTGGATCGACACCGCGCCTCTCTTGACGCTGATTGCATTGCAGGCCGCGCTGCTGATGGCGCTGCCTTTGGTGAGCGAGCTGCCGATCCTGCTGGGGCGGATGAACCGGCTGCTGGTGCTCAACATGGTCGAGACTGCGCTTTCCATCGCGCTGCTGGTGGCGGGATCGCTGTGGGCGGGCGCATGGGGGGCGGCGGCGTCGCGGCTGGTCTATGCGGTGTGCTTCATGGCCATCTATCTCGCTTTCATGCGCGCCCTGGTCGGCTTTTCCTATGCCCAGTGGCTGGCGATTCTGGGCAAGAGCCTTATCGCCACCCTCGCCGCGCTCGCCCCGCTGGGCGCGACCTATCTGTTCTGGCTAGGGCCGGAGGCGATCACCTTACCCGTGCTGCTGCTGGCAAGCTGCGCGGGTGGGCTGTGCTGGCTGGCCGCGCTCGTGGCCACGCGGCACCCGGCATTGGATGATATGCGGCGCATGGCCGCGCCATTGGTGCGCCCGGTTCTGCCGCAACTGGGCAACTGGCTGGCGATGGAGCGGGCATGAGGGAAATCGCGCTCTCCTCGGTCACGCTGGACCCTGCTTCTGGCCTGCTGCGCGAAGCTGCACGCGCAGCGCATATGCAATTGCCCGATTACGCGGACAAGTATGACTGGGACACGCTGTTCTACGATGTCTACCGCGCAGGGCCGCACATCGTGTTTCAAGGGCCGCCCTTCCTCAACCTGCTCGAACCGCTGAAGGCGAGCGCGCCGTTCACGGGCGCTTTCGGCTTCCCCCGCTTTGCCGCCCGTCATTTCGGGCAGAAGAAGCGCGGCGAGATCTGGCTGCGATCTGATGCGCAAACGGTAGAGATCGACGGGCCGCTGGGCCGCTATGCCATCGCCGTTCAGCCCGACTTGGCGCATCTGTTTGCCGGGCGGCGCGTCATCACCACGCTGTCAAAGGACAACGACTTGCGCTGGATTGCCGATTGGGTGCGATTCTATGCCCGCATCCACGGGGCGGACGGCGTCCTGTTCTACGATAACGGCTCCTCCGCCTATGGCATGGCCGACTTGCAGGCCACTTTGGACGAGGCGGCGGGCGGCGCCTTCCCCGCCGTGGCGGTGAGCTGGCCATTTCGTTACGGCCCGCAAGGCGGGATGGCGGGCGCGGTGAACGGGGTGGAGGCCGATTGGGACAGCGATTTTTGCCAGACCGGATCGCTCCAGCACGCGCGCCACCGCTTCCTGCGCCGCGCCTTGAGCGTGCTCAATGTCGATGTGGACGAGCTTGTGCTCGATGATGAGGGCTGCACCTCCATCTTCGCCGCAACCGAGGCGTCGCACCGCGGCTTCATCAAGTTTCCCGGCCGCTGGATCAACACCCATGCCGCCCCGCCCGCGCAGCGCGCCACCTGCCGCCACGCCGATTTTGTGTTCCGCGACCTGCCCGACGAGGCCGTTTGCCCGCCCAAATACTGCCTTGTGCCGGGCCGGGCCGACCGCCTTGCCTACAGCTGGAGCGTGCACAACCTGTTCGGCGCTGCCGCCAACCGGCATATCTCCACCCGCTTCAGCTACCGCCATATGCGCGGCATTACCAACAGCTGGAAGGAAGACCGTTGGGCTGCCACCGGCGCAGACCCGGCAACTTTGCCCCGCGATGCCGCGCTGGAAGCGGCCTTTGCCGTAGCGGGGTTGCCACGCTCGCATTGAGCGGAATACCGCTCCGATACCGCCCAAGGCCGGGTTTGGCCGCGGCCTTCACTGTGATATCCTATGCCACAGATGACCGGGCCTTGATTACCCCGGCACAACGAGGACACCATGCACTGGCTTTCCCTTATCGCATCAACCGCGCTGGCTACGGCTTCGGCGGCGGACGCGCAGGTGGCCGCCCCCATCGCCGCTGCCGCGCTGGCCGATGAAACGGTCGAAGTGCTGCAATTGCAGGACGAACTCTATTCCCGGATGACGGTGCCGGTGATGATCAACGGGCAGGGGCCGTTCAATTTCATGATCGACACCGGTGCGCAGGCCAGCGTGCTGAGCCATGCGCTGGCCGACCGGCTGCAATTGACCGAGCGCGAAAGCGCCACGCTGGTGGGCATGGCGAGCGAGCGGCGGGTCGAGACCGCACTGATCGACGAGATCAGCTTTGGCAGCGGCATTTACCGCGATGGGGTGGCCGCGCTGGTGGAAGGCGACAATATCGGCGGGGCCGACGGTATCCTGGGGCTTGATTCGCTGCAGGATCGGCGCGTCCTGATCGATTTCGAGAACCGGCAAATGGAAGTGGCGCATCCCGGCGAGCGGCAGAGCAATCGCGGGTTTGACATCGTGGTGCGCGCGCAGCGGGTGGCGGGGCAGCTCATCATCGCGCGCGCGGTGATCGACGGGGTGCGCACTGCGGTGATCGTCGATACCGGCGCGCAAGGCTCGATCGGCAATGCGGCACTCGAACGCCGCCTGCGCAGCCGGCGCGACAACGCCGCGATCCGCATGACCGATATCAACGGCGTCGAGGCGCTGGGCGCGATCCGCTATGCCCGCTCGCTGGTAATGGACGAGGCGAGCATCAACAATTTCCCGGTCACCTTTGCCGAGTCGCCCACTTTTGCCGCGATGGGTCTGGAAGATGAGCCAGCGATGATCCTGGGGATGAGCGAACTGCGCCTGTTCCGCCGGGTGGCAATTGATTTTGCCAGCCGCCGGGTGCTGTTCGATCTTCCCGCCAATACGCGCCTGCAGGAAACGCGCGGTTGGGGGCAGCTGTAATCATTCGTCCTTGCCGCAGGCGGGGTGAAGGCCCACTTGGCGAGGCATGATACGCACCAGCAGTTCCGGCGAAAGCCACGATCCCGCTCTGATCGAACAGGCAGGCTGGGGCACGGTGCGCCGGTTCCTGCCCTATCTCTGGCCGAAAGACCGGCCCGATCTGCGCTGGCGCATCGCGGTGGCGGCACTCTTCGTGCTGATCGCCAAGGTCATCGTGCTGTCCGTCCCCTTCGCCTATGCCTGCGCGGTGGACGCGATGTCCGCCGGGGCGACGACCGCGCGCGAAGAGGCGATGTGGGTCGCGCTGGCGCTGGTGCTCGCCTATTCCGCGGGCCGCTTTGCCACCACCTTCTTCGACCAGACGCGCAATATGGTGTTCAACCGCGTGGGACAGGACGCGGTGCGCGACCTGTCCGAAGACGTGTTCGAGCGCCTCCACCGCCTGTCGCTGCGCTTTCACCTGTCGCGCCGCACGGGCGAACTGACCCGCGTGATCGAACGCGGCACGAAATCGATCAGCAACATGATCTATTTCCTGCTGTTCAACATTGCCCCCACGCTGATCGAGATGATCGTGGTCGCGGTGATCTTCTACACGCTGTTCGGCTGGGAAATCGTGGCGGCAACGGGCGTCACCATCATCGCCTTTGTCTGGATCACGCAGGCGATCACCGAATGGCGCACCAAATTGCGCGCCAGGATGAACCGGCTCGACGGGCAGGCGATGGCGCGCGCGGTCGATTCGCTGCTGAATTACGAGACGGTGAAATATTTCGGCGCGGAAGGGCGCGAAAAGCGGCGCTTTTCATCCGCCACCAGCGCCTATGCCGAAGCCGCGATCAAGACCGACAACAGCCTGGCCGTGCTCAACATCGTGCAGGCGCTGATCCTGCAACTGATGATGGCGGGCGCGATGGCGTGGACGGTGTGGGGGTGGAGCCAGGGGCGGCTGTCGGTGGGGGACCTCGTGCTGGTGAACACCTATTTGCAGCAGCTGTTCCGCCCGCTCGACATGCTGGGTTGGGTCTATCGCACGATCCGGCAGGGGCTGGTCGACATGGCGGAAATGTTCAAGCTGATCGACACGCCGGTTGAAGTGACCGATGCGCCCGGCGCGCCCGCGCTGGTGGTGCGCCGCCCCTCCCTCGTCTTCGACAATGTGCATTTCGGCTATGACCCCGACCGCAAGATCCTGCACGGCCTGTCGTTTGAAGTGCCTGCGGGCGCGCATGTGGCGCTGGTGGGGCCATCGGGCGCGGGGAAAAGCACGATTGGCCGCTTGCTGTTCCGCTTCTACGATCCGTGGTCGGGGCGCATCCTGATCGACGGGCAGGATATTGCCGGGGTGACGCAGGCGTCGTTGCGCGCCGCGATCGGTATCGTCCCGCAGGACAGCGTGCTGTTCAACGACACGCTCGCCTATAACATCGCCTATGGCCGCGAGCATGCGGATGAGGCCGCGATAGAGCAGGCGGCGCGCGATGCGGCGATCTGGCCCTTTATCGAAAAGCTCCCCAAAGGGCTGGAAACCGAAGTGGGCGAACGCGGGCTCAAACTGTCGGGCGGGGAGAAACAACGCGTGGCAATTGCGCGCACGCTGCTTAAGAACCCGCCGATCCTGCTGCTCGACGAGGCGACCAGCGCGCTCGATTCGCAGACCGAGGAGGAAATCCTCGCCACCTTGCGCCGCGTTTCCGAAGGCCGCACCACGGTGGCGATCGCGCACCGGCTTTCGACGATTGCCGATGCCGATTTGATCCATGTCATTCAGGATGGCATGGTGGTGGAACATGGCAATCATGCGCAATTGCTGCGCCACGATGGCCTGTATGCCGATATGTGGAACCGGCAATTGCGCGAGGATGCGGACCTTTCCGAAGCCGCACAATAGAAAGAGGATCACGACGATGCGTCCCGCCAAAGCAATTCTCACCCTGGCGCTTTGCAGCGTGGGCCTTGCCGCGCTTGCCGCCCCGGCTGCCACGCAAGGAACCGAACCGCTTTATGTCCGTCACGAAATGCAGGCCGAAATCAATCCGGCGGTGGTGGCGATCTGGGACGTGGGCAACACCGCCACGGACGATTACGGAATGCTCGATGCCAGCAAGATGACGCAGGCGCAGTGGAACACGCTGGCCGATGCCGCCGCCGCGCTGGTCGCCTCCAGCGAACGCATGGCCCGCGCAGGCGATATCCGCGCCGCCGCACCCGGCAATATGGCGACCGAGGAATACGAGGTCACGATGGCACAGGTGCAGGACTATATCGATGCCGATCCGGCGACCTTCCGGGTAAGGGCGGCCGAATTTGCGCTGGTGGCGCGCAATCTCGAAACCGCCGCCCGCGCGCGCGACGCCGCCGTGGCGGGCGAGATTGTCGCCAATCTGGATGCCGAATGCGCGGTGTGCCACGCGCAGTTCTGGTATCCCGAAGCGCCTTGATCTGCTGCCCGGAAGGGCTGGCCCCCATTCCCTGATGACCCAAAATCCCTGATGACTTGGGGCCCCATCAGGCGCAGAAGCGCGCCATGATGTCCACACTCGCCTGGCTGGAACAGACCGCGCCAAGCATTTTCATGCGCGCAGATTTCTACGCCTATTTCGTGGCGCTGATTGTCCATGCCTGGGGCATGGCGCTGCTGGTGGGCGGCGGGATTGCGGTCTGCCTGCGCGTTCTGGGCGTGGCACGCGGAACGCAGCTGGTCAAATGGCGCAGCCTGTTTCCGGTCATGAAGATGGGCGCCGTTCTGGCCGCCGTATCAGGCCTGGCGCTGCTGGCGGGATACCCGGCGAAAGCGCTGACCAATTGGGTCTTTGCGCTCAAATTCGTGTGTCTGATCGGCGGGCTTTGGCTGGTGGCGCATATGGCGCGGGTCAGCTTTTCCAAGGGTGTCGAGCCGGTGGGGCTGGTGAAATTGCAGGCAGTTCTGGCGCTGGCGCTGCTGCTGGGCGGCGTGGCGGCGGGCAAGCTGCTGCTCTATACCAACCAGATGCTGCTGACATCGGATGTGCAGTTCGAGGTGGCGGAATGACCTATCCGACCGATCCGCTGCTCGATCCCGTCGCCATCGTGAATTGGGCGATCGATACCGGCATTTTCGATGTGGCCTATTCCAGCTGGGGCTGGCCGCTGGCCGAGGTGGTGCACTTTACCGGGCTGTGCCTGCTGATCGGCACGGTGGGCGTGGTCGATTTGCGGATGCTGGGGGCCTTTCGCGGGCTGTCCGTCGGCGCGCTGCACCGGCTGGTGCCGTTTGGCGTTGCAGGTTTTGCGTTGTGCCTTGCCAGCGGCGTGGTCTTTGTCGCCTCCAGCCCCGATCAGTATCTCTACAACCCGGCCTTTCAGCTCAAGATGGCGGTGATGGCGTTGGCGGGGGTCAATATGGCGCTGTTCTATGCCACCACCGCGCGGCGGCTGGCGCGGCTTGGCCCGCATGATCCCATTCCGCGTGGCGCACGCTGGTTTGCCGGAGTAAGCCTTGCCAGCTGGCTGTTCGTGATTGCCGCCGGGCGCGTCATCACCGCCTTCCGCCCGCCCGCGTGGTTCTGGTGCGGGTGGTGCGGTTAGAGCGGACACCGCCGCAGCCGCCAGTTGCGGACATGCGCCGCAATCAGCAGCGCGCTGCCGACAATGCTCAGCGCATGTTCAAGCACCGGTGACCAGCCGTTCCACAGGCTGATGGCGAGCAAGGCAATTGCGCCGAGCCCTGCCAGCCCCGGCCCCGCCTGCCTGTGCTGGCGAAAGCCAAGCCAGAACGCGCCGAGCGCAAAGGGCAGTACAAAGGCGAGCGCCAGCAGATGCAGCAGCGGCGAATCCGGGATAAACCGGATCAGGCCGGGCGATGCCAGGAACAGAACCGGCAGCGCCAGACAATGCAGAAGGCACAGCAGGGAAGCGGATGCCGCTGCGCCTTCGATCAGATTGGCGCGGCGCGTGTGACTATCGCCTGACAAGTAAGCCCCCTGCAATTAAGATATGTTATAACATATCTAGAAGCCCACGCGTGCGAAGGTCAACCCTTCGCACGCAGACTACAGGATATATTTCGACAGGTCCGCATTGCCCGCAAGACCCGCCAGCTTTTCGCGCACATAGGCCGCGTCAATCGTCACGCTCTCGCCCACGCGGTCTTCGGCGGTGAAGGACAGTTCCTCGAACAGGCGTTCCATCACCGTCTGCAACCGGCGCGCGCCGATATTCTCGACGCTCTGGTTCACCTGCGCGGCAATCCGGGCGACTTCGCGCACGGCTTCATCGTCCATTGTCACCGTCACGCCTTCGGTGGCGAGCAGCGCCTGGTACTGGCTGACCAGATTGGCGCGCGTCTGCGAGAGGATGGCGACAAAATCCTCCTCGGTCAGGCTGGCGAGTTCGACGCGGATCGGCAGGCGGCCCTGCAATTCGGGCAGCATGTCGGATGGCTTGGCGACGTGGAACGCGCCGCTGGCAATGAACAGCACATGGTCGGTCTTCATCGGGCCGTATTTGGTGGCCACCGTGGTGCCTTCGATCAGGGGGAGCAGGTCGCGCTGCACCCCTTCGCGGGAAACCGAACCGCCGCGCACATCGGACACGGCAATCTTGTCCACCTCGTCCAGAAACACGATGCCGTTGGTTTCCGCATTGGCCAGCGCGACGCGGGCGACATCGTCCTGATCCATGCGCTTTTCGGCTTCTTCATCGACCAGCCGGTCCCACGCTTCGGGCACTTTCAGCTTGCGGCGCTTCTTCGGCGGGCCGCCAAAGGCCTTGCCCATCATTTCGGTGATGTTGATCATCGTTGCGCCGCCGGGCATTCCGGGAATGTCCATCTGCATCCCGCCCGTCTCGGCGACTTCGATTTCCACCTCGGTCTCGTTCATCGCGTTCTCGACGATGCGCTGGCGGAAGCTTTCGCGCGTGGCCGCACTGGCGCTTTCGCCCACCAGCGCGTTGAGCAGGCGTTCCATCGCGGCCTTGCTCGCCGCTTCGCGCACGGCTTCGCGGCGGCGGTCCTTTTCCAGCCTTATCGCTTCTTCCACCAGGTCGCGGGCAATCTGTTCGACATCGCGCCCGACATAGCCGACCTCGGTGAACTTGGTCGCCTCCACCTTAACAAAGGGCGCATCGGCCAGCTTGGCCAGACGGCGGCTGATCTCGGTCTTGCCGCAGCCGGTGGGGCCGATCATCAGGATGTTCTTGGGCGTCACCTCGTCGCGCAATTCAGGGGCGAGGCGCTGGCGCCGCCAGCGGTTGCGCAGCGCGACGGCCACCGCGCGCTTGGCATCGGCCTGGCCAATGATGTGTTCGTCGAGGGCGGCCACAATGGCCTTGGGGGTAAGATTGTCCATATGCCGCCCCCAGATGGCCCCGGTTCGGCCGCGGTTCAAGTCCGGCGACTGGCCACCGCCAATCGCCGGTTGAGCGCGGCGGTCAGCGGGCGTTCCACCCACAGGTAAAAGCCAAGGCTGAGCGCGAAAGCGCCGCCCATCAGGCTGGCGAAATGGAACCACGGCCCCAGCGCGAACAGAAAGCCGGGATAGAACGCCGCCCAGATCCACGCGACCGGCAGATGCAGCAGATAGAGCGCATAGCTCATGCCCCCCAGCATATCGGCAAGGCGGGGTTGCGGCACGCGCAGCGGCCCGCCCACCACAGCGGCAAACAGCAGCAGCGCAGGGATTCCCGCCCACAGCAGATAGGCAAAATCCAGCGCATCGCCGCTTGATCGCGGCAGCAGCGCCATTGCCGGGATCACCGCCAACGCCAGCGCCACGCGCAGGGCTGCGGGCAGCTGTCCTCCCCCCTCGCGCCACAAGGCCAGCGCCATGCCGATGGGGAACAGCAGGCTGACCGGGCGCGTGGCGGCAAACAGCACTGCGCCGGGAGATTCAATCAACAGGCCCAGCAGCACCAGCGCCGCGATCCCGCCCGCCGCTGTTCCCACCGCAGGCCAGCGCCCCGCCGAAATGCCCAGCCCGAAGAGCAGATAGAAAAGCATCTCATAAAACAGCGTCCATCCCGGCCACAGTATCGGCAGCGGCCTTGCCCCGTCCGCCCCGTAATCGGGCACCAGCGCCAGCGAACGCAGCAGGTGCACGCCATCGACCTCGCGCCCCAGCCACGCGAATACCGCGACCAGCAGGCCCGTGGCGATCCAGTAAGGCGGCAGGATGCGCACCGCGCGGCGCAGCCAGAAGGCGCGCATTCCACCTTTCACCCCGAACAGCGGGCGCGAGGCAACGACCATGATGTAGCCCGAAACGAGAAAGAACAGCGGCACCGCGCTTTGCGAGGCGTGGTTGCTGGCGCGCGCCACGCCGCGATCCAGCCCCAGCCCGCCGCCGACATGGTCGGAAAAGGCGAAGGCCAGGTGCCCCGCCGCCACGATGGCCGCCGCCAGAAAGCGCAGCAATTGCACCGAAAGGACACGGCCCTGATGCTGATCCATGCCCCCCTTTTGCCCCCGCTTTGCCGTGCGATCTGTCGCCCTGGCTGCACATTCTGGCCTTAACAGTGTCAGCGAGGCGGCAGAATGACAAGGCCGCCCGGAACGCCCCGTCCCGCAGCGCGTAGATGGTGCAAAGCATTCAGGAGATAACTGTCATGCGTATACTCACAATTGCCGCCGCCATTGCCCTGCCCGCCGCCGCGATCACCCCGGCGCTGGCCAATGACTGGGACGACCAGCCGATCACCGCTGAGGAACGCGCGCGCGTTATGGCTGCCATCGCGGCTGCGGGATGCACCAACCCCGACAGCATCGAGCGCGATGATAACGGTTATGATGTCGACAACGCTAAGTGCGAAGGCGGCGTATATGACATCGATCTCGACAAGGCGTTCAACATCACTGAACGCGACCGGGAAGATTAAGCCGCATCGGCTGGCGGTGGAGAGCTAGACCCGCTCCACCGTCAGCCGGTCATTGGTATAGATGCACAGATCGCTCGCCACGGCCATGGCGCGGCGGGCGATTTTTTCGGGATCGTCCTCGTAATCGACCAGAGCGCGTGCCGCGGCCAGCGCGTAATTCCCGCCCGAACCGATCGCGGCAATCACGGCATCCCCTTGCGCTTCGGGTTCGAGCACATCGCCATTGCCCGTCAGCACCAGCATGGCATCGGCATCGGCCACGATCATCAGCGCTTCCAGATTGCGCAGATATTTGTCGGTCCGCCAGTCCTTCGCCAGTTCCACCGCGGCGCGCAGCAATTGGCCGCCATGCGCCTCCAGCTTTTTCTCCAGCCGTTCGAACAGGGTGAAGGCGTCCGCCGTGGCCCCGGCAAAGCCTGCCACCACGCGGCCATCGGCGCCCAGACGGCGCACCTTGCGGGCATTGGGCTTCATCACGGTGTTGCCCATCGACACCTGCCCATCGCCCGCGATCACGGTCTGCCCGCCGCGGCGCACGCCGATGATGGTGGTGGAATGCCACTGCACGAGGCCGTGGGCGGAAGCGCTGCCTGGTTCTGTCATGCGCGACGATATGGGCAGGCTGCCCGCTGACAGCAAGATGCGATCAGCGCCAGGGATCAAGAGTGCCGCCTGGCAGGGGTCACTTAACGCGGCGGCGCGCCACTGCCACCCATGCCTGCCGCGCCGACCTGCCCGATATTGCCGAACAGATCCTGCAGGAAGGTGCGGTTGCGGCCCAAAGTGGGCGTCTCGCGGCCATCCGGGTCGAGGCGCACCACGCGCTCCATCCCGCTGCGTTCGACCGACAGGACATTGCCCCGCTCGTCATAGCGGATGGCAAGCACCGTGTGCCCCGCAATTCGGGGCCGGGTAAAGGGCGCCTGTTCGGTGCGGCTGGAGATGTAATACCACACCGGATCGCCAAACTGGCTCTGCATCGTGGGGCGGCCCAGCGTGCCTTGCACCGATTCGCGGTTGTCGAGGCCCGGCTGCACCGATGCCACCAGCACTTCATCGACAAGATAGCCGCGCTGATTCTGGATCGAGGCGCAGCCCGCCAGCGTCAGCGCCGCGACCCCGGCCACCGCAGTCCGCACGATCAATTGCCTGCTGGGCAGATGCATAAAGAAGCCTTCGTCCTTCGCTGGGCCATGTCGCCAACCCGCCGCGCCCAAGGGCCGCATTGCGGGAAAGGCGGCATGCCCTATATGTTCGCCGATATGTTCGGAAGCCAGCCTTACGGGCTGGCGCCAAATCGTGCAATGCGCTTGCCCACAGGGCTTTGAACGCCTGCTTAACACCCGCGAAAGGCCAAACGCCGATGTCCTTCTTTGCTCGCCTGCTGGGAACCGCGCCCGATCCGGTCGAGGCGGTGCGACCGCTGTGGCACCGCGTGGTGGCGATCAGCCGCCAGCCTGATCATTACGCGCGCTGCGGCGTGGCCGATACGATCGACGGGCGGTTCGACATGATCGTGCATATCCTCTCGCTCACGATGCTGCGAATGGAGGCCAGCTCCGATCCCGGCTCCGATCTGGGCCTGCAAACCGCGCGGCTGACCGAATTGTTCGTGGAGGACATGGACGGCCAATTGCGCGAAAACGGCATTGGCGATGTGGTGGTGGGCAAGCATATCGGCCGCTTGATGGGCGCGCTGGGCGGGCGCATGGCGGCGCTGCGCAAGGTGATGGCGCGGCGCGATGCCGCCGCCTTGGCCGAAGTGCTTGAACGCAATATCCACTGGAACGACAGCCCCGATCCGCCGGCGCTGGCGGTGCGGCTGCTGGACCTGTCTGCCGAGCTTGCCGCGCGCAGCGATGCCGAGGTGCTGGCTGGTAATTTCGGAGAACCGCAGTGACCGCAGCCCCCATCCCCGCACCCGAATTCCCGCATATGGTGGACCGGCGGCACCTCACCGCCGCACCGCTGGTGCTGCGCGCCGACGCAGCGCAGCGCGCTGCGCTGGCCGCGCGGTTCGGCATCGTGGCGGTCAACCGGCTGGAAGCCACCGTGCGCCTGATTGCCGAGGGCGAGGCGGTAAACGCCGCGGGCACGCTGGAAGCCGACATCGTGCAGGCTTGCGCGGTTTCGGGCGAGGACCTGCCGGTGCGCATCCGCGAAAATATCGCCTTCCGCTTCGTGCCCGATCACGGCCCCGGCAATCCGGACGAGGAGATCGAGCTGGAAAGCGAGGAGCTGGACGAAATCCCCTATACTGGCACCGCCTTCGATCTGGGCGAAGCGATTGCCGAAAGTCTGGCGCTGGCAATCGATCCCTATGCCACCGGGCCAGAAGCCGATGCGGTCCGCGAGAAATTCGGCCTCAATGACGAAGGGCCAAAGGGGCCGCTCGCCGCCGCATTGGCAGCGCTGGTAAAGAAGGACTAGGGCGCTTTCCTACACTGCCGAAAAGAGCCGAGGTTCCCCCCGGCTCTTTCGCATCTGTTCATCCGCCCATGGCGCAAATCGTTCTGCGAAGTGTCAACTTCGCAAGCACAAGCCCATGTCCTTGATAGAAATGGATGAATTGCCGACTCAAGGCATCGTCACGATGTCAGTTTCGTCAACTTTGCCAGCGCGACTGGCGCCAGATCAGAAGGGGATATCGTCGTCCAGATCGTCGGCAAAGCTCGATCCGCCGCCAACCGGACCGCCGGCAGAGCCGCCACCCTGGTTCCATCCGCCCGACGATCCGCCGCGCTCATTCCCGCCCGATCCGTAATCCGATTCCCCACCCATTCCGCCGCCGCGCTGGCCGCCGCCGGGCGCACCGTCGAGCATGGTGAGATTGCCGTTCATGCCCACCGACACTTCGGTGGTGTAGCGGTCATTGCCGTTTTGATCCTGCCATTTGCGGGTGCGCAGCTGCCCTTCGATATAGACCTTGGAACCCTTGCGCAGATAGCGTTCAGCCACGCCCACCAGACCATCGGACTGGAGCACGACAGTATGCCATTCGGTGCGCTCCTTGCGCTCTCCGGTGGCGCGGTCTTTCCATGTTTCGGAGGTGGCGATGCGCAGATTGGCGATGCGTCCGCCGTTCTGGAAACTCTTGATTTCCGGGTCCTGACCCAGATTCCCGATCAGGATTACCTTGTTGACGCTGCCCGCCATCGAATCGTGTCCTCTCAAATTGCCGGCCCATGGCCTAGCCAATCGCAAGGGGCAGCGCCAAGGGCTGCGGGGCAATTATGCCCGACCTACCTGCCCTTTACGCTTGCGGGTACCGCAGCCGCCCAAAAAAACGCGCCAGATCGAAATGTTCGCGCGTTGGCGTGCCTGCGCCGCCCAGCAGCCGCGCCTTGGCTTTTTCAAAGCGCATCACCCCGTCGATCCGCCGATCGAGAAAGGCGGCGCTGTCAGCCTTGGCCATGCTGTCGTCCTGCACATAGACCGCCAGGCAGGCGGCATAGATGCCCGCCAGGATCGCGCGCTTCGTATAGTGATTGTAATCGGTGGCGGTATCGCCCGCCAGCCGCCACATCTTGTCCGCGCTGGCCCAGCCCAGCGCCATGCTACGCGCCAGATTCTGCGGCATCGCCTGAATCGCCAGCGCGCGCGCCGCAGCCTCTTCCACCCCGCGCAGCGCGTCCAGCCGGAACCAGACGAGCGCGCGGATGCGTTCGCGGATTTTCATATTGTCCAGCGATCCGTCGGCAAAGCGGGCCTCCATGTCGGCATCCACCCGCTCGACCAGCGCGGCAATCATGTCCATTGCCCCACCGGGAAAGGCAAGCCGGGCGAGCGCAGGATCGACGCCTTCGTCGGCCGCTGCTGCCGCCACTGCCGCATCGCTCCAGCCGTCGAACACCGCCGCGCGGGCCAGCGCCGGGGCGAGCCGGATACGCAGCGCGTCGAGCGAGTCGTCCTGCTGTTCGTCGTGCCGTGCCATGGCCACCGCCTCAGAAACTCGGCCCATAGCTGCCGCCCTCGGTGGCGGAGCGTTCGTAGCGGGCGATCACCTCGTTGGTTATGTCGCGTTCGCCGCGCAGCCGCGCATAATCGCGCGCCGACCGGCCCGAATGGTCGGTGCGGTCGGGGCTGGCGCCGGCTTGCAGCAACACGCGCATCAGTTCGGTGTTGCGCGCATGCACGGCAAACATCAGCGGGGTTTCGCCGGTATTGTTCGCCACTTCCACCCGTGCGCCGTGGGCAATCAGCTTCTGCACGCCTTCGACCCAGCCGGCCTGCACCGCCTGGATCAGCGGAGTGACGCCAGCATTGTCGGCCAGATTCACATTCGCGCCCTGCTGGTAGAGGTAATCCACCCACACGCCGTTGCGCCGCCCCACGGCCAGATGCATCGCAGTGCGGCCATTGGATATGTCGCGGGCATTGACCACGGTGGAGCCGGGCACGCTGAGCAATTCGGTGACCTTGGACGCGTCGCCGCCGTTCAGCGCCTCTTCCACCGCCTGCAGGAACTGATACCCCTCGGAACGCAGTTGCGCCGATGCGGGTGCGGCGCCAGCCATGCCCAGCGCGAAGCCGGCGGCCGCGATCAATCCCACCAGTTTTCCCGAAACACGAAGACTGCCCATGGCCTGTCCCCAACTCCCTGCAATGCAAAAACGGCAAAAGACGGATTACCGCCATCGCGGATTCTCCCTTGCCGCCGCAGCGTTAGCAGAGCATGAACCGCCCTGTCATGCCAAAGCTCGCTTTTGTCCGTATCCCGGCGCTTCTTGCTGTCCTGCCCGCCCTTGCCCTGCTGTCCGCCTGCGGCCCATCCGCCCCGGCAGAGCCGCCGCCGCTGGAGGGCGCGGCAATCGGCGGGCCGTTCACGCTGGTCAATGGCGCGGGCGAAACCGTGCGGTGGAGCGATTTCGACGGAAAGTGGCGCATGGTCTATTTCGGCTACACCTGGTGCCCCGATGTCTGCCCGTTCGACCTTACCCGCATGATGCAGGGCTATAACCGCTGGGCCGAGGCCAATCCCGAACTGGCAGAGGAAGTGCAGCCGATCTTCATCACCATCGATCCCGAACGTGACACGCCCGAAAAGATCGCCGAATACACCGCCAATTTCGGCACGAAGCTGATCGGACTGACCGGCACGCCCGAAGCCATTGACGAGGCGGCGAAGAACTTTTCGGTCTTCTATTCGCGCGGGCCGGATGATGCCAATGTCGGCTATCTGATGCAGCATTCCAACGCCGCCTATCTGATGGACCGGCAAGGCAATCCCATCGCTCTGCTGCCGGTCGACGAAAGCGCCGAAGGCGTGGCCGCCGAGTTGGAAAAATGGGTGCGGTAGCAAGAGCATGAGGGAGCGTTTCTGGGAACTCCCGCTCGACACGCTTGCCCGCGAGGAATGGGAAGCGCTGTGCGATGGCTGCGGGCGCTGCTGCCTGCACAAGCTGGAGGACGAGGACACCGGCGAAGTGGCCGAAACCAATGTCGCCTGCCGCCTGCTCGACACCCAAACCGCGCGCTGTTCCAATTACCGCCATCGCCGCGCTTTCGTGCCCGATTGCCTGCGCCTGACTTTGCAGCTGGTGAAAAAGGTGCCGTGGCTGCCTTCGACCTGCGCCTATCGCCGCCGCGCCGATGGCGATCCGCTGCCCGGCTGGCACCCGCTGCTGACCGGGGGGCCTGACGCGATGATCGCCGCCGGGGTGAGCGTGGCAGGCCGCGTGATCAGCGAGGACCGGGCCGGACCGATCGAGCATCACCTGACCGAGTGGCCCCAATGATCGGCTGGCTGCGCGGCGAGCGCGGGCAAGCGGCTGGCGATCCCGTGCTGGATCTGGCGCGCGGCCCCTTGCCTATCACGATCCGCCGGCATCCGCGCGCCACGCGGTTGACGATGCGGCTTGCTCCCGATGGCAGCGAATTGCGGATGACCATGCCGCGCTGGGGCCGCACCGCCGATGCGCTGGCTTTTGCCCGATCCCGTGCGGAGTGGGTGGAGGCACAACTTGCCCGCGTTCCGCCTGCGCTGGACATCGCGCCCGGCGCGCGCTTGCCCTTTCGCGGGCGATGCGTGGAGATCGCCTGGCAGAAATCCGCGCCGCGCCGCCCGGTCGTGGACGGGGGCACGCTGCTTGTTGGCGGACCACCCGACAATCTGGCGCAGCGCATCCGCCGCTGGATGGAAGGTGAGGCGCTGGCGCATCTGGCAACCGATCTGGCACATTACTGCATGCGAGCGGGTCAGCCCCTGCCCGAACTGCGCCTCAGCCGCGCGCAAAGGCGCTGGGGATCGTGCAGCAGCGGACGAGGGCGAGTTGGCAAGCGCTGTATCCGCATCAACTGGCGGCTGATCATGGCGCCCGATAGCGTGCGCCGTTCGGTGGTCGCGCATGAAGTGGCGCATCTGGCGCATTTCGACCATTCCCCGGCCTTCTACGCCATGCTCGACAGCCTGTTCGACGGCGATCTGGAGGAGGCTGACAGGTGGCTCAAGCGCGAGGGGCGCGGGCTCTACGCCCCCTTCGGCTGAACGCAAAAGCTGACCGCGCGCACGAAAGCCCTACTGGCGCAAAGGCCCGCAAGCGCCTATCTGCCACCCATGAAGCAATTCCTGCGCCGCATTTCCCCGCGCCGGGCGGTGGCCGATCTTGTCACCGTGTGGCGGCAACCGACCGAGCACCGCTGGGGCCTTTTGGGCGTGGCAATCGCGATGACCTTCGCGCTGTTCATGCTGTTCATTCCCAAAAGCCAGATGGTCGAACCGGAGATGCCCGAAGTCATCTATATCTCCACCTGGGCAGAGGGCCGTACCGAGGCGGAGATCATCGCCTCCAATTGCCGCAACCAGCAATTGCGTGACGAGTTGGAAAGCTTGCTGGCGCAGCGCGCCGAAATCCGCCGCGACATCTACAAGGCGCTAGGCCGCGCCACATTTATCGACGTGGACGCGATCGAGGCCGAGGCGGAAGCCGCGCGCGCCGCCGAACAGGCAGCCAATTCCGTGCCGCTGCCCGAAAATGTCGATCCGCTGGCGCGCCTGTCGGTCGAGGAATATTGCGCCCGTGCGGCGGGTTGAACAGCCTGTTGATGCAGGGGATTCGCGCTGGCTGGATGCCGCCGCCAGCCTTGCCACCCGCGCCCGCCCGATCAGCGCACCCAACCCCGCGGTCGCCGCGCTGGCGGTGAAGGATGGCGTGGTGCTGGGCCGTGGCTGGACCGCGCCGGGCGGACGGCCCCATGCCGAAGCGATGGCCCTGCAACAGGCGGGGGATGCGGCGCGCGGCGCGACACTCTATGTCACGCTGGAGCCCTGCGCCCACGCATCGCCGCGCGGCCCGGCTTGCGCCGATCTAGTGGCCGAGGCGGGCCTTGCGCGGGTGGTCATCGGCTGCACCGATCCCGATCCGCGCACCAATGGCAAGGGAGCCGAACGCCTGCGCAGTGCAGGCATAGCCGTGACGCTGGCCGATCATGCTGCCTGCCGCGACAGCCTGGCGGGCTTCCTGACGCGAGAGGTAAAGCGCCGCCCGCATGTCACGCTGAAACTGGCGGTGAGCGCGGATGGCTTCATCGGCCCTCTATCCGGCGAACCGGTCGCCATTACCGGACCCATCGCCCGCGTCCATGTCCACCGCCAGCGCGCCATGGCCGAGGCGATACTGGTTGGCGCAGGCACGATGCGCCGCGACGCTCCGCGCCTCGATGTGCGCCTGCCGGGGCTTGAGGCGCTTTCCCCCCGCCGGTTCGTGCTGACGCGGGGGGAGGCCCCATCAGGCTGGGACAGGCTCGCCAGCCCGCAAGCCATCGCCAGCCTCTTGCCGCGGCAATATCTCTATGTCGAGGGCGGCGCCCAGACCGCGGCCGCATTCCTGTCAGCCGGACTGGTGGACGAGTTGCACCTCTATTGCGCGCCTTTGACCCTGGGCCAGGGCATCCCGGCCTATGGCGCACTGGGCGCAGCGGCAGCCGGCGCACCGCCACCCGGCTTCACCTGCGTTGACCGGCGCGCTCTGGGCCGCGATAGCTTGCGCATCTTCCGGCCCCATCAGGAGACCTAGGCCCCATGTTTACCGGCATCGTCACTGCCATCGGCACGATTCGCAAAGTCGAACAGCGCGGCGATCTGCGGCTGGAAATTGCCTGCCCGTTCGATCCGGCGCGCATTACCATCGGTGCCTCGATCGCCTGTTCGGGCGTATGCCTGACCGTGGTGCAAAAGGGCGGCGAGCCGGGCGATGCGTGGTTCGCGGTCGATGTTTCGGCTGAAACCGTCCGCCGCACTGCGCGGTCCATGTGGGCCGAAGGGCGGCGGCTGAACCTTGAACCCTCGCTCAAGCTGGGCGACGAGATGGGCGGCCATATTGTGACCGGCCATGTCGATGCGGTGGGCCGCGTGGTCGGCTGGCAGGGTGAAGGCGATTCCATCCATGCGACGATTGCCGCGCCGCCCGCACTGGCGCCCTATATCGCGGCCAAGGGATCCATCACGGTGGATGGCGTCTCGCTGACGGTCAACGCGCTCGACGATCAGGCCGATGGCAGCGTGCACTTCCACCTCAACCTTATTCCGCACACGGTCGAAGTGACCACTTTGGGCGCGCTGAATTCAGGCGACGAGGTCAATCTGGAGATCGACGTGGTCGCGCGGTATCTGCAACGGATGATGGGCCTGAGAGGCTAGGTTTTCGTTTCGCTATTTCACACGAAGACACGAAGATGTCGTGTCGGCGGCGCAGGCGCTTTTGCCGTCAGGCGTTGCACCTTGCGAGACCGTCGCGGTGATTCACAACGCCTGCGGCGGGCAGGACATCTTCGTGTCTTCGTGTGAGAAACCGCCCAAACAGCAGCCCCTCACACGAAAAACCCGAAAACCTCAGCCGCTGACCGCAGCCAGCGCACCCACAAACGTGCCGATATTGTCGGTCGTCAGGCCGGCAATGTTGATGCGGCCCGAACCCGCCATATACACGGCGTGATCGGCGCGGATCGCGGCGATCTGATCCTTGTTCAGCGGCAGCATGGCGAACATGCCCTGCTGCTGGCCCAGCGGCACCAGATTGACATGGCCCGCCGTGCCCGATGCGGCCAGTGTATCGCGCACCTGCCGGATACGCGCCCGCATCGAGGCGAGTTCTTCCAGCCAGCTTGCGGTCAGCGCGGCATCTTCCAGCACCATGCGAACCGCCGCCGCGCCGTGATCGGGCGGCATCGACCAGTTGGCGCGGGCCAGCGCGTGCCCGTTCGACAGCGCGGCCTGCGTCTGCGCGGGATCGCGGGTGAAGACGTAGAACGCGCCCACGCGGTCGCGGTAGAGGCCGAAATTCTTGTCACAGCTATAAGCGATCAAGGCCTGCGGGAGGCGAGCGACCACGGCGCGGGTGCCATAGGCGTCCTCGTCCATGCCGGCGCCCAGCCCCTGATAGGCAAGGTCGATGATCGGCAGCACGCCGGTTTCGGCCAGCAGATCGACAATCGTGTCCCATTGCGCGGGCGTGTAATCAATGCCGGTGGGGTTGTGGCAGCAGCCATGCAGCAGCACCGCATCGCCCCGCTGCGCGCTCTTCAAAGCGGCGGCCAGCGCATCCAGATCGGCACTGCCATCGGCGGCGGCATGGTTGAACGCGACCAGCTCCACACCGGTGTCGGCCATGATCTGCGCATGGTTGGGCCAGCTGGGCGTGCCCATCAGCACGCGGCGAACCCCGGCCTTCTTGGCCAGAGCCACAGCCAGACGCACAGCGCCCGTGCCGCCGGGGGTCTGCATCCCGTCGATCCGTCCGCCCTGCGAAGGATCATCACCTCCGAAGATATGCGGCATCAGCGCATGGACAAAGCCCATGTCGCCTTCGGGCCCCAGATAGGCCTTGGTATCCTGCTCGGCCACCAGCTTTGCCTCGGCCGCCTTGATGCAGGCAAAGACGGGCGTTGCCCCGTCGGCCGTGCGGTAGACGCCCACGCCAAGGTCGATCTTGGCCGGACGCGGGTCCGCATCATAAAGCTTGATCAGCGCCAGCAGCGCATCGGGCGGTTGTTGGGTCAGTGTGTCGAGCATAGCGGCGGCTCCATGCCGCCAGCGCCGCTCTATCGCAAGCGCGAATATGCCCTTTGGCGCAGGAATTCGATCAGAACGGCACCCATCGCTGCTTGCGCGAGAAGCGCATATAGCCCGCATTGACCCCCAGCCTGAGACCCGCGCCCACGCGGATCGGGATCAGCACGGTATTGCCCTTGCGCAGATAGCTGGCGGTAAAACCACCCACCAGATAGGCCTGCCCCTCGCCCGCCGGGAAACGCTCATACAGGTCGTCGGTATTGTCGAGATTATAGACCAGCACGAAGGTGTTGCCGGCATTGGCCCCGGCATCGAGGCCAACCGAAGGGCCAGTCCAGTAGACGGGCATATTGCCCTCGATCCGGTGGAACAGCGTGCCCGAACCGTAACGCACGCCAAAGATGAACGCGCCGCCGCCTTCGCGCCCGACGATATAAGCGTTGGGTTCGCCCTGGCGCGACAGGATATCCTGAATCAACCGCGCCAGACCTTCTGCCCCACGCCCGAACAGCCCCTCGGCCGCGCCGATCAGGTCGTCTTCAGCATAGGTGGTGGATGGAGATGCCGGCGTTGGCGCTGCGGCGCGTGTGACCGGAGCGGCAGCCGCCTGGGGTGCGGGTTCGGGATAGGTTTCCGGCGGCAGGTCGAGCACCGCATCGGCATAACGGTCCGTCGGCGGGGCCACGGTGGGCGCTGTGGTCGTGCCGGGACGCGCCAGATCGGCATCGATCGCGGCATTGGGATCGACGCGTTCCATCCCCTGCGCGGTTGCCGCACCGCTCCATATCAGCGTGGCCATCGCGGCAGCGAGAATGATTGCCGCACGCGCCGCCCATTCGCCTGCTGCGCGGCCCGACCGGGCCATCGGCTTCACCATGTTCCGTTCCTTTCCCCCAGTCCAAGCGGACTGCTTCACACCACAAAAGAATCCTTTGCGGCTGAAGCGGCAATGAACGCGCGGCGAAACGAATCCGTTTTGCGGCGAATCGAATCAATTTGGCGCTTCGCGGCCAAGCCGGGATCGGCGGCGCATCCGCAAAAACACCGGCAGGCACAAATGCATGGACCGCGCCCTCGCCCACTTGCCCCGGCCCGATCGCCTCGTTATAGCCCGCCCGCGCCGCTGATGCGGAGACGTGGGTGAGTGGCTGAAACCAGTTCCCTGCTAAGGAACCATACTCCTATCGGGGTATCGAGGGTTCGAATCCCTCCGTCTCCGCCACCCGGCGCCACGTCCCCTCAACCGTGGATACCGGACCGGGCCATGTCCGTCGGAGCAGGCGGGCGCTTGGCCGCACATCCGTCATATGCCAGTCACATCCCCGTGTCACCTGCACGCCGGGGCGCACGCGCGCGCTTGTATTGCAGGGGCTTAGTTGATGAACCGCGTCAGTATCCTCACCACCGATACGCAGGCCGCGCGGTTTGACAGGTTTTCCAACGGCGAAACCGATTTCGTCTTCGGCCTGCTGACGCCCGACGGGCCGGAAAAGCTGGTGGAAGGGCAGGCATGGGCTTTTGTCGACTGGGTGATGAAGGATCTGTCGGGCCTGGAAATGTGCCGCCGCCTGCGTGCCGATCCGCGGCTGGCGCAGGCGCATATCACCATGGTGCTCGAAGCCGACGATGCCGACGACCGGCGCCGTGCGCTGAAGGCAGGCGCGGATGATTACGCGATCGGCCCGCTCGACCGGCAGGCCATGCTCGACCGGGTGCTGGCGCTGCATGCCAACGCGGTGCGCCCGCTGGCGCGCCAGATGGTCGAAGCCGGCGATCTGCAAATCAATGTCGCGGGCGAACAGGCGCGCTGGAAGGGTGCGCTGATCCCGCTGCGGCCCAACGAGTTTCGCGTGCTGCGCTACATGGCGGAAAACGCCAACCGCATCCTGACCCGCGCCGAGCTTGTCCATGCGCTGGGCAAGGCGGGCGATCCCGATTACCTGCGCACGGTCGATGTGTGGATCAAGCGGCTGCGCTTTGGCCTTCGTGAAGCGGGTGCGGGGCACCTGCTGCGCACCGTGCATGGCAAAGGCTACGTGCTCGACCTGTAAGCCCCTGTCCTGGCGGCGTTTTTCCGCTCTGCTTGGCCGCCGGGCGCGGCTGCGTGCCGGCAGTTGCGCGCCACAAAAAGAAGGCTCCGCCCTGCAATGAGGGCGGAGCCTTTGGAAACGAACCGCTGGCAGGCTGCGCGTTGGGAGAGGAGATGCCCAGCCCGCCCGATCCGCCAAGCCGATCAGAAATCGAACGAGATCGACGCCGAGAAGCTGGTGCCCACGTTGTAGGTGTTGATTTCGAGCCGGTTGATCCCGTCGGTCTGGTATTCGAAATTGTCGCGCCCCAGGATGTTGCGCGCCTGCAGCTTCAGCTCGGCCTCGGTGCCGAAGAAATTGAGGCCCTGGCGCATCACCAGATCCAGCTTGAAGCCCGGATTCTCGACAATGTCGGGCAGTGTGCCCGTGCCGCGGCTGGTCACGCGCTTGCTGGCATAGCTGGCAAGCACGGTGAACTGCTGCAGGCGGTCCACATCTTCGAACGAAATCTGGAAGTTGGCGAGGTGGTCGCTCTGCCCGGTCATCGGCACGCCGTCGCGGAACAGATTGGCCGCCGGGATCGCAATGCCGCGGTCGTTGAGCGTCGTATCACCCGCCTTCACCGAAATATCCGACTGCGTCCAGGTGTAATTCGTCACCAGCACCAATTGCTTTGTCTGGAAGAAGCCGCCCATATCCGCCAGGTCGAAGGCGTATTGGAGATCGGCTTCCACGCCGTAAAGCGTAGCCCGCGGAGCGTTGGCGAAGGAAGATACCTGGTTGTTGTCGTTGAAGGTGGAGAACACCTCGATCGGGTTGGAAATCTCCTTATAGAACCCGGCGAGCGAGAAGCTGCGTCCGCGGCCAAGGTAATATTCCCCGCGCGCTTCGAAATTGCGCAGCTTGCTGTCGATCAGGAACGGGTTGCCGGTGAAGGACCGGTTCGTTTCCGGGTCGAAATAGGGCTGGAAGATCAGTTCGCGGAATTGCGGGCGGGCGATCGTCTCGGACCCGTGCACGCGCAGCTGGAGGCTGTCGGTCACTTCCCATGTCACCGTGGCGGCAGGCAGGAAGTAATCGTTGGTCAGCCGGTTGCTGCGCGGGCTGCTGATCGGCGTGGTGAACACCTCCACCGGTCGCACGAACTGCACCGCATCTTCGTAACGCACACCCAGATTGAGCGAGACACCGGTCACCGGTTCAATCTGCACCTGGCCATATCCCGCATGGATTTCCAGCCCGGCTTCGAAAGCAGGATCGGTTTCGGTCGTTTCGTCGAGGCGCAGGCGATAGTAATCGATGATCGCATCGCCCAGCAGCAGATCGGGACGCAGGAGCCCGATACCCTGGCGAAATTCGGCTGAGCGTTCCCCGTCAATGTTCAGGAAGGTGAATTCGCGCCGTTCCGAATACCGGTTGGTGTCGGTATAGGCATAGCCGACCGTCGCCGCCAGCCAATCGGCCAGACGATACGACACGTCCACGCCGCCATACCACAGCGTCTCGTCAAGGTTCGAGAAGGCGACCGAGGCGCTGCCGTTCTGGCGGTCGAGCTGGTTGACGAAGAGGCTGCCCAGCGGCGCGGGCGTGTTGTTGCGCACATATTCAAAGGTGTATTCATAGGGCGCATTGCGCTGCGTTTCGGCCCAGCCGCCGCGCAGGTCCACCGACAGGTCACCAAAGCGGAACTCGCCCACCATCTGGCTGTTGATCAGCTGGCGTTCGTACCACGCGGTCTGCTGTTCCTGGCTGTCATCATCGTCGACCAGATCGGCAACTTCGGCGAGGCGCGCGGTCTTGAGACTGTCGCGGATGAACAGATTGGTCATGCGCAGACGGTGTTCGCCGAATTCAAAACCAAGGCCCAGCAGGCCGTTGACCGTGATCCGGTTGTCGGTGGCGATTTCGTTGGTATCGGCGCCAGAGGTGAAATTGCCCAAGGCGGTCTGCTTGAAAATGTCGCGCGTGCGCCATTCATTGCTGATAGAGCCGGTTGCCACCACGCCCAGGCGGGTATCGCCAATGTCGGTCGCGGTGCCCGCCGTCAGGCTGCCCGACCAGTTGGCGGGAATATCGCCGATCTTCTGCAGCAGGATGAGATTGGGATTGCCCAGCTCTTTGCCGATCGCGCCCTGTTCGGCCGCAGTCAGGTCCGACATGCGGCGGCCGCTGTCGAAATAGGCCTGCAAGGCAGGCGGCGTGCGGCGCGTGCCGTCGTCAAAGCCGAACCAGTCGGAATCCGATCCGTAATAGGACAGGCCGTTGTGGAACGTGGTTTCGGTGTCGCCGCTTACCCCCATGCCCACCGACAGGAAGCTTTCATCGGGAATGGCGCGGGTAGTGAGGTTGATCACGCCGCCGCCGAATTCGGCGGGGAAGTTGGCCGAATAGGTCTTCTGCACCAGCGAGGAGGCGACGATGCTGGTGGGGAACAGATCGAGCGGCACGACGCGGCTGAGCGGCTGGGGCGACGGCAGCGGCAAGCCATTGAGCAGCGCGAGCGAATAGCGATCACCCAGGCCGCGCACAAAGACAAAGCCCTGCCCCTGCACCGACAGACCGGTGACACGGCCCAGTGCGCCGGCAATGTCGCCTTCGCCGGTGCGGGCGATCTGCTCGGTAGACAGCACGCTGATCACCTGCGTCGAGGCGCGGGTGGGATCCCGATTGATCCGGCCGGTCACGATGATCGTGTTGCCGCCAAGCGAGATGTCTGGCGCGTCGAATTCCTCGTCCTGCGCTGCGTCAACGGGATCCACCTCGTCTGCCGCGCCGGTATCCTGCGCAAAGGCGGAAAGAGGAAAGGAAAGCGCGGTGGAAAGAAGCAGCAGTGCCGCCAGCTGCCTGCCATTGGTCATGACCATGGACTCCCTGAAGGTTCGAAAAAGGTGTCGGGCGCCGAAGGCCCGCCCGTATGCGCAAAAAGGGCGCGGGGTGCCGGCGCACAGGCCGACACCCCGATCCCGGCAGGCCAATCAGTTGTAGACCGGCAGCGTCAGGCACGACCCGGTGTTACCGGTACCGAAGCTCAGGCCGCTCATGTTGCAGGTCCATCCTTGCGTCCAGTCATCGGTCGGCGAAACCGCGCCAATGAAGGTCACCGCGTCGAAGAAGGTCGACAGCGTGGTGGCATTGAAGATCGGAGTGAAGCCCGTCTCGTTCGCGCCCCCGATATAGCTGGCCGTGAGCGAATTGGTGAAGGAGACGTTGTTGCCGGTTCCCCCGGTGATGTAGCCCAGCGCGGTTGCGGCATTGGCACCGCCGTTGCTGCCATTGCGCGTCGTGGTGGCGCACTGGAAAGCAACCGAAGCGAAAATCGGCGGTCCGACCTTGTCGAGGCCCGCATTGGCCGCCTGAATGGTGGCGGCATCGTCAATGCGCAGACACGGCACCGGCGATGAGCCTTGGTCGATCACCACCGAATTCGACAGGTGGAAATCCATACCGCCGCGCACACGCAGGACCTGATCACCCACCCAGCGCTGGATCAGCGTGGCATTTGTAAGCTGCAGACTGGTGCGCGGAACGCTGTTTTCCAGGCCGTTCGAGCTGTCGCCTTCGAGGATCGTGTCCCCCAGCGTCGCGCGCTGCACCGCGATCACATATTGCAGATTCGCCTTCACACCCACGTCAACGTCGAGCGAATCGTCTTCCGCGCCGTAGAGGATCAGGTTCTTCATGTTCACGCGGCCGCCGAAGAATTCGACGCCATCGTCCGAGCTGTTAACCGTCTGGATATAGCGGAACTGCGTCCCCGTGCCGGTGCCCACAGTGGTCAGCGACTGGAGTTCGTTATCGTTGCCCAGCACGAAGCCTGAATAGCGGATCTGAACATATTCGAGACGGCCCGAATTGTCGGCATTCTGGATGCCGCCGCCAAAAGCCGGCGTGGCCGAACCTTCGAGGCGGAATTCGCAGGCCGTGGTGCCCGGCGTCGCCAGCGGATCGAAGCAGTCGGTGACCTGCGCACGGCCAAGCATCACCACACCGCCCCACTGCGAGGACGAATCCTGGCCGTTCAGGCCCAGAACGTTGTCGCGGCTGGTGAAGATAATCGGGCGCTCACGCGTGCCCACGGCGATCAGCTGGTTGCCGCGCGTGGCGGCAAGATAGGACGAACCGCTGGCATAAACGATCACGCCCGGCTGAATAGTGAGCTGCACGTCCGGCGCGGCGGTCGACGTCGAGCCGACATCGGTGCCGATACGGGTCTGGCCAGCGAGGCGATAGAGCAGGCCCGGAATATAGGGCAGCGTGCTGTCTTCGTCGATCAGCAGCGGCAGCGCGCAAATGCGCCAGGTGCCGGTCGGGCCCGTAATCGTGCCTTCGTCTGTCAGGCCGCCGGTCGCGGTGATGGTGGGGCAGCCCGTGGCCGGAGTCACCAGCGCGGCAGTGGGCGTAGGTGTGGGCGTGGGCGCCGGAGCAGCAGGCGGGTTGTTGATGATGACATTGCCGCCGGTGCCGGGCGATGCGATTTCTTCCGGGCCGCAGGCGGCAAGCGCCAGGATAGAGCAGCCGAGAACGAGCGAACGGGAAAGGTTGGTCACAGCAGGCGGTCCCCTATTTGTGCCGGAATTGGCAGGAAAACTTGACGCGAGATCGAGGTCGCGAATCGCCAGCTAGGGCCGCCATGTGACAGTTTGCGGACTGTATGACGGTTGTCGGGCAAAATGGCGTTGCAACGCCGCGCCGCACCATTGGCCGGCACAAGCGGAAGCAAGCAGAGGCCTGCCGGATGCGTCACAAGGCGAAAACGACCCGTCTTTCGGCACCAGCGCAACCTGCCGCAGCCGCAAATATTGCGTTTTTATGACACTGTTACAGTTTTGTTGCGATGACACAGCCGGCAGCGCATTGTTGCACCATCGACGCAAGTTCCGGCGCTTCGACCCGGACGCGACACAAGGAGAGATGCCATGCTGCTGGGTACGATAATGGGTGTGCTGATGGTCTTGCAGGGCAGCGCGATGGCCATGGTCGAGGAAATCCGCCGCGCGGATCAGCGCGAGGTCGCTTATGAAGAATTGGCGCAGGGCGATGCACGGGCAGCGGTCGCCGCGCTGGAAGCACTGCGGGCGGACAATCCCAACGATCCCGCGCTGCTGATCAATCTGGGCGCGGCCTATCAGACGCTGGGCGATCTGGCGCGCGCCGAACAGGCCTATCGCGCCGCAGCAGGCAGCGAAATCCGCTACCAGCTTGAACTGGCTGATGGCAGCTGGGTGGATTCGCGCCGCGCCGCGCGCAGCGCCTTGCGCGCACTGGAGCAATCGCGGCTGGCCATGAACTGAAGCGCCACCTGCCCAATCACCTGATTTGGCGGAACAAAAGACTTCCCTGACGGTCGCAGATCAGGCAAAGGGTTCGGTGGCGATGTCACCGGGCCCTTTTTGCCGTAGAGCTGTCACGCCGCTGTCATTTGTAATAAGCAAAGGCGGGGGAGGAATGGAGGCTTTTCTTGGTGATTCTTCGCCAACCCCTTGCTCTTGTCCGGCTTTCGGTCGCTGCGGCACTCTTGCTTGCGGCCAGCACTGCGCGCGCCGATGTGCTGGAAATCGCACCGGGCGGCGAAGCGCGCTGGGTGGCTGGGCCGATCGCCTCTGTCCCGTCAACGGCGAATGGCCCGCAAGGTTCCGCGTTGCCTGACGCCAGCCTTGCCGCAGCGGGCATACCCGAACACGCCGTGGCTGACCCTGCCTTCCAGGCACGCCGCATTCCAGCGCGTTATGCCGGCGTTGTGGCGCAGCTTTCCGCGCGCTACGATCTGTCGCCTGCCCTGATCGAAGCGCTGGTCTGGCAGGAAAGCCGCTGGCGCGAAAACGCCGTCTCGCATGCAGGCGCGCGCGGCCTTGCGCAGTTAATGCCCGGCACCGCGCGCGATCTGGGTGTGAACCCGCACGATCCGGTCGCCAATCTGGAAGGCGGCGCACGGTATCTGCGCGAACAATTGAACCGCTTTGGCGGCAATGTCGAACTGGCATTGGCCGCCTACAATGCCGGGCCCGGCCGCGTGATGCGCGCGGGCGGTATTCCGCGCATTGCCGAAACACAGGATTACGTGGCCCGCATCATGGGTCGCCTGTCCAGCCATTCCCGGAGTAACCCCTGATGCGTATTCTTGCCCCCTTTATCGCTGCCCTCTCGCTGCTCGCCCCCACGGCGGCGCAGGCGCAATCCACCGCAGGGTCCGGCCCGATCGAGGCGGCGCTCTACTGGATCCAGGGCACCATGCTGGGCAATGTCGCCACTGCGGTTGCGGTGATGGCGGTGGCCGCGGTGGGTTTCCTGATGCTGACGGGGCGGATGAACTGGCGCTTTGGCGCCACCGTCATCATCGGCTGTTTCATCATCTTTGGTGCGGCAACGATCGTGGCCGGTATCCAGAGCGCTGCGGCGGTAGGCTGATCCGGTGAGCCAGCTTGTCCGCCATCCCGTGCACCGCGCATTGACCCGGCCGCAGATGTTTGCCGGGGTGACGATGAATTACTTCATCATCAACGGGCTGGTCACGACCGAGGCGTTTTTGATCCTCAAGAGCCTGTGGATCATCCCCATCCCCTTTGTGATGCACGCGATCGGCTATTTCGCGTGCCTGCGCGAACCGCGCATTTTCGACCTGTGGATCACCAAGGTCAGCAAATGCCCGCGCGTGCGCAATTTCAAGCGCTGGGGCTGCAACAGTTACACCGCGTGATGCGGTGGAAAAGGGTTTGACGTTATGAGCAAGTGGCTGGGAGCAGCGGCGTGGAACGCCAAGGAGGCGCAAGCGGGTGACCGCCTGCCCTATGCCACGCTGGTCGATGGCGACACCGTGCTGCTGCGCGACGGATCGCTGATGGGCGCGCTGCAAGTGCCCGGCCTGCTGTTCGAGACCGAGGATACCGACGCGCTGAACGCCCACGCCGCCACGCGCGAAGTGATGCTGCGTTCCAATCTCGATGCGCGCTTCGTGCTGTATCACCACGTCATCCGCCGCCGGGTGGAGGTGGAGCTGGACGCGCAGTTCGACGATCCGCTTTCGGCGCATATCGATGCGCGCTGGCGCGAAAAGCTGTCGGCCGGCGCGCTGTTCGTGAACGACCAGTTCGTGACATTGGTACGCCGCCCGGCACGCGGCAAGGCGGGTTGGGGCGAACGGCTTGGCAAGCTGTTCAAAGGCAAGGCCACCGCGGCAGAGGAAGTCGATCCGCGCGATCTGCGCACTTTGCGCGCGGCGCTGCAGGCGCTGGCGGCTTCGCTTTCCGATTACGGCGCGCAGCACTTGGGCGATTACACCGGGGCGAGCGGGGCCACGAACAACGAACTGCTCGAACTGCTGTCCGCGCTGTATAATGGCGAAATGCGCCCGGTGCGCCGCCCGGATGACGGCGTCGATATCGGCTATATGCTGCCTTACCGCCGCGCCAGTTTCGGCATTGATGCGATGGAATTGCGCGGCGCGAGCGGGGCGGATTGCGCCGCCATGCTCAGCCTCAAGGATTATCCGGACGCGACCAGCCCCGGCCTGCTCGACCCGTTGCTGCGCCTGCCGCACGAAATGGTGGTGACCGAAAGCTTCGCCCCGCAGGAGAGGCAGACCGCGCGCGAACGGATCGATCTGGCGCTGCGCCGCCTGCGTTCGGCAGACGAGGACGCGCAGGCCGAACGGGCGGACATGTTCGCCGCGCGTGACGAACTGGGCGCAGGCTCGGTCGCCTTTGGCGACCATCATTTGAGCGTGCTGGTACGCGAAACCACGCTCGAACGGCTCGACGATGCGACCGCACGCGTGGCCGCCGCCCTGGCCGATACCGGCGCGATTGCGGTGCGCGAGGATACCAATCTGGAACCCGCCTTCTGGGGCCAGTTTCCGGGGAACGAGGATTACCTTGTCCGCCGCAGCCTGATCTCCACCGCCAATATGGCCAGCTTCGGCAGCTTCCACGGCTTTGCGCTGGGTCAGGCGGAAGGAAACCACTGGGGGCAGGCAGTCACCCTGTTGCAGACCACCAGCTCGACGCCGTTCTTCTTCAATTTCCACCATGGCGATCTGGGCAATTTCACCGTGATCGGCCCGTCGGGTTCGGGCAAGACCGTGGTCATGAACTTCCTTGCCGCGCAGGCGCAGAAGTTTTCGCCCCGCACCGTGCTGTTCGATAAGGATCGCGGCGCGGAACTGTTCATTCGCGGCATTGGCGGCAGCTATGAACGCGTGCGGTCGGGGGAGCCTTCGGGCTTCAATCCGCTGGCCCTGCCCGATACGCCGGCCAACCGCGCCTTCCTGCGCGACTGGCTGGGCGTGCTGCTGAGCGCCGAAGGGCCGGAGGAATTGCAGACCATCACCGCCGCGGTCGATGCGGCCTATGCCAATGATCCGTCGCTGCGCCGCCTGCGCCACTTCAAGGAACTGGTATCGGGCAGCCGCCGCCCGCAGCCGGGCGACATGGCCGACCGCCTGTCCGCCTGGATCGAGGATGGCGAGCATGGCTGGCTGTTCGACAACGCGGCCGACAAGCTCGACCTCACCACGCGGGTGATGGGTTTCGACATGACCGCGCTGCTGGAAAACCCGCGCCTGCGCACGCCGGTGATGATGTATCTGTTCCACCGCATTGACGAACGGCTGGACGGCGAGCCGACGATGATCCTGATCGACGAAGGCTGGAAGGCACTCGATGACGAGGTGTTTGCCGCGCGCATCCGCGACTGGCTGAAGACGCTGCGCAAACGCAACGCGCTGGTCGGTTTTGCCACGCAGTCGGCGCGCGATGCGCTCGACAGCCGCATCGCCACCGCGCTGGTCGAACAGACCGCGACGATGATCTTCATGCCCAATGCCCGCGCGCGGGCAGAGGATTATTGCGAAGGCTTTGGCCTGACCGAACACGAACTGGCGCTGATCCGGTCGCTCCCTGCGCACAGCCGCTGCTTCCTGGTGCGCCAGCCCGATGCAAGCGTGGTGGTGCGGCTCGACCTGTCTAACGCGCCCGAAGTGCTCACCATCCTGTCGGGCCGCGAAAGCTCGGTCCGGCGGCTCGACCTCTTGCGCGAGGCGGTGGGCGATGATCCGGCGCTGTGGTTCCCCGCGCTGACCGGCAAGCGCTGGCCGGGCGCGCCTGCGGCGGCAGCGGCTGATGACGATCTCGACAAATGGGAAGCGGCGGAATGACACCGGCCGCCCCTCCTCCGGTTGCTGGCGGCATCAACCAGTGCCAGGCCGCGCTGGAAGGCGTGGGCGCAGGGATCGGCGCATCGCTGCGCGCGATTGATTGCGCGGCGGGCGAAATGTCGCAGGCCGCCTTCAGCCGCATTTTCGGCCCCGACGGCGCCTTTGTGTTGCCCCTGCAGATCATCCTGACGATCTTTGTCGCGCTGCTCGGCTACGGCCTTATCACCGGGCGGCTGCGCATTGGCCTGTCGGCGCTGGCCCCGCGCCTCATCACGCTGGGCGTGGTGCTGACGCTGGCGACAAGCTGGATCGCGTTCCAGAACGTATTCTGGAACTTTCTGGTCGGCGGGCCGGACGAGATTGCCGGTGTGCTGATGGGGCAGGATGGGTCGGCCACCACCATCTTTGCCGACAAGCTCGATGTGGTGATGTATTCGCTGATGGAGGTGTCGGGCGGGCAAGGCGCGTCGGAAACCACCTCGATCTTTTCCCCACGCGGGCTGTTGTGGGCAGGCGCGACCATGCTGCTGCTGGGCACGGTGGGTGTGCTCGCCACCTGCAAGATCGCGCTGGCGGTGTTGCTGGGGCTGGGGCCGATCTTCATCGTGATGGCGCTGTTCAACGGCACGCGCGGCCTGTTTGCCGGGTGGCTGAAGGCGGCGGTGCTGATGGCGCTCGCCCCGCTGTTTGCCGTGCTGGCGGGCTCGCTGATGCTCGAACTGGCAACCCCGGTGCTGGCCGCTTTGCTGACCACGCCCGGACAGATCGATGTGCGCCCGGCCATGGCGTTTTTCATGATCGGCGCGGTGCATCTGGCGCTTATGGCGATGGTGATGAAAGTCGCCTCCACCATGGTGGCGGGCTGGAGCGTGTTCGGCATTTCGGCCCCTTCCGACCGCGCGGACGAGCGGCGCGGGCCTTCGCTGGGTGGCGACCGGCCTGCCATCCCAGCGATTGCTGGGGCGGCGGGTGCGGCAGGGGCGGCTGGGGCTGCCGCTGTTTCGGCCGCCCCGGCGCGCGACATTCGCGTGGCTACCGCCGCCGGTTTGCAAGCCGCCAACGACACAGCCTCCACCGCCGCGGGGAGCCGCATTTCCACCCGCGAAACGCGCATCATTGCCGGCGCTGCCGGAACCGCGCAGGCCGCGCCCGGCACCCAGTCCGGCGTGTCGCGCGCACGGGGCATCGGCAGCCGCTTCAAATCTGCACCTGTCCGCTCGGCCGGACGCTCCACGGAGAAATCGTGACCATGACCCGCGCCATTCTTGCTGCGGCGCTTCTCGCCTCAACCCTTTCGCTGACCGCCCCCGCTCAGGCGCAGCGCGATCCGCGCCTGGTGGTGCAAACCTATGACGAGACGCGGGTGATCCGCGTTCCCGGCCGCGTCAATGTGCAGGCCACGATCCGCTTTGCCGAAGGGGAGACGATCCAGAATGTCGCCATTGGCGATTCGCAGAAATGGCAGGTGACCCCCAGCCGCAGCGCCAATCTGTTGTTCGTGAAGCCGCTGGATGAACGCGCCGTCACCAACATGACCGTGCTGACCGACCGGCGCATTTATCTGTTCGATCTGGTCGCCAGCCCCGCGCACCGCAACCCGCTCTATGTCCTCAGCTTCATTTATCCCGACGAGACGCTGACAGAGGGTGAACTGGCCGCGCGGGCAGAGGCCGAGGCCCCGCCTCCGGTGGAAACCGCCAATGCCGATGAACTCGCCGCCGCGATGGACGATTTTGCGGTGCTTGACCCCGCCAGCCTCAATTTCGAATGGGTGGCAGAAGGCGCACCGGCGCTGCTGCCCGAAACCGTATATGACAACGGCCGCGCCACCTTCCTTGCCTGGCCCACAGGCGCGCCGATGCCTGCCATTCTGGTGCTGAACGAGGAAGGGATCGAAGGCCCGGTCAACTTTGCCGTGCGCGGCGATGTGATCGTGATCGACGAAGTGCCTGCCCAGATCATCCTGCGCGCGGGCGATGCGAGCGCCCGTCTGCTCAACCGGGCGGCGCCCGCCCCTGCCCGGTCGTGACCCGGTAACGAAGGACCAAGCCCATGAAACTTGCCATGCGCCTGCCGGAAAAGAATTCTGCCGCAAGGCAGGACCGCGATCCGCGCGAAGACGCGACGACCGAGATCATCGATCTGGCCAGCCGCACCTCCTATCCCGCGGTCGCCAACCGCAAGGGCCATTCGGATGCGCTGGGCCTTGCCGCAGGTGTCGGTTTCGTGGCGCTGCTGGGCGCGGCGACGCTGTGGGGCCTCAATGCCAGCCGGATGCCTGACGAGGCTGCACCAGCACCCGCCGCGCCTGTGGCGGTGCCCCCCGATCAGACCGCGGTGGCAAGCCCGCCGCCCGATATCAATTCGCTGCCATCGGCCAATGCGGGCGCCGTGCAGCCGGCTACCGAAGCCGGCATGGCAGGGCCCGTCCTGGCGCAGCAACCCTATGGCGAATACCAGCCGGTGCCCAATACGGTGAACTCCTATGCCTCTCCGGTAGTGGTGTATGATGCAGGCGCTGCGCCGGGTGCGGCGCTGGCGGGTGCGCCCGTGCTTGCTGCGCCCACCGGCTCTGGCGAGAGCGGGCCGATCCCCGGCTCCACCTCTCCGGGCGATTTTGCCGCGCAGATCGGCGGGATTGGTGGCGGCCCGGCCACCGCGCAGCAGAGCTTCGATCCGGCGACAACGGTGAGCCAGGGCACGATGATCCCGGCCGTACTCGAAACCGCGATTAACACCGATGTGCCCGGCTATGTGCGCGCCGTGGTGAGCCAGGATGTGCGCAGTTTTGACGGCAGCCGCGTTCTGGTGCCGCGTTCGAGCAGGCTGGTGGGCCAGTATCAGAGCGGGCTGCAAGCCGGGCAGAGGCGCGCCTATGTCATATGGACCACGCTGATCCGGCCCGATGGGGTATCGGTGAATCTCGCCAGCCCCGCCACCAGCTTTGATGGCACCGCCGGCCTGTCGGGCGAAGTGGATACGCGCTTCTTTGAGCGCTTCGGCTCGGCCATGCTGCTCAGCGTGATCGGCGGGCTCACCAGCCTTGCCGGCGGCGGGGCGTCGGTGGTACTGGGCGGCGGGCAATCGGCCGCGTCCACCGCGGTGCAGCAGGACGGCACGCGCCCGCCCACCGTGCGCGTGCGGCAGGGCGAACCGATCCGGGTTTTCACCTCGCGCCACCTCGATTTCAGCCGCGCGCCGCGCTTGTAAGGAATGGGTTGATGGCGGCAGAGATTCACCGGCTGAACGATGAGGCCGAGGCGGCGGCACAAGCCGTGCTGCCTGCGGGCGGCTCGGTCTATCTCGACGCCTATCTCGCGCCGTTCCGGCAATGGCTGGAACGCGACACGGTGACCGAAATCCTCGTCAACCGGCCGGGCGAAATCTGGGTGGAAGATGCCGCGCATCCGGGCATGCAGTGCATCCCCGCCCCTCAGGTCGACGACAAGCTGGTGCAGCGGCTGGCCGAGCAGGTTGCACGTATCAGCCATCAGGGCATCAACCGCGAACACCCGCTGCTGGGCGCGACCTTGCCCGCCGATACCTATGGCGGGGCGCGTGTGCAGTTTTGCGGCCCACCTGCCACGCGCCGCCATTGGGCGATGGCGATCCGCCGCCACCGCCAGCTTGACCTCCCGCTCGACGCCTACGACGCCGGCCCGCTGGTGCCGCCGCAGGAGACGGAAATGCCCGATCCCGCGCAAGCTCCGATCGCCTTCCTGCGTGCCGCTATCCGCGCGCGCAAGACGATCCTGATTTCGGGCGGCACCAGCACGGGCAAGACCACCTTCCTCAACGCCATGCTGGGCGAAATACCGCGCGACGAACGCGTGGTGCTGGTGGAGGACACGCCCGAACTGAAGCTTCCCGGCGCAAATGGCGTGGGGCTTGTCGCGGTGAAGGGCGAACTGGGCGAAGCCAAGGTGACGGCAAACGAATTGCTGCAAGCGGCGCTGCGCCTGCGGCCTGACCGCATCGTGCTGGGCGAACTGCGCGGCGCGGAAAGCGTATCCTTCCTGCGCGCGATCAATACCGGGCATCCGGGCAGCTTTTCCACCATTCACGCCAATTCCCTGCGGGGGGCGCTGGAACAGCTCAGCCTGATGGTGATGCAGACCGGCATTGGCCTCACGCGCAGCGACACCATCGCCTATGCCGCCAGCGTGATCGACGTCCTCGTGCAATTGGGCCGCAATGATGGCAAACGCGGCATCGCCGCGATCGCGCGGGCGCAGGATCTGGTCTGATCCGCACGGACCCAGGGGGCAGGCAATCCGTGACAATCCGCCGCTTTGCCTTGCGCCCGGCAGTCGAAACCTGCACATCCTGACGCATGGACGTTCCGGCATATCCCGTTACCAAGGCCCGCGATGACGACGCTTGAAACCCTCCCCGCGATCGACCGCACCAGCCCCGAACTGCTCTATTTCAACCGGGAGCTGAGCTGGCTTTCGTTTAACGAGCGCGTACTGGCCGAGGCGCGCAACACCGCCTATCCGCTGCTTGAACGGCTGCGCTTTCTGTCGATTTCGGGCAGCAATCTGGATGAATTCGCCATGATCCGCATGGCGGGTCTTGTGGGTCAGGTGCGCAGCGGCGTGTCCACCCTGTCAATCGACGGCAAGACACCGGCGCAGCAACTGGCTGCTATCGGTGCAAGGCTGCGGCAGGTGGAAACGCTACAACAAGCCGCGCTCGACGAGCTGCGGCCGCTGCTGGCCGCACAGGGCATCCAGGTGCGTGGCGGCGATCTCTCCGACGCGCGGGCAGAGGCCTGGCTGCGGCACTATTTCATTGACCATATCATGCCGGTCATCACCCCGCAGGCGATCGACCCGGCGCATCCGTTCCCCTTTGTCGCCAATACCGGTATCGGCGTGCTGTTCAATCTGGAGCGGCAGGAGGACGGCAGCCGGCTGGTTGAGATGGTGCTGATCCCCGCCGCGCTGCCGCGTTTCATCCGCGTGCCCGAAAGCGAGACCGGCGGCGATGTCATCTACATGGCGATCGAGCGGCTGATCCAGCGCTTTGCCCCCGTGCTGTTCCCCGGCTTTCTCATCCGGGGCGACGGCGTGTTCCGCGTGCTGCGCGACAGCGATATCGAGGTCGAGGAAGAGGCCGAGGATCTGGTGCGCGAGTTCCGCACCGCCATCCAGCGCCGCCGGCGCGGCCAGGTGATCGTGCTCGAACTCGATGAGAATTTCGACCCGGAAGCCGAGGAGCTGCTGCGCGAGAAGCTGGGGCTTGATCAGGCATTCGTCACCAAGACACTGGGGATGATCGGCATATCGGGCCTTGCCAGCGTGGTGAACGAGGATCGGCCCGACCTCAAATTCACGCCCTACACCCCGCGCTATCCCGAACGGGTGATGGAGCATGACGGCGATTGCTTTGCCGCGATCCGCGAGAAGGACATCGTGATCCACCACCCGTATGAAAGTTTCGAAGTGGTGGTGGATTTCCTGCGGCAGGCGGCCGCCGATCCGGCGGTGGTGTCGATCAAGCAGACGCTCTACCGCGCGGGCAACCAGTCGCCGGTTATCAACGCGCTGATCGAAGCGGCAGAGGCAGGCAAATCGGTCACCGCCGTGGTGGAACTGAAGGCGCGTTTCGATGAGGAGCAGAACCTCAAATGGGCGGGCGAGCTGGAACGCGCGGGCGTGCAGGTGATCTATGGCTTCATCGACTGGAAAACCCACGCCAAGATCAGCATGGTCGTGCGCGCGGAAGAAGGCGGATACCGCACCTATTGCCATTTCGGCACGGGCAATTACCACCCGGTGACGACGCGCATTTACACCGACCTATCGTTCTTCACCGCCGACCCTGCCTTTGGCCGCGATGCCGCGCGCCTGTTCAATTTCATCACCGGCTATGTCGAGCCGCAGGGTATGGAGCGGCTGGCGATCTCGCCGCTCAACCTGCGCGAACGGCTGTATGAACTGATTGACCAGGAAATCGCCAATGCGCGCAGCGGGCAGCCAGCGGCGATCTGGGCCAAGATGAATTCCATTACGGAAAAAGGCATGATCGACCGGCTCTATGCCGCCAGCCAGGCAGGCGTGCGCATCGTGCTGATCGTGCGGGGCATTTGCTGCCTGCGCCCCGGCGTGCCCGGCCTGTCCGACAATATCTCGGTCAAATCGATCATTGGCCGCTTTCTGGAACACAGCCGCATCTGGGCCTTTGGCAATGGCGCGCCGCTGCCCGGCGATCAGGCGATCATCTATATCTCCAGCGCCGACGCGATGAGCCGCAACCTCAACCGCCGCGTGGAAACACTGGTACCCATCACCAACCCCACGGTGCACGATCAGGTGCTGGAACAGGTGCTGCTCGCCAATCTGCTCGATACCGAACAGAGCTGGCTGCTCGACGGGGAAACCGGCGAATATCAGCGGATCGAGGAAGATCCCGATGCCGAGGATACCGATGGCAATGGCGTGCCGGGGTTCAATTGCCACGCCTATTTCATGACCAACCCGTCGCTGTCGGGCCGGGGCGGCGCGCTGAAGGACAGCCGCGTTCCGCGCCTTTCCCTGCGCAAGGGCGGCATATAACCATGACCATCCGCAGCAAGCCGCGGGCGATCCCGGTGGATCGCCCTGATCGCGCCGTGATCGACATCGGGTCGAACACAGTGCGTCTGGTCGTTTATTCCGGATCGCGCCGCGCGCCGTCTGTCTGGCTGAACGAGAAGGTGACCGCGCGGCTGGGGCGCGACCTGGCTACCAGCCGCAAGATGCCCGACAAGGCGATGGATCTGGCGCTGTCGGGCCTTTCGCGATTTGCCCTGATCCTGCGCGATCTGGAAGTGGACGATGTGCAATGCGTCGCCACCGCTGCGGTGCGCGATGCGACCAATGGCGCGGCGTTTCTGGAACGGGTGCGCGAACTCGGCCTTTCGCCGCGCCTGCTGTCGGGTGAGGAGGAGGCACGATACGCCGCCTATGGCGTGATCGGTGCCTTTCCCGGTGCGGCAGGTCTGGTGGCCGATCTGGGCGGCGGCAGTATCGAACTGGTCAGCATCGCGGATGGCCAATGCCATGACGGGGCCAGCCTGCCGCTGGGCACGCTGCGCCTGGCTGCACTGCGTGCCAAGGGTGAGGCGGACTTTCGCAAGACGGTGGCGAGGGAACTGGAAGCCGCCGCACTGGCGGCGGGACCGGGGCAGGTGCTGTATCTGGTGGGCGGCACATGGCGGGCCTTTGCCGCCTTTGCCATGAACCGGATGAATTATCCGCTCAGCGATCCGCACGCCTTCCGGCTCGCTGCCGAAGACGCACTGAAGCTGGCGCGCAAGCTGGTGGACACGCCCACGGACGAACTGGCCGGAATCAGCGGCGTGCCTTCCAGCCGCGCGGCAGGCCTGCCCGATGCCGCCGCGCTGTTGCAGGTGCTGGTGGCTGCGCTTCAACCTTCCTCGCTGGTGATTTCGGCCTGGGGCCTGCGCGAAGGGCTGCTGTTCGACCGGCTGGAACCTGCCGCGCGCGAGGCCGATCCGCTGCTGGCCGCCGTCACGCATTTCACCGCGCCGCGCGGCGGCAGTTTGCAGGATGCGACGATGACCGCAGGCTGGACCGCGCGCATCGTCAATCCGCTGGGCTATGGCGCGGAACGGCTGCGGCTGGCCGCCATCCTGCTGGCCAAGGCGCAAACCCGGCTGGAGCCGAATATGCGGCTGAAACATTCGTTCGACTGGGCGATGGACAAGCGCTGGATCGGCATCGATCATCGTGGCCGCGCGCTGATCGGCGCAGCACTGCGCGGGGCCTGCGCCAAGCCCGAACCCACCGCCGACCTGCTGCGGCTGGCTGATGAGGCGGAACTGCGCGAGGCGGCCGCCTGGGGCCTGGCCTTCCGCCTGTGCCGCCGCATCGGCGCAGGCAGCCGCGCCTCGATGCTCACCAGCCGGCTGGAACGCGAAGACAGCAAGCTGGTCTTGTGGCTGGATGCAGACCGCGCCCAGCTCGCCTCCGATCTTGTTCGGGCCGATCTGAAAGCGCTGGCCGGCTGGCTGGGCTGCACGCACGAATTGCGCATCGGATAGCGCGCTTAGTCCCCGCTTTTTGACATTTTTGTGACGGCGTTCAGCATTGCTTGCCGCTGCTATCGAAACATTCTTCTGTGTCGCTCCCCGCAAGGGAACAGGAGTTTTCAGGTTCGATGAGCAACACCAATCAGGGTAACGCGCCGCCGGCAGACGCCGCGCCGCTCGATCAGGACGCGCTGGACATTGCCGCGCTCGCCCGCGCCGTGCTGGATCGCCGCATCAGGCCGCGCGCTGCCGCCATCCGCCGCCTTGCGGAAGCGGTGCTGGAGGTGCAGGCTGCGAAAACGAAAAAGGGCAAGAAGAAAGGCGGAGGAAAGACAGCTAAGGAAAGCCGCAAGAGCCGCAAGCTGGCCAAGATTCCGGCGCGCAAAAAGGGCTGAGAGCGCCGCACCCCGGCGCAACAGCCGGGGCATCAACCTCTTTCCTACAACAGGCACCCGGCGTCACGCGGCAAACGTTCTTTGACCTGTCCGTCCTCACACTGCGCCCCCGGCTTGTCGGCGGGGAAGCTGCACAGGTGTCAACTTCGCTATTCGGGTTTATTATTCTGATTTACCGAAATAATTCGTGCACATTCGCCATCGTCACGCTGTCAACTTCGACACTTTCAGCCCGCTGGCTCAGAACGGATCGCGCGTCTGTTCGTCAAACGGGCGCGTATCGGCGGGCGGCATGGTATAGGGCGGGCGCTGCGGCAGCGTCCGTTCGCCTTTCCACGGCACCTGATCGACATCGGTCCACGCGTTCACCGTCAGCCGCCAGAATTTCCACCGCCCGTCCTCGCGCACCAGCCGGTCATCGCGCGTGCCCACGCCGAACACGAAATTGGTGCGGTAATCGGCGTTCCACTGGATAATCTGGAAGAAGCAACGCACCCGCGCGCCTTCGGGATGCGGGTCCATGATGAAATGGTTCATCAGATGCTGGCGGCCATACCACCAGTGCTGCCGGTCATACCACAGCTTGCGCAGGTTCGCCCGGATCGCCTCGTGTCCCTTGACCTTGCCCTGCCACAGATGATCGAATTCGGCATCGCGGGCAAAGGTGGCAATGGCCTGTTCCTCGTCCGCCAGATCGATGCCCCAGGCGTAGCGGGCGTAAAGCTCCTCGATCTCCGCCCGGTCCTGCGCCGGCATGATCGCGGGCACCCCGTCGGGCCAGCACTCGTCGGTCATCGGTATTTGTCCCCCATCAATTGCCCGCTTGATTTGGGCAGCTATTGCCGCACAACTATCCCCACAAAAAGGGAGAGAGCAATGCCGGAGACATTTCACGCCTATCACAGCTTCGGGCTGCAACAGCGCACGGCCATGCGTTTTGAAGCCGATGTGTTCGAATGCGAGGTGGAGGGCGAGATTCCGGAGGCGCTGCGCAACGGCGCCTATTACCGCACCGGGGGCGACCGGCTGTTCCCCACGCTGGAGGATGACATCATCCTCAATGGCGACGGGATGTTTTCGATGTTCCGCTTTGAAGACGGGCACGTGTCCTACCGCAGCCGCTTTGTGCGGACCGAACGGATGAAGGCCGAACTGGCGGCGCGGCGGCGGCTGTATGGCAAATACCGCAACCGCTACACCGATGACGACAGCGTCTCGAACCTGCCTCAGCGCGACAATACCGGCAACACCTATGCCTTTGCCCATCACGGCGAACTGTTCGCCTTGCGCGAAGACAGCCGCCCCTACCGGCTCGATCCCGAAACGCTCGACACGCTGGATATCGGCGATTTTGGCGCGCTCGAATCCACCGCGCTGACCGCGCATCCCAAGATCGATCCGGAAACGGGCGAATGGTGGAGCTACGGCGTCTTTGCCAAGGGCGCGCCCACCACCGATGCCAGCCTGCACGTGTTCGATCGTGCCGGCCGGCTGGTGCGCGAACAATGGTTCCACACGCCCTACCCCGGCCTCAGCCACGATTGGGGCGTAACGCGCGCCCATATCGTGCTGCCGATCATGCCGTTGACGGCGGACGAGGCGCGGCTGCGTACGGGCGGGGATTATTACGAATACGATCCCGACCTGCCCAGCATGTGGGGCGTGATGCCGCGCGGCGGCGATCCCGCGCGCGACATGCGCTGGTTCCCCATTCCCGGCATTGTCATGGGCCATGTGATGAACGCCTATTCCGAAGGCGACAAGGTGATCCTCGACACGCCTTGCAGCCCCGGCAATTGCTTCTCCTTCTTCAAGGACAAGCACGGACGCACGCCCACCATGCCCGAAACGATCACCCAGATAACGCGCATCACCTTCGACCTGTCCAAGCCCGATGATCAGGCGGTGACGTTGCAACCGGTCAATGGCGCGCTGGGCGACATGCCCAAGATCGATGACCGCTATGCCATGCGCAAATACCGCACAGGCTATTTCGCGCTGCGCGATTTTCCGCAGATGGGCGTGGGCCAGATCGACTGGGACACGGGCGAGGTAAAAGCGCATGAATTGCAAGGTGCCGCCGCGCAGGAACCGGTGTTCGTGCCGCGAACGGCCGATGCGGCGGAAGGCGATGGCTTTGTGCTGGTGGCGGTGGACCGCTTTGCCGAAAAGCGTATGGACCTGCTCATACTTGACGGGAACGACGTCAGCCGCCCGCCGATTGCCACGATCAAACTGCCCTTTGCCCAGCCGATGTGTTTTCACGGCTGCTGGGTCGGGGCCTGAAGGAGAACGAACTGATGACCGATACCGCCGCCGCCAAGGCTCGCCTCGAAGCCCAGCTGGCCGAACTTACGGGCCGTCTCTCACGCCTCGAAACCGAACTGGACGAGGAAGCCGAAAAGGATTGGGACGAACGCGCCAACCAGTTGGAGGACGAGGAAACCGCCGAAGGCCAGGCGGCCATGATCAAGCGATCCATCGCCTCGACCGAGCGTGCGCTCGACCGGATTGCCGCGGGGACTTACGGCGAATGTGCGCAATGCGGAGCCGAAATTTCCGCCGGGCGACTGGAGGCGCGTCCTGAAGCATCGCTGTGCATCGCCTGCGCAAGAGCAGGGTGATGCAAACGAAACGGGCCGGAGAATCGCTCTCCGGCCCGCTGGTTGGCTTTAGTCTTGCAGCTTAGTTGCCGTCGCCCGCATTGGGCTCCTCGATATCGATCACCGGCACTTCCACCGTGGCTTCCTCGGTGCGGACATCAACATCGGCTGTATCCACATCGAACTCCGGCATCTGCCCGCCTTCCACGCTGACTTCGGGCAGTTCACCTTCTTGGGTCTGTTCCACATCGCAGGCCGACAGGCCGATCAACGCGACACCGGCGGCGGCGGCGGTCATGAACTTGTGCATTGGTATTCTCCTTCCCACTGTTGAAGCATCTGGCTTGGGGGAAGAACAATGCGGGGCCGGTAAGGTTCCCGGAGGGGCCATGCGCCCCCGCGCTCAGCCCGTCACGCGGCGCACGAAACCTGCCACCATGCGCTCCACCTCGCGGATGTCCGATCCGATGGAGAGCGCCGGGCTAAGATGATTATGCCCGGTCAGGAAATGCATTTCGGGAAAGCGGCCCTTTGCCGCCTGCCACTGGCTGACCACCTGCGCGGCCTGCTGGTGGAAATCATCGGGATCGAATTCGGCCACCGAAAACTGGATCGGCACCTCGCTTGCCAGCAGCCCGGCCAGCGTGCTGGCCACGCCCCAGCCGCGCGGGTCGGGGCCATAATACGCCTCGGCAAAGGGGTTGGGCGCGGCTGTGCGCGTGTCGTAAATCCCGCTCATCAACACCGCGCCCGCCGTGCCCGATGCATGATCGCGGCGGTGGGCGAGGTATCCGGCCACATGCGTCGCCCCTGCCGATTGCCCGCTCAGCACGATGCGCGCAGGATCGCCTCCATGCGTGGCGATGTTGGCGCGCAGCCAGTTCATCACCAGCGCCAGATCATCGGGGCCGGAGGGGAAGCGGTTGGCAGGCGCGAGGCGGTAGGTGATCGTCACCCCGACAAAGCCGTGCCGCGCGGCAAAATCGCCCATGTTGGAATAGAACGGGCTGCCTTCGGTATGCTTGTCGCCCATCACGAAACCGCCGCCATGGACGAAGACAAAGACCGGCGCACCTGAAAGGCCATCGCGGGTGAATATATCGAGCCGGTGGCGCGCATCGGGGCCATAGGCGATGTCGCGCGTTACCTTGGTGGCGGCGGCCATGCCCCGGCTCATGCTCGCCATCAGCGCTTGCGTGCCGCCGAGCATTTCAGGCGTGAGATCATTGCCAAGCGCCTGCAACTGGGCGCGGATGTCGGGGGTCATTCGGTTGTCTCCATCAGCAGAACGGGCTTGATCGCGGTGCCCGCATGGGCATCGGCAAAGGCGCGTTCAATCTCGGCAAAGGGGTAGAAGGTCAGCATCCGGTCAAACGGCAGGCGTCCCTGCCGCCAGTATTCGGCCAGCAGCGGCAGGAAGGTCTGCGGATTGGCATCACCGCCCAGAATACCGCGCAATTGCCGCCCGCCTGCCAGCATGGCGAACATCTGCGGGTTGAAAGGCCCATGCGGCGCCGCCACGAAACCGGCGGTGCCGTTCATGGCCAGCACCTCCAGCGCCAGACTGTGCACCGCGAGCGCATTGGTGGTGTTGAAGGTGAAATCCATGCCGCGCCCGGTCACGCCTCGGATCCCGCCTGCCAGATCCTCTGCATCGCCAAGGAAACAATCGGTCGCGCCAAATTCGCGCGCCAATTCGAGCCTTTGGGGATTGAGATCGACTGCGACAATCCGCCGCGCACCTACCAGCTTTGCCGCCATCACGGCGGACAGGCCAACGCCGCCCGTGCCGAAAACCGCGATGGTATCGCCAAAGCCCACTTTCAGCGCCGCGATCACCCCGCCCGCGCCCGTCACCACGCCGCAGCCCAAAGGCCCCAGCTTTTCGAGCGGGAGGTCTTTCGCCATTTTCACCGCGGTGCGCTGCGGGACAATGGCGTGGGTGGCAAAGCTCGATTGACCGAAGAAATGCGAATGCACCGGGCCGTCCGCCCCGCCCAGCGCGGTCGACCCGTCCAGCCTCTTGCCGCCAAAGCACAGTGGCATGGCAAGGTCGCAATAGGTTGGCCGTCCGGCAAGGCAGGACGGGCAGCGCCCACAGCTGTTGCCGCTCAGGATCACATGGTCGCCCACTTCAAAGCCGGAAACGCCCTCGCCCAGCTTCTCCACCACGCCCGCGCCTTCATGGCCCAGCACGATGGGTTGCGGCGCATGGCGGCCCAGATGTTCGTGCAGATCGGTATGGCAGATGCCGGTGGCGACAAGGCGGATGCGCAACTCGCCGGCGCGCGGTTCTTCCTGCTCCAGTTCGACCAGTTCGGGCGCGGCCCCGCCCCGGCCCGAAAGCGCAGCGGTGATCTTCATGGCCCAACCCTTTCTGCGCTCCCCAGATGGTGATCGTTGCGAATATCGGCCACCGGCCCGGTCTGCGTCAGCAGGCTCTTGCGGCGCAGGAAGCGGCGCAAGCTCTCCGGCCCGATGCGCGGCGCGCCATAGCCTGACCAGCCAAAGCTGTCCGACCCGAAAGTGCGCAGCTTGGCAAAGGTGAGGAAGGTGTCCTGCAGGAAGATGCCGCCGGCATTGAGCCGCCTGCCGATCGCCTTTGCCTCCTCCGCCGTGCCCGCAATCACGCTGGCGGTAAGGCCGAAGTGCGTATCATTTGCGAGGCTTATGGCTTCCTCTGTATCCTTGTAGGCCATCACGGGGATGCAGGGGCCAAAGGTTTCGTCCTGCATGATCAGCATATCGTGGTTCACATGGGTGAGGATGGTGGGCCGCATATAGAGGCCGCCGCCAATCTCCTCCACCGCGCCCCCGGTCAGCACCTTGGCACCCTTGGCCTTGGCATCGGCAATATGCGCCAGCACGATGTCGGCCTGCGGGGCGTGGGTGAAGGGGCCGATATGCCCCGCACGCGGGTTGTCGGTGTTAAGGCGCACCTCGCCCGCCTTCTCCACCAGCTTTGCCACGAAAGCATCGTGCACGCTTTCATGCACATAGACCCGCTCGACCGAATAGCAGACCTGCCCCGTGGCATAGACCGCGCCGCGCAGCACCGCTGTTGCCGCCCGGTCGAGATCGGCGGTTTCGGTGACGATGCAGGGGTCTTTCCCGCCCAGTTCCAGATTGCAGGGGATCAGCCGCTCGGCACAGGCGACCGCCACCTTGCGGCCCGTGGGGACAGAGCCGGTGAAGCAGATCGTATCGGCCTGCTCCACCACCCATTGCCCCACTTCGCCCGCGCCCGCGACATAATCGAACACGGCGGCGAGTTCAGGCACGTCGCGCACGGTTTCGAACAACACCTCGATCACCCGCGGGGTGACTTCGGAAGGCTTGAGTAGGACAGAGGAGCCGGCAAACAGCGCCGGCACCGCATCGAGCAGCGCCAGCATCAGCGGCGCGTTCCATGGGGAAATCACGCCGACCAGCGGATAGGCGACGACCTGGCTTTCCACCTCGACCGTGGTCATGGATGTGCTCATGCCGTGCCATTCCAGCGCAGCGAAAGCCTTGGGCGCATCTTCCAGCCAGCCGCCGATATTGGCGCAGGTGATGAAGCCCTGCACATAGGAGGTGTGGCAGCCGCCGGTATCGACCGCATCCGCCTCACCAATATCCCTTGCGCGGGCTTTCACCGCGCCGAGCCAGCGGGCCATCACCGCGCAGCGTCCACCCACGCCCAGCGCTTCCCACGCCGGCTGATTGGCGCGCAGGCGAGCTGCTTTGTCAGCTACCCCGTCGCGCGTGGCGGGCGTGATTGTATGATCGACCTGCCCTGTGCGCGGATTGCGCACCGGCAGGACAGCGGCATCGGCTGCCATCAGACTCTCTCCCCTTTTTCGCAACGGTGATAGCCACCGCTGCGCCAGAGGCAATCAGAACCCGTAGCGCACCCCCAGCCAGAACGTCTGCGGCACGCCCAGATCGATCGAGCCTGCCTGATTGCGGGTGATGATTTCTGTATCAAACAGGTTTTCCACCCGCGCCACGGCGGACAGGCGCCCGGCGATCGGCACGGAGGCAAAAAGGTCGACCACGGTTGCCGCCTTGAGCAGATCGGTCTCCAGATCATCTTCGAACTGGCCGGACACATGGCGCAGCGTTGCCGCCGCGCGAATGCCTTGCGCGCCGGTGTAGCTGGCGGTCACGCTGCCCGAAAATTGCGGCGTTTGCGACGGGCGGTTGCCATCCAGCGCCGCCGCCGCGCCCGTGCCGCGCACCGTGGCATCGGTAAAGGCGACGCTGGCGTCGATGCCGAAGGGGCCGCTTTGCCACGCGCCGTTCACTTCAACCCCGCGCGCGCGGACAGCCTCCAGATTCTGCCTCTGGCGCAGATTGGTGCCGATGGTGACATTGGCGATGGCATTGCGCACCCGGTTATCGAACACAGTCGCGCCAAACCGCAGGCCATCGGTCACAGCAAAATCGATCCCCGCCTCATAGCCTTCCAGCTTTTCGGGCAGCAAGGCGGCATTGGCATTGGTGGTCACCGGGAACACGGCGAAGGGGCGATAGAGTTCGTTCAGCGTGGGCAGGCGCAGGCCGGTATAGGCCGCGGCGCGCAAGGACACGACCTCGTTGGCCTGCACCACCGCCCCGGCGCGCCAGGTCACCGCCCAATCGCTCCGATCGGCATATTGGTCATCGCGGATGGTCGTGCCCGCCGCATTGACCGCGCGGTAATAGCCGTCCTCGATCCAGTAGCGATCCGCGCGCAGGCCCCCGGTCAGCGTCAGCGCACCCAGTTCCCAATCGTTTTCGGCATAGAGGCCCAGATTGGTGTTCACCCCGCCCGCAAACCTGTTTTGCGTCAGCGCGCCGGTGGTCGCATTATAGGCATCCTCCAACAGATTGCCTTCGGCCCGTCGGTAATCCGCCCCCAGCCGCAGCGTCACCCCCTCGCCCAGCGGCGGGCGCACCTCGATCTTGCCGCCCTGCCCGCTGGCCGGCGTATCCTTCTGGTCCAGCGACTTGTTAAAGGTGGTGGAGGAAATCACGACATTGGTGAAATTGCGCCATTGGGCATAGGCCAGCGCATCCACCTGCCACGGCCCCCGGCTGACAAGGCGCAACGAAATGTCCTGACCCTGGCTGGTGTTGTCCGCGCCTGCAAAGCGAAGCGTGCGTTCATCGTCAAACGCCGCGCCGCGCAATTGCACTTCGACATCGCCCAGTTGCTGCACCAGCTGCCCGCTGACAGACCAACTGTCATAGGCGGCACGGGCACTGGCGGGCACGCGCTGGCTTTCGGGCGTTGTCCAGAAACCCTGCCCCCGGTCCCACCGCCCGGCGACCATGGCAAAGCCATTGCCCAGACGCGGGGCGAGGCTGGCGGATAGCTCGGTCTCGTTGCGCTGATTGGCCAGTGCTTGGCCCGTAAACAGGCCCAGTTCGGCCGCATTGGCGCTGTCCAGCTCAATTGTGCCCGCCAGCGCGCCCGATCCGAACGGGCCGGAACCGCCGCCGCGCGTTACCCGGATATTGCCCAGCCGTTCGGGGGCAAGAGCGCTGAACGGCACATGGCCGAAAAACGGATCGAGCATGGGCACGCCGTCGAGCAGCACAAGCGCGCGGCTTGACGCGTTGCCGCCCAGTGCGCGCAGCGTCACACCTTGCGCGGTGGGGTTGGACGAACGACTGTCCGACCGGCGGAATTGCTGGAACCCCGCCACACGGACCAGCGCATCTTCCAGCCGCCCGCTGGCGGTGGTGACAATCTGGTCGCGGGTGATGTCCACGGCGGAATAGGCCGGCGTGCCGGGAGTGGACGCAAGCCCGCGCCCGATCACGACAATCGTATTGCGGGCAGGCACATTTGCGAGAATTGCGTCATCTTCCGCAGCGCTCTCGTTCGCGGCATCATCCGCCTGCGTGAATTGCGGCGTGAAATCCATATAGGAATCATCGTTCTGCGCGGCTGCGGGAACGGCGAGCATCACGGCGCCGCAGCTTGCCAAGAGCAGAAACTTCATCGGCTTACCCATCACATCGACCCACCAAATTGACTTTGTCCGGCGCGCCTTAGCGGCTTCGGCTTGCCCTGTCACCCCGGCTTTGGCAGGTATGCAGGTGAGGAGAGGGATTCATGCGTTATCTGACAGGCCTTGCCGCTGCGTGCGCGCTAGCAGGCTGCAATCTGGTGGTCGAGGATGATGCGCAACAGACCGCTCCACCCGCTGCCGTTGGAGAGAACGCCTTGACCGCCACCCCGCCCTTGGTGCCCGCCGATCACGAGCCGCTGCTCGCCAGCACCGACCCGCGCCTCGCCGCCAACAAGCGGCTGGTATACGACATGTACCGCATCGTCTTGCAGGCCGGTCTGGCCGACCGGGCGGGCGAATTCATCCGCACCGATTACATCCAGCACAACCCGATGGCCGCGCAAGGGCTGGCAGGCGTGCAGGAATATATCCGCAATACCCGCCCCGAACGCGACATCCTGCCCAAGCTGGAACTGCCGATGATCAACATCATGGCCGAGGGCGATTTTGTCACCATTGCCTTTGTCCGGCCCGAAAAGGACAGCAGCGGCGCGACCTATTATTCGACCTGGTTCGACATGTTCCGCATTCAGGACGGTAAGATCGCCGAACATTGGGATCCGATGCTCAAGACCGACACGCCGATCGATCCCAATTCCAAGCGGATCGGCAACTGATATGCGCGCCGGCACCAAATGGGCGCTGGGCTGCGCCATCGCCGCGCTGGCACTCTCGCAGGCCTCGGCGCAATCCGGCTCGCCAGCGGCGGAACCGCTGGTGCCCGATTTCGCGCCCGTCACCGATGCCGAAATCCAGCGCCCCGATGCGGGCGACTGGCTGAGCTGGCGGCGCACGCTGGATAGCTGGGGCCATTCGCCGCTCGCCCAGATCAACCGCAGCAATGTCGGCCAGTTGCGCCTCGTCTGGGCGCGGCCGCTGGCACCGGGGCATCAGGAGGGCACGCCGCTGGTGCACGAAGGTGTGCTCTATTTCCCCGGTCCCAGCGATGTGATCGAGGCGATCGACGCGCGTTCGGGGCAGATGCTGTGGCAATACCGCCGCCCCTTGCCCGACGATATCGGCCAGTATCTGCCGGTCTACGATACCACCCGCAACATCGCCCTCTATGGCCAGCTTATCATCGGGCAGGCGGCGGACAATTACCTCTACGCCCTCAATGCCCGCACCGGCGAACTCGTGTGGGAAACGCGGATTGCCGATTACCGGCAGGGGGCAAAGATCAGCTCCGGCCCGATCATTGCCGATGGCCTCGCCATCACCGGCCGTTCGTGCGAGCCGGAGGGCGGGCCTGCCGCCTGCGTCATCGTGGCGCACGATGCGACGACGGGCCGCGAAGTGTGGCGCACGCCGATTATCGCGCAGGGCGACGATCCCAACGATGCGAGCTGGGGCGGTGTGCCGCTGGAACGCCGGCAGCAGGTCGGCGCGTGGATGATCGCCAGCTACGACCCGGAACTGAAGCTGATCTATATGGGCACCAGCGTTTCTGCACCCGCGCCCAAGATTTCGCTCGCCGGGCCGGATCATGATTACCTCTACCACAATTCGACGCTGGCGCTGGATGTGCGGACGGGCCGGATCGTCTGGCATTACCAGCACATGGTCGATCACTGGGATTTGGATCACACCTTCGCCCGCATCCTGGTGGATCAGCAGGTCGCGCCCGATCCGGCAGAAGTGGCCTGGATGGCCCCCGATATCGAGCCGGGGCGCATCTACCGCACGCTGACGGGGATTCCGGGCAAGGTGGGCGTTGTCACCACGCTCGACCGCGAAACGGGCCGCTTCCTGTGGGCACGGCCCACCGTGCGCCAGAATGTGATCGAACGGATCGACGGGGCAACGGGCCGCGCACATCTCAACCCCGCCACCGTGCCGCTGGAATATGGCACCAGTCATGAGGTCTGCCCCGGCCCCACCGGCGGCGCGAATTACATGACCGGCAGTTACAGCCCGCAGACGCGCACGCTGTTCATGCCGCTTGCCAATCTGTGCGCGCAGATGGTCGCGGTTGACCCTGCGCAGAACCCCGGCATTTACGGGATGAGCCAGCAAATCGCGATCGTGCCTGAAGCCAACGGGATGCTGGGCAGCCTGTTTGCGGTGGACGCAGTAACGGGCCGGACGCGTTGGGAGAGGCGGCAGCGCGCGGGTTTCCAGTCGCTGATCACCACCGACGGGGGGCTTGTTTTTGTGGGTGATGCAGGCGGATGGTTCAGCGCGCTCGACCAGGACACGGGCGAGGAATTGTGGGCGATCAATCTCGGCTCCTCGGTTACCGGCTATCCGGCCAGCTTTGCGGTGGGCGGTCAGCAATATGTGGCCGTCTCCACTGGGCGCTGGCTGTCCGACGCATTCACCCCGGAACTGACCCACGGCACGCAAAACACGCTGTTCGTGTTCGCCTTGCCAGAGGCGGGAATTGGCGCGCGCGGGCCGCAGCGCCCCTTCCGGCTGGCGGGCAGAGCGGCGGGTTTTGACGATCCGGCGTTGGCGCAAAGCTTCACCCGAAATGCCAGCGCGGGCGTATTCACCGCCGCGCAGGCGCTGGAAGGCCGTGCGGTCTATGCCCGCGCCTGTGCCGCGTGCCACGGCGCCACCTTCCAGAGCGCGCCCGGCGTTCCGCCAATCACGGGCGAGGCATTCCTCGGCAAATGGCGCGGGCGCAGCGTGGGGGATCTGTACACCTATACGCGCACCAATATGCCCCCCGGCGCGGGCGGATCGCTGCCTGCCGCGCAATATCTGGCGCTGGTGGCCTTCATGCTGGAAGCAAATGGCTATCCCGCGGGGCAGAGCGCGCTGGACGGCGACGAGGCAATCCTGCGCAGTCTGGGGATCGATTGATGGCCCGCCCCACCCCCAGCCGCGTGCGGAAGGGGGTGGGGGCAGGCTTGCGGTTTTACGCTAGCGGCCCGTCGACCAGAATGGTCTTGGTTTCGACATAGCCCCAGATGCCCTCGTCACCGCCTTCGCGCCCGATGCCCGATTTCTTGAAGCCCCCGAACGGCGCAGTCCATTCCATGCGCATCCCGTTCTGCCCGACAACGCCGGTGCGCACCTTGCGCGCAATGTCATAGGCCGCCTGCGGATCTTGGGTGAACACGCTGCCGTTGAGGCCGAACTGGCTTTCATTGGCGATGCGGATCATGTCCTCCTCGTCCTCTGCCGGGATCAGGCACAGCACGGGGCCGAAGATTTCCTCCTGCGCGATGCGGCTGGTGTTGTCGACATTGGCGAACAGCGTCGGCTCGATGAAATAGCCCTTGTTGAGATGTGCGGGACGCTGCCCGCCGGTGACGAGGTCGGCGGTCTTCTTGCCTTCCTCGATATACATCTCGACCCGGTCGCGCTGGCGGCGCATGGCGAGCGGGCCGAGCTGCGTGGTCGGGTCATTGGGATCGCCGATCTTCACCCCCTTCATCACGCCCGCAATCGCTTCGGCCAGTTCGTCATGCCGGGCCTTGGGCACGATCGCGCGGCTGAGCATCGCGCAGACCTGCCCGCTCATCACGGTGATGGTGTTGCCCAATATCTGCGCGGCGGCTTCGGTGGGGAAATCGTCGCGGATGATCGCGGCCGACTTGCCCCCCAGTTCGAGCGTGCAACGCGTCATGTTCGCCCCGCACACGCTGGCGATATGCATCCCCGCCGCGCTGGAGCCGGTGAAGCTCACCTTGTCGAGGCCCGGATTGTGCACCAGATGGTCGGCCGCCTCGCGGTCTGCGGGCACGAGGTTGACCGTGCCCGGCGGCATCCCGGCAGCTTCAGCCGCCTCGGCGATGATATAGGCTTCGAGCGGCGTTTCGGGGCTTGGCTTCATAATCACCGAACAGCCCGCAATCAGCGCGTAGAACACCTTGTTCGCCATGATCGCAAACGGCCCGTTCCACGGCGCGATGGCGGCAACCACGCCCACCGGTTCACGCACGATGCACACCGTGTTCACCGCCATGCCGGGGCGGCGTTCCTCCCACTGGAATCGTTCACCCAGCGAGGCAATCCCGCGCAGGCCCGCCACCGCGCCCGCGTGCATCCCGGCAGAGGCAACCGCCAGCCCGCCGATCTGCGCGGTCCACGCCTTGGCGAGTTCGGGCACACGCTTTTCCAGCTCGTCGATCATCCGCATCAGATGCGCCATGCGTTCCAGCGGCGGGGTGAAGGGCCAGGGGCCGTGATCAAACGCGGCACGCGCGGCGGCGACCGCCCGGTCCATGTCCACGGTGTCCGCATGGGCAACGCGCGCGATCACTTCCTCGATCACCGGGTTTTCAACCTCGATCATCGCGGTTCCGTGCGGAGCGACCCATTCGCCGCCGATGAACAACTTGTCGGGATGGCGGATATTCACGCCTTCGGGGGCAAGGCCGGATGTCATTGTGTCTCTCCTCAGTAACTCGAAAGTATGGTCAGTGCCTGCGTATCGAGCGGCAGGCCGCGCCTCTGCAATTCCAGTTCGCGGGTGCGCAGCTTGCCTTGCGTGTCGATCAGCCAGGCGTGGATGGCCTTCACCTGATCGGGGGTGAGCCGGTCGTCCCATTTGGGCATCCCGCGCGGCACCAGCAGGCCATCCAGCACGATCTGCTGGAAGCCAGAGTGGACACCCTCGTTCATCCGCCTGAGATCGGGCAGCGGCGCGCGCGGCTGGTTCGAATGGCAGATGCTGCAATTCGCCATGAACAGCGCATTGCCCATCGCAATCATGTCGGGCGTGGCATCGGCATATTGCGCGGGCGGTGCGGGCGCAGGTTCCAGCGCGGGCAGATCGGCCGGGATCGGCACCGGCCCGCCGCCGAGCCTGAACACCAGCAGACGGTTGGCATTGCCTTTGGCATAGGCGGCGGAATAGCCAGGCGTGAAGCCCCAGCCGCCCCCGCCCCAGCCGGTCTGCACCGCGACATATTGCACGCCGTCGACCTCGTAGGTCATCGGCGCGGCCATGATGCTGGACCCGGTTTCGATCCGCCACAATTCCGCGCCCGTATCGGCATCGCGCGCGAACAGCGTGCCTGCAAGATTGCCGTGGAACACGAGGCCGCTCTGCGTGGCAAGCGCGCCATAACGATCCTGCCAGCCCATTGACGGCACCGCCCATTTGGTCGCGCCGGTCAGCGGGTCAATCGCGCGCAGTTCGCTGGTATAGGGCTGATCCTTCACCCATTGCCATTGCGGATGGCTTTCCACTGCTGCCCGCACAGGCGGAGGTAAGGTCGGCGCGGCGGCCTGCAAATCGGGCGTGAACAGGATCGCAGCCCCGGCGTTGAGGAAGTTCTCCTCGCGTTTCACATTGTCCACCGGGCCGGGCAGCCACAGCAGATTGCCCATGTCGAGCACATGGGCGAAATAAAGCTGGCGCGTGGGATCAAAGGCCGCCGGATACCAGTTGCGCGCACCCGGCGATCCGGGGAACACGATCTTGGGGCCGTTGGTATAGTCGGCCTGATCCATCCGCATGTTCGGGCGCTGCGTTTGCAGATCGAACCCGTCGGCCCAGTTCACGCGGACAATCGCATTGGCGGCGAGCGCGCGGCCTGTCTCGCGGTCCACCACGAAGAAGAAGCCGTTCTTGGGCGTGTGCAGCACCACCGGGCGCGTCTCGCCGTTCACCTCCATCTCGGCCAGCACCATCGGCTGGGTCGCGGTGAGGTCCCAATTGTCCTGCGGGGTTTCCTGAAAGTGCCAGTTCACCCGCCCCGTCTTGCGATCCAGCGCGACCAGCGAATTGAGGTAGAGATTGTCGCCCCCGCCGGGGCTGCGGATCGCCTGCGGATAGGGGCCGCCATTGCCCGTGCCGATGATGACCTGATCGAACACGGGATCGTAATTGATCGCATCCCACACGGTGCCGCCGCCGCCAATGTCCCAGCGCGTCTCCTCGCTCCAGGTTTCCAGCGCGGCTTCGAGTTCGGGGTTTTCCTGCGGGCCGGTCGCCGGATCGCGCGGCACGGTGAAGAAGCGCCATTCCTGCTTGCCATCGGACAGGCGGTAGGCGGTGACATAGCCGCGCGTGTCGTATTCCGCCCCGGCATTGCCGATCACAACCAGATTGCCCGCCACTTCGGGCGCACCGGTGACGGTGTAGCCGCGGCTCTTGTCGACAATGGTATCAACCTGCCATTCAATTGCGCCGGTCTTGGCGTCGAGCGCGTAAAGCACCCCGTCAAGCGCAGCGACCAGCACCTTGCCTTGCGATACGGCAAGGCCGCGATTGGCCCAGTCGCAGCAGGCGGACCGCGCGATCTGCATGTCCATTTGCGGGGTGAAGGTCCACAATTCCTCGCCCGTCGCGGCGTTCAGCGCATAGACGCGGCCCAGATTGCCGCTGGCATACATCACCCCGTCGATTACCACCGGCGTCGATTCCTGCACCCGCGCGGTGCCCAGATCATATTCCCAGGCAAGCCCCAGCTGCCCGACATTCCCTTTCGTGATCCCGCCAAGGCGCGAGAAATGGCTGCCCGCCCAATCGCCGCCGGTCGTCTCCCAATTGGCGCCCGCGCCATAGGTGCTGGTGTCGATGTCGGGCACATCCTCGCCGCAGGCCGCCAGAGCAAGCGGCAGGGCGAGTGCAAGAGCAAGACGACGGATCATTGCGGCCACTCACCCTTGTGCTGTTCCAGCACGCTTTTGAGCGTGCGCGGCTTGCGCCCCGTAATGCGCTCCACATCGTTGCTCAGCACCGAAAACAGCCCTTCGCGGATCGACTGGCCGAAGGTGACCATGCCCTCGCTCGCCCAGGGGATCGGGCCATCGGGCACGATGTCGCTCGCCTTGCGCGGCACGCCCAAACTGTCGAAATAGCGGTACATCCCCTCGTCATCGACATGCTGCAATTCGATGGGCTTGCCCGCCATGTCGGAAATCATCGCCACCGCCTGCGGCACCGAAAGCAGTTCCGGCCCGGTAATGTCATAGGCCGTGTTCTCGTGCCCCTCCTGCGTCAGCACGCCCACCGCGGCGGCCACGCAATCGTCACGGCTGACAATCGCCACCGTGCCGTGCCCGGCATTGTCGGGTTTGGAACCGGCCAGCAAAGCGGGGATCGCCATCGCGGTCGCCACCGCTTCGGCATAGAGGCTGTTGCGCAGGAACGTCCACGCCGCGCCTGATGCCATGATGAGCTGTTCGGTGTTGTAGTGATCCTTCTGCTCCACCCCCGGATGTTCGGCCAGCCCGCCGCCAATGACCGAGGTGTAGACGATGTGTTTTACGCCGTTCGCCACCGCAGCCTCGACCGCGTTGCGGTGCTGCTGAACCCGCGACCCCACGCGCAGGGTGGAGATGAGCAGCAGCTTGTCGCCGCCTTTCATCGCCTCGGCCAGCGAGGCGGGATCATCGAAATCGGCATAGCGCACCTCCGCCCCGCGTGCGGCGAGGTCAGCCAGCTTGTCGACATGGCGCGACAGGGCGATCACCTGCGCCCCCTTGTCCAGCAATTGCTCCGCTGCCGCGTGGCCGAAATGGCCGGATGCGCCCGAAACGATGATCTTGCCCAAGAATCCTCTCCTTACTCTTGGCGGCGATACTAACGGGTGTTACGGTTGACGCAACACGCGATAAGGGGAGAGTTCATGCCGCAGCTTGCCGTTGAAGACCGTCTGGCTTTGCAGGATCTGCTTGCCGATTATTCCTGGGCGCTCGATTCCGGCGATGCCGAGGGGCTGGTCGCCTGCTTCACCGAAGATTGCGAAATGCGCGAGGAAGTGTTCGAGGATCCCGACATCTGGGAGGGGCACGAGGGCATTCGCGGCCTGATGAAGCATTACGCCAACGCGCCGGGCTTTCCGGGGCGGCAACACCATGTGACGCAGATCAAGTATTTTCCGCAGGATGATGGCAGCGTGAAGCTGAAGAGCTTTGCCTTCGTCACCGAATGCGAGGGCGAGCCGCCCTATACGCTGCGTTTCACCGGTTGGTATGATGATCACGCGGTGAAGGGCGCGGACGGCAGATGGCGTTTCCAGCGGCGGATCGTGCGGCTGTGGGATGGCGAAGTGCTGAAAAACTTCCCCGGCCGCGGCCAATGGGTGCCGCGCAAGCGCCCCGACAGCCTGATCATCCGCAGGTAACGCCAAGGCTTGCCCGGTCGCCATGCAGGCGGCATGAAGAGCGCCAACAGGGGAGAGAGACATGGAACTGAAATCCGTGCTGGCCGCCGCCAGCTCCATCGCCGCCTTGGCCTTTGCCACGCCCGCACTTGCCGCGTGCGAGGATCTGGCCGGGATGCCGATCGAGGGCGGGCGCGTTACGTCCGCGCAAGTGGTGGATGCGGGCGGCTTTGTCGCGCCGGCCAATCCGTTCGGCCCGCCGCCGGGCATTGCCGCATCCCCCTTTGCCGATGTGCCCGCCTTTTGCCGCGTGCAATTGACGCTGACGCCCACATCCGATTCCGACATCAAGTCCGAAGTCTGGCTGCCGCTGAGCGGGTGGAACGGCAAATATGTGGGCGTGGGTAACGGCATCTGGGCGGGCTCTCTCTCCTACACCGAAATGGGCCGCAATATTGTGCGCAGCTATGCCACGGCGGCCACCGATACCGGCCACACCGGCAACGGGCTGACCGCGGAATGGGCCATAGGCCATCCGGAAAAGCTGGTCGATTTCGGGCACCGCGCCGTCCATGTCACCACCGTGGCGGCAAAGGCGGTGGTGGAGCGTTTCTATGGCCGCGCGCCGAGCCGTTCCTATTGGAACTCGTGCTCCACCGGGGGCCGGCAGGGGCTGATGGCGGCTTATCGTTACCCGAACGATTTTGATGCGATCAGCGCGATGGCACCGGCCAATCCGATGACCGACCTAATGACGCAGACGATGTGGCAGGGCTGGCAGCCGCAGCGCTTTGGCGCGGCGATCACGCCGCAGGTGCTGGGCGCGGTGCATGCCGAAGTCATCCGCCAGTGCGACGCGCTCGACGGGCTGGCGGACGGGTTGGTCGGCAATCCGCTGCAATGCCGGTTTGACCTTTCCCGTGTCGATCTGACGCCGGAGCAGCGGCAGGCCATGGCCAACATTTATGGCGGGGTGCGCGACAATGCGGGCAATCTGCTGCTGCCCGGCTGGCCCTATGGCAGCGAGATGCAGCTCGCCGCGCTGGTGATGGGGCAGGAACCGTTCCCGGTGGCGATGAGCTATTTCCGCGATCTGGTCTATCACGGGCGGAATGACTGGAACTGGCGCACCACCGATTACCGCCAGTATATGCAGGATGGGCGCACATATGGCGCGAGCATCCTCAATGTCCCGCATGATGGCCTTGCCGCCTTTTTCGCGCGCGGGGGCAAATTGCTGCTGTCCCACGGCTGGAATGACGGGCTGATCCCCGCCACCAACACGCTGGCCTTCCACCACAGCCTCTACAACGCGCTTCCCGCCGCGCAGCGCGATGCGCAATTGCGCCTGTTCATGGCGCCGGGGATGGATCATTGCAGCGGCGGCGAAGGGCCAAGCGTGTTCGACACGCTGGGCGCGATTGATGCCTGGTCGACCACCGGCATTGCGCCCGACCGCCTGATTGCCACCCGGCCCGTGCAGGCTGGCGGCGGAATGCCGGGACAGCCGCCGGCACCCCCGCGCGATCCGATGGAACGCCCGCTCTGCGCCTGGCCGATGCAGGCGGTGTATGACGGCGTGGGCAATCCGGCGGTGGCCAGCAGCTTCCAGTGCCGGATACAATCCTGATGCGCGGCTGGTGCCGGGCCTAACCGCGCGGCACCAGCAACCAGCCCAGCGCCAAGCCCTTATCGGCAAACCAGCCATTGTCCTGCGGCTGCGGCTGGATCGCGCCTTGCGGGTTCGCCGCCCATGCACCAAACGCCTCGGCCCACAGCGCCCCTGCACCCACCGCCATGCGCGTGAGCGCGATGAAACCGGCATCGCAGCTGTTGCCCGCACAGCCCTGCGCATCGCCGGTAAGTTCGGCGGCGAGCATATAGCCCGCCTCTGCCGCAACCTCGCCAATCAGCAGCGCGTCGGCATGGCGGGTCACCCCCGCGATCAGCGCGGGGCGCGTGTCCACCAGCGCGCGGGCAAAGCGGATCACATCGCCTTCCACCGCCATGCTGGGCCGCCCGGCGGCAGCTCCGGCGGCGGCAAAGCGGTTGCCTGCGGCAAGGCCTGTGTCGTGAACCAGGCCGGTGTGGCTGCCGTGCTGCCAGCGCCAGCGCGCCAGCGCCGCCACGGTGGGCACGGCCAGCGCGCCCGCCACGCCGCCCGCGATAAGATTGCGCCGCGTCAGCTTCATCACGCGCCCCCTGCCACGGCGTGCGGGCCAGCCGCCAGGTAATCGGCAATCGCCTGCAATTGCTCGTCGCTCACCTCGCCGCGCGGGATCGCGGGCATGTTGCCGATGCCATTGCGCGCTGCCGCGATCACGAAAGCGGCGGGCATTCCGCCGCGCGCTTCCAACAGCGGCTGGGGCCGCCCGGCACGTTGCAGCAAGCCCGTGCCCATGCCGTTCGGGCCGTGGCAGGCGATGCAATATTCGACATAGAGCGCCTCACCGCCAATCGCGCCGGGGCGCTGCGCCATGGTGATGGGTTGCGGCATACCGGGCGGGGGGCCCGCGGGCGCGGCTGCCGGAGCCGCCTGCGTCGCGGCATTCTGCGCCACGGCAACGCCCGCGCATCCGGCCAGCGCCACCGCCAGCGCCGTTCCAAAAACGACAGACTTTCTCATGCGCCCGCCTCCTCTCCGCCAGGTCGCCCGTATGCGCCCCAGATCCCGCTCTTTCCCGGCGCAATGATGCCGTTGGGGTCGAGCGCGTTCTTCACCTTCTCGTTCAGCCGCCGCATCGCGCCGTTGTTGAAGTCGTATGTGTCGGCAACCAGATCCATATAATCCAGATGCGTGCGGTATTCGCCATAACCGTGCTGCTTCGCATCGGCCACCAGCGTGCGGAAGAAGGGATCGATCCGCGCCATCATCGCCGGATCATCCTTGTTGAAAATCATCGCGTTGACATTGGTCAGGTGTCGCTCGCCAAAGGCGAAGCTGCCCTGGTAATCCATGCCGTATTCCTGATAGCGGGCATAAGTGCGGCGGAACTGCGCCAGCGCCTTGTCGCCGTCCTGCTCGATGATGGGCGAAAAGCCGATATGTCCGCCGCGCCCGCCATACCAGTTGACGTTCTGCATCGGGAAGGTGATCGGCGTGCCGGTCCAGCCCGAATATTCCATCGGCTGCCCCTTCACCCAACTGGTGGGCCGGATGGACAGCGGCCCGGCATTGCCCATTGCCGTTTCGAGGATCTTGTAGGCGGCCTTGTTCACCTCCTCGCGCCCGTAAAGCCGCAGCGATACGCCCCACCAGCCGATGTCGAAGCGGCGGCGGATCGCGTCGATCACATCGTCGGTGATCGCGCCGGGCTTGTCGGTCCAGTCGGTGCGCCGCGTGAGCACGGCCGCAGCGCGCAGCCAGTTGCCGATGCTGGGGCTTTGCGTCAGCACCCGCTCACGCCTGAGCGGTGCGATGGTGTCGACCATCACCTTCAGGTCTTCGGGCCGGTCGAATTCGACATCCATGCCCATCAGACTTTCGGGTTCGGGCATCATCCACATGCCCATCTTGGTCACGATGCCGAAATTGGACTGGACGAACATCTGATCCCACCCCGGCCCAAAGCCAAAGGGATAGGCCTGCCAGGTGGGCGCATTGGTGAAGGCGCCCATGCCGGTGCGCACCAGATCGCCATCGGGCAGCACCACTTCCAGCCCGCAGATATTCTTGGTGTGCTCACCATAGGGGGTATAGCCCACACCCCGATCGAGCGCGTTGCCCATCACGCTGCCCCAGCTGTTGCCGGGGGTGGAGAGCCAATAGGGCAGATTGTTCGCCTGCACGTAATCATACAGGTCGTAAAAGCTGACGCCCGGCTCAACGATGACCGTGCCGAGCTCGGCATCGAACTCGATCCGCTTCATGCGGCTGAGGTCGAGCACCACGCTGCCCGCCAGTACCGGCGCGGTGCCGCCATAGCCCAGATTCTTGCCTCGGCTGATGGGGAACAGCGGCAGGCGGTACTGGTTTGCCACGCGCACCACCGCCTGCACTTCCTCCACGCTCTCGCACGCCACCGCGCCCGCCGGGTGATGCAGCGCATCGTTGACCGCAAACTTGTCCAAATAGGAACGCCGGTCGAGATCCTCGAAAAACACCTTGGACGCGCCCAGCACGGATTCGAGCGCGCGGCGCGCCTCGTCCATTTTCTGCGCGGTGAAGCCGGGAGGAAGGGGAATGTCAGCCATGCGTTTTCACCTTGTCAGCCTGCCGACCATTGGGTGCGGGCAGGCGGGCGCGTGCCGGCGTCGAGCCGGATCACCTCGCCATTGATAAGCGGGTTTTCGATAATGAACAGCGCGGCACGGGCAAATTCCTCCGCTCGCCCTGCGCGTTTGGGAAATTCGGCATCCTTCAGCAGCTCGGCCACGAAATCATCGGGCAGGAACGATACCATCGGCGTCGCCATGAAACCCGGCGCGATTCCCGCACAGCGTATGGCATGACGCGACAGATCGCGCGTCCAGACCAGCGTCAGGGCCGCAAGACCCGCCTTGGCGGCGGTGTAGGCGCTCATCCCCTCCTGCCCTTCGTAACTGGCGATCGAGCAGGCGTTGATGATAACGCCGCGCTCGCCATCTTCGCCCTGCGGATCGGCGCGGGTCATCAGATGGGCGAAATGCGCGGTGACGGTGATCGCGCCCAGCAGGTTCACATCGATGACCCGGCGGATCGCAGGTACATCGCCCGGTGCATCGGCGCTGGCAATCGGGCCGATACCGCCAATGCCCGCACTGTTGATCAGGATATGCGGCGTCCCGTGCCCTGCCGCAACCTCCGCGGCAGCGGCAGCCACCTGCGCTTCGTCCGCCACATCGCAGGCGATGAAGGACGAACCCGGCACCGCTTCGCCGCCCAGATCAAGGCTGACCACGCGCGCGCCGCGCGCCAGCAACGCCTCGACACAGGCGCGGCCAAGGCCCGAATTGCCGCCCGTTACCACTGCCAGAAGCCCTTGAGGGTCCATCGCGCCTGTCCGATCCTCTCTTGCGTTCACGCGATTCAACCGCGCGACTTTAACGAGCGTTACTTTTGATGTAGTGCGGCCTCAAGTCAAGCAGAGGGGAGAGCGCCTTGACCAGCCGATGGGCCGACAGGGACGAACTTTACGCCGTGATGGACGCCTATCTGGCGGCGCTGGCCGCGCGCGATGCGTCGGCCGTGCCTTTCGCGGCAGAGGTGTTCAACACCGAAAACAACGTGGAAATCGCCCCCGGCGATGGCTGCTGGAACACTGTCACCGCGCTGCACCCCTACCGCCTGCTGATGGCGGAGCCCGATGCGGGGCAAGTCGCCGTGTTCACCGCGCTGGAGGAGACTGACGCGCTTAACCCCGCCTGCATAAGGCTGGAAGTGGGCGCGGATGGCCGCATCACCGGGGTCGAAACCGTGGTGGCGCGCAACAAGGACGAAGGCTTCCCCTTTGGCCCGCAGGCTTTCGTGGACAAGCCGGAAATGGCGCTGCCCGTCACGCCCGCCCCGCGCGCCGAGCTGGTGGCGATCGCCAATGGCTATTTCGAGACGATCGAGCGGAACGACGGCATCATCCGCACGCGCTTTCACCCGCAATGCAACCGGGTGGAAAACGGGGTGCAGACCACCAACAACGCCGATTTTCCCCTGCCCATCGCGCGGCTGGGGTGCGAGGAACAGTTTGCCCTTGGCTGGTACCGTTATGACGATGAATTGCGCGCCCGCCGCTTCCCGCTGGTGGATGTGGAACAGGGCATTGTGCTTGCCTATGGCTTTATCGACCATTCGGGCCGCCTTGGCGATTACACGCTGACCGATGGCACGCCGGTACGCAGCCCGGTGCGCCGCCCGCATTCCTATTACCTGGCCGAAGCGTTCAAGATCGTGGACGGGGCGATCCGGCAGGTGGAAGCCGATTTCCTCACCGTCCCCTATCGCATGCCCAGCCCGTGGGATAAGTGAAGGAAAAAGAGGGGGGGAGAGACACAACATGATCCAGCCGCGCCACATGGCCGCGCTCGCCTTGCTGGCGGGCGTATTCATCATGGAAGGGTTCGATATTGCCGCGATGTCTATCGCGGTGCCGCGCCTGGACGCTGCCCTGGGCCTGGAACCGGCCAGTTTCGGGTGGGTCTTCACCGCGCTGCTGATCGGGCTTGGCGTGGGCGGTGCGCTGATCGCGCCTTTGGGCGACCGCTTCGGACGGCGCGCGCTGATTGTGGGCGGGTGCCTGGCAACGGGCGTGTTCACGCTCATCACCGCCACCGCCACCACGGTGACCGAATTCCTGATCTGGCGGCTGCTGACGGGTCTGGCGCTGGGCGCCTGCCTGCCCAATGTCAGCGCGCTGTCGAGCGAACTGGCCCCGGCCGGAATGCGCGCGACGGTGATGGCGGTGGTTTCCGCCGGCATCCCTGTCGGCCTTGCGCTGGCCGGGATTTCCGCGCCGCTGCTGATCGCGGCGGCGGGCTGGCCGATGCTGTTCTACACGCCCGGCCTGTTCGCCGTGCTGCTGGCAGCCGCGCTGTGGGTGATGCTTGACGGGGGCAAGCCTGACCGCGCCGAGGGGGCAGAGCCCAAATCCGTCGCGGCCAAGCTGCCGCAATTCACGCTGTTCGCGCGGCCCTGGGCGTTTCCCTTCGCGGTGTTTTCCACCATGCTCGCGCTCAACGCGCTCAATCTCTACCTGCTCAATTCGTGGCTGCCCACCGTGCTGCCGCAGGCGGGCCTCACAATGGATGTGGCGGCGCAAGTCGCAGGCGTTGCCAATCTGGCGGGGCTTGCCATCGGCATCGGCGCCAGCGTGCTGATGGATCGTTGGCGCAGGGGGCTGACGCTGATGCTGCTGTTCGGCAGCATGGCAGCGAGCTTTGCCGTGATCGGCCTGACCGCGCCCGACACCTCCCGCTGGACGCTGCTTTTGATGGTGGGTGTGGGCGGCGCGAATGCGGGCGGCATGGTGCTGCCCGGCCTTGCCGCTTACCTGTTCCCCGCGCGCCTGCTGTCGAGCGCGGTGGGCATGGGCGTGCTGGTGGCGCGGCTGGGCGCCTTTGCCGGGCCGCCGCTGGGCGCGGCGATGATTTCCTCCGATGTGCCTGCGCGCACATTCCTCGGCGTGGCGGCGTTCCCGGCGCTGGCCTGCGTGGCCGTGGCGCTGCTGGTGGGCCGCGCGCTGCGGGTCAAAGGGCGGGAAGAGGTGACGGCGCCTGCTGCGACGCCCTAGGGACGGAAATCGAGCGCCCCCACCCGCTCGGCAAAGCGCCAGCCTTCATCGGTGCGCACCACAAGATCGGTAAAGGTGCCGATCAGCGGGCTTTTTGCATCCTGCACCGGCAGACCGTCATCGCTGGTCACCTCGCCCATGTAAAGCACGATCACGCTGCGCGCGCGGACAGTGTTTTCGTCCACCACATCGACCAGCACATTGGTAATGGCGTGGCGCTGTGCGCGCGGCGGGCGGGCAAGGAAGCCAGCCAGGATCGCTGCCCGCCCGCGCACCGGCTCGCCCCCGCTGGGACGACGAAACAGCGCGTCTTCGGTGTAAAGGGCCGCGCAGGCGTGCCAGTCGGCATCGTCATTGGCCCAGGTATAGGCGTGGATCAGCCGCGTGACATCGGCCTCGATCGCGCGGCGCTCGTCCGGGGTCATCTCATTCCCCTTCCGGACGCGTCGCTTCGAGGAAGGCGCTGCGGCCCGATGCATCCTTCGCTTCCAGCCGGGCGATCATGCCCGCGACCAGATGCGCCAGCGCGGCGATGTCCTTGCTGTCCATCCCGTCGAACAGGTAAGCGGCCACCTTGTCGGTCTGCGGACGCATCGCATCATAAAGGCGCTGGCCTTCTTCGGTCAGCGTCAACCATTTGCGGCGGCGGTTGCTCTCGTCGCGGACCACGGCCACACGGCCGTGCCGTTCCAGCGTGGCCACTGCGCGGCTGACGCTCATCACATTCACCCCGGTCAGTTCCGCCACTTCGTGGCTGGCCGTGCGGCCCAGCGCGCCGATCGTCATCAGCAAGCGAAATTCGTTCAGGCTGATGCGATAGCGATGCGCCAAATGCGTGCTGAACGGCGCCATCAGCCGGTTGTTCAGTTTAAGCAGATCATGCAGCAAAGCCGCATTGCCCGCTTTCCCCACCTGTGTGTCACCCACCTTGGTCGAACCCTTCGAATTTGCGCCCTGTCAATGCGACCCGGCTTTGCGCCTCATATTGGCAAAGCCTGTTTGCGCCAACACTAACACCTGTTAGCATTATTGCGCAGGAATCACATATCGGGAGAGATGAGGCAATGGCAGCCTTTCCGCAAACCATTCATTTCATTGGCACCAACACGCCACGCCGCGTGGAAATGGCGGTGCGCAATCTGGACGTGGAAGGCACAATTCCGGCCGATGTCGAAGGCGCCTTTTTCCGCGCCGTGCCCGATAATGCCCATCCGCCCATGTTCGCCGATGATATCGCCCTGTCTGCCGATGGCATGATCGCCAAGTTCGATTTCACCGGCGGCGCGGTGGATTTCGCGATCAAATATGTCGAAACCGAACGCTACCAGTTGGAACGCGAGGCCCGCCGCGCCTTGTTCGGCAAGTATCGCAACCCCTTTACCGATGACCCCTCGGTCGCAGGCAAGGATCGCACGGTCGCCAACACCACGCCGGTCTGGCACGCGGGCCGCCTGTTCATGACCAAAGAGGACGGCCGCGGATACGAAGTGAACCCGCACACGCTGGAAACCGTGGGCAAATGGGATTACCAAGGAAAGCTTAAATCCCAGACATTTACCGCACATCCGCGCATCGATCCGGTCACGGGCGAGCTGTTCTTCTTCGGCTACGAGGCGGGCGGGCTGTGCGACCCGCACGTCGCCTATTGCATCGCCGATGCGGACGGCAATCTGGTAAAGGAACAGTGGTTCGAGCAGCCTTATCTGTCCACAATCCACGATTTCGTGATTACCGAGAAATACGCGATCTGGCCGATCTTTCCCACGTTGGCCGATCTCGACCGGATCAAGGCAGGCGGCGAGCACTGGGCGCACCGGCAGGATCTGCCCAGCTATATTGGCATCATGCCGCGATACGGCGATGTGTCGGAAATGAAGTGGATCGAAGGGCCGCTGGGCGTATCGTGCTTCCACGAAGTCAACGCCTTCGACGATGGCGATCTGGTGCATATCGACCTGTGCCTCACCAATACCAACGCCTTCCAGTTCATGCGCGAAGCGGGCGGCATCCAGATCGCGCAGCAGGACATTCAGGGCGCGCTCACCCGGTGGACAATCGACATGAGCAAGGATGCGCCCACCTTGACCGAGCGGCCGCTTGGCCCTTCGGGCGATCTGTGCCGCCTGGCCGATGCCGATCAGGGCCGCCCCTATAACCGCGCCTGGTATCTGTCCATGAACCCGAAGGCGAAAGGTCCGCCGATGCTGGGCGGCCCGGTGGGGGCCAATTTCAACTGCCTGCTCAGGATTGAACCGGGCAATGGCCGCATCACCGCGATGGAACTCCCGCCGGGCGCGGGGATCAGCGAACCGGCGCATGTCCCGTCCAAGGAGGCGGGGCATGGCGGATGGCTGCTCAGTGTGGTGGACATTCCCAACAGCCCCAACCCGGCGGATTATTCCTCCGAATTGTGGATCGTGGAAGCTGACGCGGTGGAAAACGGCCCGGTGGCCAAGGTCAAGACCGGCCTTGCGCTGCGCAGCCAGGTGCACGGCACCTGGGTCTCGCGCGAGCGGCTCAATGCGTCACGCGTAAAGTAGCGCGCCCCGTTTAGAACAGGCGCATGGCAACCAGCGCAGTCAGGCTGATCCAGAACAGGCTCAATCCGGCCAGAGCGGCGCGCCAGAAATGCGCCCGCGCGCGCCGGCGGGCGCTTCCTGCGGTATCGGTGATCGACCGGATCGATGGATAATTGCCCAGAACAGTGCTTGCCACGGTATCCCTCCCGCCCGCTTTGGGCAAAACCCTGGATTGCGACGCGGCGAGAATACCCGCGCGATGGTAAACATTCCCTATTCGCGCGCAAAATAGAGGAGGGCTTGCGCAAGGTGGCTCTTGCGTCCCCCACACAGCGGGGCATACTCGCTGGTGGGGAGAGAAGGGATGACGCAGTGGACACGAACGGCCTGGGCACTGGCCCTTGGCCTTGGCCTTGGCAGCGTTCCGGCCACAACCGGCCCGGTCGCAGCGCAGGAGCAATCCTCGCCCGATCAGACCGCCTTCGAGGCGCAGATGGCCGCACGGTTCCAGCCGCCGCCACCCGGCTGGCAGATGCCGCGCACCCAATGGGGCGATCCGGACCTGCGCGGCAAGTGGCCGGTCGATTATCTGGGCCAAACCCCGCGCGAGCGTCCGGCTCATTTCGGCACCCGCGCCTTCCTGACCGATGCCGAATATTCCGCCGCCTTCGCGGACGCGCAGGCCCAGCTCGACCGCTATGACGAGGAAGTCGAAGTTGGCGTGATGAGCATGGGGCACTGGGCCGAGCGCGGCCACCCGCTGCGCCAGACATCGATGGTGGTTGAACCCGCCAACGGTCGCTATCCCCCGCTCACCCCGCTGGGCCAGCGCTTGCGCAGCGCGGAACGCACCAGCTGGAACACCGAAGTATTTGACCGGATGGAGGATTTCGGCATTTTCGACCGCTGCCTGACGCGCGGTATGCCCGGATCCATGTTGCCCGGCGCCTATAATGGCGGGATCCAGATCTTCCAGTCACCCGGCCTTGTGGCGATCCAGCTGGAAATGATTCACGAAACGCGCCTCGTCTATCTCGATGGCCGGACGCCCCCGCCGCCCTCGGTGCAGTTCGACCTTGGCTATTCGATCGGCCACTGGGATGGCGACACGCTGGTGATAGAGACGACCAATTTCCGCCCCGGCATGGCGATGGGCCCTGCCCCCAATTCCGAACAGTTGCACATCACCGAACGGCTGACGCTGATGAACCCCGACCAGGTGCACTACGAAGCCTGGGTGCGCGATCCGCTGGTGATGGAGGGGCATTACAAGCTCGACATTCCCTGGCTGCGCGACGAGGGTTACGGCATGTTCGAATATGCCTGCCACGAAGGCAATGTGCAGATCCGCGGCTATATCACCGCCACCAGCCCGCGCTTCGCCGCCCAGCGGGAGGCGGCATGGGCCGCGCAGCAGGCGGCAGGAACATCGAATGACTGACACCCCGCAATTTTCAGCCCCCGAAGACAGTGAAGAGCTCGCCGGGCCGGCGATCTTCTGGATCTATCATCTCAGCCGCCTGATCTTTGGCGGATGGTGGCTGTTTTCAGGCCTGATGCATTTCCTGTGGCCGGAAATCCAGCCGCTGGGCAACGAACCTGCCGCGCGCGATTTCACGCTGGCGCTGATGGCCAGCGGATTGTTCGACATCGTCAAGGTAATCGAGGTGATCCTTGGCGTCACCATCCTTATCAACCGCGCCATGCCGCTCACCATCATCGCACTGGTGCCGATCAACCTGGTGATCGTGTACTGGAACTTCGCGCTCGATGAAGGCGTGGTCGAATGGACCTTCGGCGCGATGTCCATTTTGTTCAATGCCATTCTGGCCTGGCCGTGGCGGCGCTATTTCTGGCGCCTGTTCACCTGGAAGGGTCGGGCCGATTTCTCGACCGAGCCGGGCCTGCAGGATTACCGCATCTGAGCATTCGTCATGGGAGAGAGCCGAATGAAATCCACCCTCGCCGCCGTTTTGGCCACCTCTGCACTGGCGCTGGCCACTCCGGCCGCCGCGCAATCATCCCCTCCGCCCGTTGCGGGATGCGACCGGGCGTGCCTGATCGCGCTCGCCGATACCTATGCACAGGCGCTGATCGACGATGAGCCGGACGCGGTGCGATGGGCCAGAAATGCGGTGGTCATGGAAAACCTCGCGCGCAGCCGTCCGGGCGAAGGCGCGTTTGACACGATCACCGGCGAAGGGACGGACAGCTATGCCGTCCACGTGGCCGATCCGGTCAGCGGGCAGGTGGGCCTTCTCACCATGATGGCCGAAGGTGATGCGCCGGTACTGGTGGGCATCCGCCTGAAACTCGACGCCAGCGGCGCGGTGGAGGAAGCCGAGCATCTGATCGCCCGCAACCTTTCCGATGCCCAGCTCGCCAATTTGCAATCGCCCCGCACGCAATTGCTGATACCGGTGCCTGCCGCCTATGCTGACAGCCGGGCGCGGCTGATCTGGCTGGGCACATCCTATTACGATGCGCTCGACCTCAACAATTCGCGCTTTTCCAACATGGCCGATGATTGCGTCCGCCACGAAAACGGTTTCCAAACCGCGCGCAATTCCTTCACCCGGCCGGGCGTAGTCTTTTCGGACAGCGAATTCGCCTATCTTGGCGGGCTGGGCTGCGCGGCGCAGATCGACACAAACATGTGGGAATATATCGACACGATCGAAAACCGCCGCGTGGAAATCGCCGACGAGGTGACGGGCCTTGTCTGGGGCGTCAGCCATTTCCACCATGCGATGGACAAGGATTACACCCCGTTGATCGGCGTGCCCTGGTTTGAAAGCCGCGACATGCGCCGCTTCAACGCTTTTGATATGCCCGCCATCCACATCTACAAGGTTTGGGGCGGCGCGATCCACGAGATCGAGGCGCTGGGCATCGTGATGCCATACCAATCGCCACACGCCTTTGCGCGCTGAGGGCGGCTGCAAAAGGGGGCGGAGAAGCGTGCAGCTTCCTCGCCCCTTTTTCGTGTCTGGCCTGCGATCAGGCCTTCTTGGTCAGCACATTGGCCAGCAATTCGGACACAATGCCGAACACCGCGCCAATCACGATGGAAACCACCGTGGGGATATAGGCGCCCACGGGATCCATCGTTTCGCCACCGGCCATCAGGAAGGTGGCACCGGCAACCGCCGCAAAGCCATACACGCTTGCCGGAATGGTGCTGAGCAGTGGCACCCGGCTCGCAAGGCAGATTACAAACGCGCCAAGGCCCACGGCAACCGGCCCGGCAAGATCGCCCAGTCCGGCCAGCGGCCCCATCAGCGCCCAGATCGCGACGACGCCGACAAGCGCGCCAAACGCCATGCCGACAATCGCGGTCGTCAGCCCCTTGGTGCCGGCCCCCGACTGGAAAAAACAGCCCCATGCGATGAAACTGACCCAGACCAGCCCCGGCAGGAATGTCGCCAGGGGAACGCCGAAAAGCCATGTATCGATAACGGCCAGCACGCCGACCGAAACTGCAAGTGCAAGATATGCGGACATCAATCTCTCCCTCCCGAAACGATGCGCCCAAGAAATGGGTCGTTTTCGTGTGCCGCTCCGGTGTTTCCCGGATGCGGTCATGTCAGGCGTAACGGAAGGGGAAGAATGCGACAATAGCGCGCGACACCCTCGTGCTGCATCGCCCACGAAAAAGGGGGCCGGAAGGTTTCCCCTCCGGCCCCTGTTTGTTTGCGTGTCGGTGAAACCGAACCTTAGCGGCCCGAACCCGGA